>DJEQ01000012.1:0-6038 GCA_002431355.1 Oribacterium sp. UBA5894
GTTCTGGAGTACTGGCTTCAGACAGCCCCCTTCAGGGTAATCCGGCTTTGATTTTTGTACATTTTACATCTGGCATCGGATAGCAGCCCTTCCGGGGTCACGCGTTGGGAATCATATTCCGCCCGTCCATCTGGGCCAGCCTGCGTTATGCCCGGTTTTTCTCGTAGATGACGAGGAGCCCCTTCAGGAGGAGGTCCTCATCGAGGATGATGTCTCGCTTACAGTGGGAGACGATGCTCTTCGCGAGACCGCCGGTCGCGATGACCGTCGCTTCCTCGCCGAGCTCCTCCTCGATTCGATCAATGATGCCGTCGAGCGCCGCCGCACTGCTGTACAGCACGCCGCTCTTCATGCACTCGATGGTGTTCTTTCCGATCACATGCTTCGGTGCATCAATGCTGATGCCGCTGAGCTGTGAAGCACGGGAGGTAAGCGCGTCCAGCGAGATACGTACACCCGGAAGAATCATGCCGCCAATGTACTGCCGCTCACGATTGACGACGGAGAACGTAGTGGCCGTGCCCATGTCAATGATGATGAGCGGTACCGGATATGCATGAAGCCCGGCAACCGCATCCGCCACAAGATCTGCACCAAGCTGCGCCGGGTGATCCATCAGGATATTGAGACCGGTCTTCACGCCCGGTCCCAGCACCATGACCTCCTTCTTTAAAATCTTTTCTGCTGCAAGCTTCGCTGTATTCGTAATCTGCGGTACCACCGAGGAGATGATGCAGCCCTCGATGTCGCAGCCCTTGATGTGATAGATGTCGAGGACCGTTTTCAGGTCGACAGCATATTCGAGCTCGGTTTTCGTCCGAACCGTCGACAGACGCTCGATGAAGTAGGTCTTCTGGTCGTCGATACAGCCGACCACAATGTTGGTATTTCCGATATCAATCGCTAAAATCATAAATCAAACTCTTTCAATATTGATAAGATGCGCACGGGACAGTGCGGCTCCGACGGCACCTGTGATAACGGTGGATGAAATCATCTCGCAGACGGCATTGATACCGACCATGAGACAGCAGCCAATGATGATGTTATGGCCGCCCATGAGATTCTGTACATATTCCGTATTTCCAAACAGGCCCACCAGCGCGGACATGAAGAAAAAGGTATTCAGAAAGGCAGAGAAGAAGCCGGTGACCGCGCAGGCGATATAGGTATTGCTGACCTTACGGACGCCGCGGAAGATGAAGCCAAGGCAGAGGCCGTCGAGAAGACGCGGGAAGAAGCGCTGCACGAAGGCGAGAAACGGGTTGATGCTGAAGAGCATGACGCCCATGGCACTGCTGCCGCCGACGCCGATGCACTGTAAAAAGCTCGTAAGTCCGAAAATCGCACCGGCAATTGCGCCGCCGATCGGGCCGAGCACGATGGCACTGATCGCCACGGGGATGACATTGAACGAAATCGCGAGTGGGCCAATGTTTAAATACCCGAGTGGTGTGTAGGACATGAGCAGCAGGATGGCGGCCATCAGGCCGAGTAAGCTGATCTGTGCAGTTGTAAATTTCTGGTTTTTCATTTTTTCCTCCTTGTTACCGTTCTGCGTTCTGCAGATACAATACGGTGATGGAAAGCGGTGCGTTTTCGGGACCGCTTTACGTAAATGGTGCCGGAGCAGAGTAGTGCAATCCGGTGTGCGTCATTCGGAAAGGCGATGCACTTCGTGTGTACCGTTCTTTCAGCCTTCGGTGCGTCCTTCTTCTTTCTGAAGCTGGAGAATCTGATCCAGGAGCTTCATGGCTGCATCCTCCTTCGACATAAGCGGGAGTGATACGTCGTTGTCCTTCGTGATCAGCGTGAGCACATTGGTGTCCCCCTGGAAGCCAGCACCTGCCACCTTGACATTATTGGCAGCAACCATATCCAGGTTTTTCTTTTCGAGCTTCGCTCTCGAGTTCGCAAGCATGTTTTCTGTTTCCATCGAGAAGCCGCACAGGAACTGACCTGGATGCTTATGCGCACCCAGATATTTCAGAATGTCGTCAGTGCGTTCAAGCGCAATGGAGAGGTCCTGATCACTTTTCTTGATCTTCTGATCACTGATGCTGGCCGGGCGATAATCGGCGACGGCAGCTGCCTTGATGATGATGTCCTGTGCATCACTGACTGCCGTGACGGCCTCGTACATCTCGCGGGCGGTGGTAATCGGCACGTACTTCACAAAAAGCGGCGGCTCGAGGGCGGTTGGCCCACTGACGAGTGTGACCTCCGCGCCACGAAGCATTGCCATTTTCGCGATGGCATAGCCCATTTTACCAGAAGAGTGATTGGTGAGGTAGCGGACAGGATCGAGCGACTCCTGGGTCGGACCGGCGGTAACGAGAATTTTCTTTCCTTTCAGGTCCTTCTCGTGTGCGACCTCCCGAAGAATGTATTCGAGAAGTACGGATGGCTCCGGCATCTTTCCGGCACCGGTATCCCCGCAGGCGAGATAACCGCTGGCCGGGGTGATGACCTCAAAACCGAAGGATGCGAGTCGCTGAAGATTATCCTGCACGATCGGATTTTCATACATGGCGGTATTCATCGCCGGTGAAAGGATCTTCGGACAGCGACAGGCCGTAACCGTCGTGGTCAGCATATCGTCCGCGAGGCCATGTGCGAGCTTTCCGATGACATTGGCACTGGCCGGTGCGATCATCACAACATCCGCCTTTTTGGCAATCGAGACATGCTCAACACTGAACTGAAAATTCCGGTCGAAGGTGTCCACCAGGCACTTATTGCCCGTGAGCGTCTCAAAGGTAATCGGATGAATGAAGTTGGTCGCGTTTTTCGTCATCAGCACATGCACGTCGGCATGCAGCTTTTTCAGCGCACTCGCGAGATAGGCGATTTTGTAGGCAGCGATACTGCCCGTCACACCGAGCAGAATAGTCTTTCCTTCCAGCATCTTTCTCCTCCAGGTTCATAGAAAACATTCGAATTCGTGCGGCATTCTGCTGCACGGGCCACCGGTACACAGAAGCACGGGGAATGCCGCGTGAGTTCTGCCTCTGGAAGCCAGGACGAATGACGCTTGAATTATACCATAGAAAGATAGAGGGCACTGGATTTTTTTCAGAACGTGCCAGACCCTCTGGCACCGTAAGGCTGTGCTACTGCTTATACAAGGCAGGTTATGCAAAGCATGCGTAGAACCATCGTGTGTGAAGCGTAACAGGCAGAATAAAAAAACTGAAAATCTTCAAAAAAGTTAGTTGACACTAACAGCAGAGTATAGTACTATATGCACGTGGTTAGAGAGAACTAACCGAGGCAGCAACGGAGGATAGAGACATGCCGGAGCAATTACTTATTGAAACCTGTTCGCCGACACTGGCGGGTATGAAGCCGTCCAATCTCATCAGCCTTCCGTATGAGAGCCTCGAAGAGGCACGCAAGGACATCCGCGAGATGAATCATATGTTTGTCCGTAAGGGCCTTCGTGCTGTACTGATGAACTATCGAAAGGGGCGGGTGCTTCTGTACCTGTATCGGACAGAACAGCTGCGACAGCTTCTCGAACGTTCAGAGCTACGGGCCTTTCTCGAGAGCTACGGCTATGACTGCAGTGATATTACGCGCTGCATTGAGCAGCTCGGTAAACGGATTCGTGCCCGGAAGTCTTCCGAAGAGTTTCCACATGAAATCGGCATTCTGCTCGGCTATCCGCTGGAGGATGTAGAAGGCTTCATCTGCCACAAGAAGGAGGGCTGCAAATGCGTCGGCACCTGGAAGGTGTATGGCGATGTGCAGCGGGCAAAAGCCTCCTTCCATCGATTCGAGCGTTGCACCACGATCTATCAGCGCGCCTGGGAAAAAGGACGCACACTGGAAGAACTGACGGTTGCAAGCTGAATATCGTGTCGTAAAACAGGGCACGGACGGAGCGGAGAGCGCTTCATAGAAGAGGATGTCCTTCGTGCGAGATCCATGCACGAGGCATCGATTACATGGCCCAATACAGCGCTGACCATAAGCAGAGCTGTTTGGATATAAAAAGAATTTCATTTTCTGCACCACGAGGCTTTCCCCCGTCCCTCATGATTCCGGGGACGAGGAAGGCCAGGAAAAAGAAATGATTTCTAAAAAATGAGAGGAGGAAAAATGAGCAAACTTGCGGTTGTTTTTTGGTCCGGGACCGGAAATACCGAGCAGATGGCGCAGGCCGTCGCAGAAGGCGCAAAAGAAGCAGGCGCTGAGGTAACCGTACTGGGACCTTCCGAGTTCTCTGCAGGAGACGTAGCATCCTATGATGCCATTGCCTTCGGCTGCCCAGCCATGGGAGCAGAGGTTCTCGAAGAGGACGAGTTTGAGCCAATGTTTACTGCGGTAGAGGGCTCACTGTCCGGAAAGAAGATCGGTCTCTTCGGCTCCTGGGGCTGGGGAGAAGGTGCCTGGATGGAGGAATGGAAGAGCCGTTGCGACACAGACGGCGCGAACGTGATCTCCACCGTAACCTGTCAGGACGCACCAGATGATGCAGCACTGGCAGAATGCAAGGCATTGGGTTCAGCCCTTGCATAAACAGATATAGACTGAATTGCCTGTTCCCTTAAAAAAACTCCTGAAAAAGCAGGCAGGTTCACTTCTATAGAATTCATACGTACAAGATTCAAACTCTGATTTACCTAATTTACCTAAGATAAAATTCATACTCCATGTAAAAACCGTCGTATGTGATGATGCATGCGGCGGTTTTTCTGTTGTGCCGCTTGGGATCCCTGCCTTGATTTTTCTACGAACTCTCCGTATGGTTTCGGATGCCGTCCCCCGCCAGCCCCCTCCCTCAGCCCTTTCAGATCCCCCCTCGCTTCTTCTGAAATGGTCCGAAGGCAACACAGGTTATACGTCTTATAAAGAAAAATAATAAAAGACATAGTTGACATGTCCTTTAAGCAAGTGTAGGATATGAACCATGAAAGAAAAAGACGCATGACACAATGTCCTTTATGACAAGTCTTCAAAAAGGACGATGGAAATCTTTAATGCATGGCATCAGCGAAAAGTTTCGATAGAATCGCTTGACTTTCATACTGCACAGTGCTAGCATGTTTTCCAAGGCAAAGGGGTCTGCGTCCGAAAGGATTCAGACCCCTTTGCCTTTTTGTAACACTTCGTAATGTGTCGATAACAAGGAGCAGGAGGTGAGCCGCGATGAAAAAGACAATCGGTTTAATCCCTCTGTATGATGACGAGAAGGAGAGCTACTGGATGCTTCCAGGTTATATGAAGGTTCTGGAGGCCTGTGGCGCACTTCCCATCATGCTTCCGCTGACGATCGATCGGGCGGAGATGGATGCCTGCTTTTCTTTCTGCGATGGTATTCTGATGACAGGAGGCCATGATGTCGATCCGGGTATGTACCATGAGGAGAGGAAAGCGACCTGCGGTGTGAGCTGCAGTCGACGCGACCAGATGGAAGCCTATCTGTTTGACCGTTGCATGCGGGAGGATAAGCCGGTGCTGGGTATCTGCCGAGGCATTCAGCTCATGAATGTACTTCTCGGTGGCACCCTGTATCAGGACCTTCCGAGCGAGCATCCGTCGAGTGTCGAGCATCACATGACGCCGCCGTACGATCGACCGGTCCACAAGGTGGATGTGCTGAGTGGAAGCCTGCTGGCCGACATCATTGGCCCAGGCGAATATGCGGTGAACAGCTACCACCATCAGGCAGTAAAAACGCTGGCCCCGAGGGCCGTGGCGATGGCCTATTCGGAGGATGGACTGGTGGAGGCTCTCTGCGTACCGAAACGAAAATTCATCGTCGGCGTGCAGTGGCATCCCGAGTTCGCCTACATGACGGACCCGAAGTCGCGAAAGCTCGTGCAGGCCTTTGTGGATGCCTGCGTGAAACGTTTCTAATCGGCAAACGCCGTTAGGATAGATCATGAAGCGAAGCTTCAAAGAAGATGAGAGGAGAAGATTATGAAAAAGAGTGCACTTGTGATGGCAGTAACGATGGCAGTACTTGGCCTTAGCGCTTGTGGAGGCTCCGATGCCTCGACCCCAGCCGCAACCACTGCAGCAGGAACGAC
>DJEQ01000012.1:6072-8342 GCA_002431355.1 Oribacterium sp. UBA5894
ACGACGGCAGCTGCTGCCGATACGACGGCCGCCGCAGAAGAGACCACCGCTGCCGCAGGAGACAGCGACAAGGTATGGCAGATCGTGACCGATACCGCCTTTAAGCCATTTGAGTATACCGATGACAGCGGAAAGCTCGTCGGCATTGATGTGGACATTCTTGCAGCCATTGCAGATGATCAGGGTTTCAAGTATGAAATCAAGAGCATTGGCTGGGATGCTTCCATTGCTGCCTGTCAGGCAGGTCAGGCCGATGGCATGATCGCCGGTGCCTCGATCACGGATGAGCGGAAGTCCTCCGGCTGGATCTTCTCCGATGGATATTATGATGCGAACCAGAGCATGGCGGTTGCAGAGAATTCAGACATCACCGGTTTCGATGACCTGAAGGGCAAGAGCGTTGCCGTGAAGACCGCTTCTATGAGTGCAGATTATGCAGAGAGCCTGAAGGATCAGTACGGCTTCGACATCACCTATTTCGAGGATTCACCAACCATGTACCAGGCAGTTGTGGGCGGTCAGGTTGCAGCCTGCTTCGATGATACGCCAATCATGGCTTCAAACATCAAGGACACCGGCCTCGGCATGAAGATTCTCGATGGTACAGGCAATGATCCTGCCGAGTATGGCTTCGCCATCTTCGATTCCAGCAAGCAGGAGCTGATCGATATGTTTAATGCAGGTCTCAAGGACATTAAGGCAAATGGAAAGTATGACGAGATCATCGCAAACTACCTCGGCTGATCAAAAATAATTTACATCGTCGCAGTGCTAACGCCGCTTATGTGACGGATGCGCTGCGGCGAATTTTGAATGAAAGGGTGAGACATTATGGTAAAAATCATCACCATGTACGGAAAACTTCTGATGCTGGCCATGGGACGGACACTGCTTCTGGCCTTTCTTGGGCTATTCTTTGCATGTATCCTGGGGACGATCTTCGGTCTCATGAGCGTTGTGAAGAACAGGATCTGCAATATCATCGCACAGATCTTTGTGTTTGTGATCCGAGGCGTGCCGATGATTGTACTGGCGTTTTTCGTTTACTTTGGAATGCCGTATCTTTTGAATAATACACTGAAGATCGGACATGGCTTCACGCTGTCGGCACTTCAGGCCGGTACCATCTGTCTCGCACTGAACTGTGGTGCGTATATGGCGGAAATCATCCGCGCAGGCATTCAGTCGGTCGACATCGGCCAGATGGAGGCCGGACGCTCTCTGGGACTTCCGTACTGGACGACCATGCGGAAGATCATCATGCCACAGGCCATTCGCACCATGATTCCGAGCATCATCAACCAGTTCATCATTACCGTGAAGGATACCTCGATTCTGTCCGTCATCGGCTTCCCGGAGCTCGTCAATACGGCGAAAAATGTACAGGCGAAGACGTTTATGTCCTTCGAGACCTGGGCCATCGTCGGCGTGATGTATCTTGTGGTGATTACGATTCTTTCGTATATTGCAAAGATCGTTGAGAAGAACATGAACCGCGGTGTAAGACGTTAAGAAAGGCGGACTACGCGTATACGTCGTCGCTGCACGCGGCTATCCGTATCGGAAAAACGCAGGCAGGAGAAGAGGACGTATCTGCACCACGAGGGAGGATGAATGCTTATGTCGAACGAAAAGAATGTAAAAATTAAGGTGGAAAACCTTCGAAAGTGCTTCGGAGATCTGGAAGTCCTTCGAGATATCTCGACCGAAGTGCATGAGGGCGAGGTTGTGGTCATCCTGGGCCCATCCGGGTCAGGTAAATCCACGTTCCTCCGCTGTCTCAATCATCTCGAGAATGCCACCGCGGGAAAGATCCATGTGGATGGTGTCGACATTACCGATAAAAAGGTGGATATCAATAAGGTCCGCGAAAATGTCGGCATGGTGTTCCAGCACTTTAATCTCTTTAATAATATGGATGTGCTGCACAACCTCATGCTGGCACCCGTCGAGCTGAAGAAGTGCAGCAAGGAGGAGGCCAAGGAACGCGCCCTTGCCATGCTGAAGCGCGTGGATCTCGTGGAGAAGGCACATGCTTACCCGTCCCAGCTCTCTGGTGGACAGAAGCAGCGTGTAGCCATTGCCCGTGCACTGTGCATGAAGCCGGATATCATGCTCTTTGATGAACCGACCTCGGCCCTCGATCCGGAAATGGTCGGCGAGGTCCTTTCCGTTATGAAGCAGCTTGCCGCCGATGGCATGACGATGATCATCGTTACCCATGAGATCGGCTTCGCCCGGGAAGTGGCGGACCGCGTCATCTTCATGGA
>DJEQ01000012.1:8456-9121 GCA_002431355.1 Oribacterium sp. UBA5894
GGACGATCAGCTTCATTAATAAGGTACTGTAAGAGGAGGCCGCCATGGAAAAATATGTGATTACCATTTCGCGGCAGTTCGGCTCGTTTGGCGGACTCGTCGCACGGGCACTCTCGAAGCAGCTGAATATTGAGTATCTGGACCGCGATATTGTGGAAGAAACCGCGAAGCGGATGAACACCTCGGTGAAGGAAATCAGCCGGAAGGAAGAGGACATTCACTCGAAGTTTTCGTATCATCTCTATCCCTTCGGTGTGGGAACCACCGACATGGAGGATGAGATTTTTCTCGTGCAGGAGAGCATCCTTCAGGACTTCGCGAAGAAGGGCTCCTGCATCATCGTGGGACGCTGTGGTGCATACTGTCTCCGAGAGGAGCCACGTCTTCTGCGCGTGTACGTCTATGCGCCCTATGAGGTGCGCGTGAAGAACTGCATCGAGTACTTCGGCATGAGCGAGAAGGAAGCCATCAAGGCAGTGCACGATGCCGATAAGGCACGCGAAAGCTATCATAAAAAGTACATTCCGAATTTTACCGGAAACACGGCTATCAGTGACCTCTGCATTAACAGCGCCTACTACAGCGTAGAGGAGGCCGCGGAGCTGATCCACCACGCCGCAAAGCTGAAGTTCGGGGATATTTAAGGGGCTGACGGTAAATGCAGG
>DJEQ01000011.1:0-2802 GCA_002431355.1 Oribacterium sp. UBA5894
TTTTTCGCCACCTGCTTCACCGCCCGCGTCACGGCGGCTACATTGTCCGCGCTGGTACCGAAGGCCATGCCCCCGCCATGTACGTTCGGGCAGGAGACATTGACCTCGAGGATGCCCACCTCCGGCACCTCACTCATGGCCTCCGCGAGCTGCACGTACTCTGGAATGCTGAAGCCGGAAATATTCGCGATCAGCGGCTTGTGAAAATGCTTTCGAAGCTCCGGGAGCTCCTTTTCGATGACCTCGTGCATCCCCGGATTCTGCAGACCGACCGAATTGATGAGGCCGGACGCACACTCCGCGATGCGTGGGAGCTCATTGCCATAGCGCTCCTCCACGGTCGTTCCCTTAAAGGAAATGGAGCCGAGCAGATCGAGATCATAGAGATCCCAGTATTCCTTTCCATAACCAAAGGTGCCCGAAGCCGGGATCACCGGGTTTGTCAGCTGGATGCCAGAAAGCTCTGTCGTAATATCTACCATACGATCTCCTCCCATGTAAAAATCGGACCATCCTTGCATACGCGTTTGAAGCCATGCTTCGTCTTCTTACTGCAGCCCATGCAGGCGCCGAAGCCGCAGCCCATGCGGGCCTCAAAGCTGAACTGTCCATCCTTCACGCTGTTGTAGACGGCCTTCAGCATCGGCTCCGGGCCGCAGGCGAAGGCATAGTCATGATGATCCCCGAAGAGGTCCGTCACAAAGCCCTTCGCGCCATAGCTGCCATCCACGGTGGCTACATTGACCGGTACCCCAAGTGCCCGGAACTCCTTCTCATAGAAGACATCGGCTGCCGAATTGAAGCCAAGCGCTACATACGGTGTGATGCCCTCCTGCTTCAGGGCCTTCGCCAGGGCATACATCGGTGGTACACCCACACCGCCACCGGCAATCACTGGATTTTTCGGAATGCCGCGCAGCGTATATCCATTTCCAAGGCCAGTGAGGGCCGTCAGATACTCCCCTGGCTCCATGAAGCTGAGGTCCTCTGTTCCCTCTCCTACCACCTTGTAGATCAGGGTGAGCTGATTCTCGCTCCAGTCGCACACCGAGATCGGACGGCGAAGATAGCGGCCAGGAATTTTAATTTCAACAAACTGTCCTGGCTTCGTAATATCGGAAGTATCGCCGTCCAGCGTCATACGAAAGATATCCTGGGCGATCATTTCGTTGCTGAGCACTTTAAATTCTACGTCCTTCATAGCTCTACTGATGTTCCTCCTCTTCTATTTTATCGGCTGGTTCGAAGCCGATCCATATCTCCGTCTACGGTTCCAGCCATGACCTATGCGCCACCGACCTTACCGCTCGATTCCCTTCGTGCGGTCATAGACCTCGCGGCCACCAACGAAGGTCTTTACAACCTCGCCCTGTACCTCCATGCCATCGTAAAGGGTGCTGTGTCCCTGCGAATAAAACTTCGTACTGTCCACGGTCCAGACCTTCTCAAGGTCCAGCACCGTAAGATCCGCTTCTACGCCCTCTTCCATGTACTGTGGGCCCGCAATGCCGAAGGTCTTTCTCGGATTCACGCACATAAGCTCGAGCAGCTTTTCCAGCGTGATGGCTCCCTTTCCAGAATCTGGATGCTCTGGATCCCGCAGCACGAGGTTCCGGTACAGTGCCGGGAAGCAGGTTTCGAGGCCGACAATGCCAAAGGCCGATTTGTCGAGGCCTCTCGACTTTTCTTCCGCACTATGCGGTGCATGGTCCGTAATGATACAGTCAATCGTCCCATCCTTGATGCCTTCGAGCAGCGCATGACGGTCCTCTGCACTTCGAATCGGCGGATTCATCTTCCAGCTCCCGGACTCCTGGAGATCCATGTCCGTAAACATGAGATAATGCGGTCCGGTCTCGGCCGTCACCCGCACACCTCTTTTTTTAGCCTCACGGATGATGTCCACGGATTCCTTCGTCGACACATGGCAGACATGATAACGAGCTCCGGTTTCTTCCGCAAGCCGTACGTCGCGCTCCACCTGCTTCCATTCCGATGCAGAGTTAATGCCGACATGATGATGCAGGCGTGCATACTCTCCCTCATGGATGCAGCCACCTGGTCGAAGCTCTGTTTCATCTTCACAATGCGCGACGATCATACGGTCGAGCTTTTTCGCCCGCATCATGGCTTCTCGCATCGTAGCTTCCTCCTGCATGCCCTTGCCATCATCCGAATAGGCGATGACGAAAGGTGCGATCTCCTCCATCCTTCCGATGGCGCCGCGCCCTGTCTGATGCTCGGTGATGGCGCCATACGGATACACATGCACCAGTGCATCTTTTCGAATAGCGTCGAGCTCCACCTGCAGATCTGCAAGATTGGATGGCACCGGCTTCAGATTTGGCATCGCACAGACGGCGGTATATCCGCCATGTGCGGCCGCTTCGGTTCCAGTACGAATCGTTTCCTTATAAGAAAAACCGGGCTCACGTAAATGTACATGTACATCTACGAAGCCCGGAATTATAAACAAACCGTTTAGATCATAAACGGCATCAGCGGTAGTATTCATATTCATGGAATCCACAAACAGCACTCTGTGATCGGCGATCAGTACATCCTGCTTTCGGAATCCTTCTCTCGTGAAAATCGATGCATTTTTAAGAAGCGTTGACATGCGTCCTCCTATACGTGCTACCCTAAGTTCCGAGATACTATAGCACAGCGGGGGGCCCAATGCAAGGGGCGGATTGGACGCCCAGAGCAGCCCACCGGAGCAGCAGCCGACCGCTGCGGCATCAGAAGCCAAGGGGCCCGGAGGGGCCGTCGGAAGCCATACGCAAGAAACGATGAAAATCC
>DJEQ01000011.1:2960-19431 GCA_002431355.1 Oribacterium sp. UBA5894
TCCGGTTCTGGAGTACTGGTTTCCGACGGCCCCTCCGGGCCCCTGGCTTCTATTCTGCAGTCGCTGTCAGCTGCGCTCCGAGGGCAGAGTCTACTCGTCCCAGCCCTCGCGCGGCATGATGATCATCATGTCGATGAACCGTTCGCCCGGAGCGAGCTGTACGTCTGCCTTCACGGAACGGGTCGGAAGGTCGTTCGTATCCTCGAGCTCAAGCTGAATCCAGTTAATGGCGTTATAACGCGCGTCGGCAAGGGCCTCCTCCTCGGTTGGTCCCACACCATAGCAGTCCTCGAGATCCAGGAAATCCACGCGGTATCCCTCACTCGTTTTATTTCGAATAATCGCCGGATAATATAAAGTCATGTTGCATCTTCCTCTCTTCCAAACTGTTTCCGATATTTATGCGGTGTCTGCCCCATGAAGGAGCGGAAAATCTTGATGAAGTTTCCGATGTTATGGAAGCCGCACTGCTCCGCAATTTCATAGACATGCGTATCCGATTCCCGAAGGAGGCGGGCCGCCTGCTCTACGCGATAGGCATTGACATAATCCAGCGGAGACTCCCCCGTCACGCTTCCGAAGAAGCGGATAAAGTACTGCTCGTTAAGGCCCGTAAGCTCGGAAAGATTCCGCACGTAGATCTTTTCCTGATAATGCTCCCGGATGTAGCGGATACTCTCCTTGATGGCGATCACCTGCTTGTCTGTATCCGTGGCAGACTTCTCATGCACGAGCGCATTCGCATCGAGGAGAGCAATCAGGCGAAGGAGATCGGCCTTGATGATCAGCTGCTCCGCAACGGCCTGCATGGCATACGTCCGGATGCCGCCCTCTCTGCTCTCCATTTTCGTGCCGAAATTCCGGTAGCGGCGTACCATCTCATTGAAGATCTGAAGGACCTGCAGGAAGCCGAAGTCGGAGACCGTGATAAAATCCGAAAATCCAAGCCTTCCATCCTGCAGTGGTCTGAGCAGTGCTGTATTGACCGGATCGTCTTCCTTCTGAAAATAAAGGTTCTCCAGATGAATCGGGAGCGCATAGGCTACGCCCTTCGGTCCGAGCGATTCAAGCTTTCGGAGTACACCTGCATTCACGAGGCACAGGCACTCATCCTGAATCTCATACTCCTTCAGATTGAGGGAAAGCCGGTAATGTCCATTTTTAAAATAGATGATCTCCGGGTCCTCTCGCCAGTCGAGGGCGACCTTCAGTCGCTCCTCTTCACTGTTGATGGACTCATACAGTATCGTGTTCATCCTGTCTCCTGTTTTACTCTTCCCCGCGGTCGTAGGTCTCGAGCCGATCCAGTGCTTCGACCTTCCAGCTGTCCCAGTAATTGCCGCGAATTGCATCGCGAATTTCTTCCGTCAGATGGTTATAGAAGTAAAGATTATGAAGCACGCAAAGGCGCATGCCGAGCATTTCCTTGGCCTTCAGAAGATGACGGATGTAGGCGCGGCTGTACCCGCCACTGTAGCTGCCATCGGCGCGCTTCTGGCCAGCGCATACCGGGCACATGCAGCCCTCTTCGATCGGTCGTGGGTCCAGCTCATACTTCTGATTAAAGAGGTTGATCTTTCCCTTATGGGTGTACACATGACCATGACGACCGTTTCTGGATGGATAAACGCAGTCAAAGAAGTCAATGCCTCGATCCACAGCTTCAATGATGTTGGCCGGGGTTCCGACGCCCATGAGGTAGGTTGGCTTCTCCTTCGGAAGGTGTGGGACGACCACATCCAGAATATGATACATCTGCTCGTGGGTCTCGCCGACAGCCAGTCCGCCGACTGCATAGCCGTCGAGATTCATCGCAGAAATCGTATCCGCATGCTCGGTTCGGATGTCCTCGAAGATGCCACCCTGATTGATACCGAACAGGAGCTGCTCCTTATTCACGGTGTCCGGCAGACTGTTTAAGCGGGCCATTTCATCCTTACAGCGCTGCAGCCAACGGGTCGTACGTGCCACGGATGGCTCGATGTACTTTCGATCCTCCAGCGCCGGTGGGCACTCATCGAACGCCATGGCAATGGTGGAGCCGAGATTTGACTGGATCTGCATGGACTCCTCTGGGCCCATGAAAATGCGCCGTCCATCAATATGACTGTGGAAGGTCACGCCCTCCTCCTTGATCTTCCGGCCGGTCCCCGCCAGGGAGAACACCTGGAATCCGCCGGAATCCGTCAGGATCGGACGATCCCACTTCATAAACTTATGAAGACCTCCGAAGCACTTGATCAGCTCATCTCCCGTACGAACATGCAGGTGATAGGTATTGCTGAGCTCCACCTGGGTGCCAATCGTATGAAGGTCATCGGTGGATACAGCGCCCTTGATGGCGCCGACGGTGCCGACGTTCATAAAGACCGGCGTTTCAATGCTGCCATGTACGGTTTCCATATGAGCGGATTTCGCGCGTCCACTCGTCGCAACAATTTGATATTTCATATATTGAACCTCAATTTCTTGATTCTATCCAATGCCACCGGGAAAGCAGCCCAGCGCATAAAGCAGCTCTGTTCCTTCGATCCAGGAGGACTTCCTCTTACGTTTCGCTCTCCTTAAGGATATCCGTGAACGAAAAGACCGATCCCCAGGGGATCGGTCTCTAATGTAACGGAGATTTCTGCTTCCGTCAAGCGTTCGATCCACTGGAAGGATCGTTTTACGCCTGCGGATTCTTCTGCATCTTCTGTGCCTTTTTCTCGGCCTTTTCTGCCTTCTCCGCAGCCTTTTTCCGAGCTCTTCTCTTCTCGGCATAGCGGCTGAGGTCATACCAGAGCGGACCGGCGATGGTGACAGAGGACCAGCATCCGGAAACGATACCCACCATCAGCGGCATGGTGAAATCACGGATGGACGATACACCCATGATGAAGAGTACCAGTACCATGATGAAGGTCGTAAGCGAGGTATTGATCGAACGGGTGAAGGTCTGCGAAATGGCATCATTCACAGCATTCTCCAGATTGTCACGCTTGGCCGGATCCTGCAGATTCTCACGGATACGATCAAATACGACGATGGTTGCATTGATCGAATAGCCGACGATGGTCAGAATGCAGGCGATGAAGGTGGAGCCAACCGCCCACTTAAGTGCCGCATAGAAGGCAACCGTAATCAGTACGTCGTGGGTCAGCGCCAGAACAGCGGCCGACGCGAACTTGATGTCCTTAAAGCGTACCCAGATATAGATCAGCATGCAGACGATGGCGATGAGGAATGCCCATACGGCATCGGCCTTCATCTCATTGGAAACGGCACCGGAAATGTTCTCGGTGGTGATCTTCGCCTCATCCACCTGGAACTCATCCACGAGATCCTGATAGAGCTCTGTACGCTCCTCGGTGGTCAGGGTTCTTGTCTTAATGATGACCTCATTGGTTCCGGCCACCTTGGAGGCCTGAACGGAAGCGGTACCACCGGTAATGTTCTTAAAGATCGGGGTAACCTTGGCGTCAATGTCGGCAAGCGACATGTCCTCGTTGAAGGTCACGTTCGTGGAAGAGCCGCCCTGGAAGTCGAGGTCATAGTTAAAAAGATTTCCAAGCTTGGCCTTATTCATACCCATGAACAGGAAGCCGGCTACGATTACCACAAGAGAAATGCTGTATGCAATCTTACGGAAGCCGATGAAGTTCCGTACCTTGATTTCCTTACGCACGCCGTAAAGTGCAGGCTTCGTGCAGCCGAAATCAATAAAGCAGGAAAGCAGTGCTCTCGTAACAAACAGTGCCGTGATCAGGGAGATCACAATACCGATGGCCAGGGTGGTTGCGAAGCCCTTGACCGTACCAGAGCCTCTCAGATACAGCACAGCGGCGGCAATCAGCGTGGTGACATTACCATCGATGATGGCGGAAAGGGCCTTGCTGTAGCCGGCCTTTACAGCCTGTTCTACCGTATGGCCTGCACCGAGCTCTTCCTTCATACGTGTAAAGATGATGACATTGGCATCCACCGCCATACCGACGGAAAGGATGATACCGGCGATACCCGGAAGAGTCAGGGTTACCTCAAAGGCCTGCAGGAGAACCAGCTCCAGTCCTGTATACAGGATCAGGGCCAGAGAAGCGATAAAGCCCGGCAGTCTGTAAACGGCCATCATGAAAAGCATGACGAGGACGAGACCCACGATGCCAGCCTTAATGGAGGTCGTAATGGCTTCCTGTCCAAGGGTTGCGCCGATTACATTCGAACGGAGCTCTGTGAGCTGTACCGGCAGTGCGCCGATACGGATCGTGGAAGCAATCCGTGTTGCTTCATCATAATCCGTAATACCGGTGATGGAGGCCTGACCGCCCGTGATGGCTTCCTGCACATTCGGAGCCGAAATGATCTCATCGTTATAGATGATGTAGAGTGGCTTTCCGACATTGGCTGCAGTTGCATCTGCGAACTTCTTTGCGCCTTCATCGTTAAACTGCAGCTGGATAATGTACTGACGGGATCCGTTCTGATCCGTCATGCCGGCGCTTGCGTTCTTGACGTCGTCACCGGTCAGCAGTACCTGTCCCTGCGAGTCTGCAAACTGGAGTGTACCCGGCTCGCCCAGCTCCTCCAGGATTTCATTGGCATCGGTCGCACCCGGGATATCGATGTTGATACGATTGCTTCCCTCCTGGTATACCTGGGCTTCGGTGGAATAGCCCTGTGCCTTCAGCTGAAGCTTGTAGATGGTATCCGACATCTGCTCGGAGGTCGGATTCTCTTCCGTGGTCTGGTAGGTGATGGAAACACCGCCGTTCAGATCCAGGCCCAGCTTAATGTCATTGGCACCATGAACTCCGAGGAAGCAGAAGCCGACGGTAATCGCCAGCACTGCGAGAAGCCCCAGTGCACCCTTCATCTTCTTGTTCATTGGAAAATCTTCCTTCATTCTAAAATTTGCCAGCTCTCCGACGCGTACGCAGACTTCGCCCGAGGGCAATAGCAAACGATATTATAACAAAACGCGGTATGGGTGGCAAGGTTTATGCGAAAAGACGCGGGTTTTGCGGTGCCGGGGCGACGGGGGAGCAGTGAGAACCCAGGACGCTCTGCGGCGGAAAAAACTAGAATCGGGTCCTTAAGAACCACTAGGCTCCTTCTAATCGACGAGTTTTCTTGATGAAAACGTCGTCGTTAGAAGGAGTGTCAAGGAAAAGTTTTCCAAGTGGTTCTAAAAGGACCCGATTCTGTTTTTTCACGTCCTCGGCGTATGGGTTCTCACTGCTCCCCCGTCGCCCCAGATTCCGCCATGTATCGTAGGCTCATGTAAAAATAACCTGAACGGACTGCGCTATCCCCGGCACCGTCATTACTCGTCCTTTCCGAAAAGCGCCGCAAGTGCGTACAGTGCGCCTCCGAGGCAGATAGCGATGTCGCCGATATTCACGATGATTTTCTTAAGACCCCCGATGCGGATGTTCAGGTAATCCGTCACCGCACCGTGGAGTGCACGGTCGAGCACGTTACTGAGGGCACCGCCGATCACGATGGACATGCCGAGCTTCCGAATCCTGTAACGCTTCGGGAAGAAGCCCGTCAGGTACTGGAGTCCTCCCGCGAGGAAGCCGACGGCCGCCATGGAACTCAGCTTCACAAATTCCGGGTACTCCTTGAGATGCCCCTTCGAAAAGCCCGGATTATGGGCCCGCATGATTTTCACAAGGCCATGGCTTCCCGGCAGGTCCCGTGGAAAATTCTCCTCCGGCTCCGTGTCGATGGCGTTCTTCAGCATCTGGTCCACGGAGCAGATGAGGCCGGAGATCGCCGCAAAGTGCAGAAACTCACCCGTGATGCTCCAGATAAAATGTGTTCTTTGTATATTCTTTACGAGTCCCATGCAAACCTCCTTGATCGCCCATGCTTCGAGTGGTTCACTCTCTGGCAGCGAAGCTTTCGTTCTGTCTAGCGCGTCCCCATCAGGCTCTGCTCTAGCTCTCACAATCATTCTTTCACTATTATATCAGATTTTTTCGCTCCTGCCGACGCTTCCGCCGAACACGATTGATATCTCGTTCGAAGGCTCCACTGTTCAAATATTCAGCCAGCACATACTGATCATACGTCGGCACTGTGCAGGAATAGAAACGGATTTTTTCCTTCAGCTCCTCTGCGTGCTTCTGTGGAAGCAGCATATAGCCGGTACGGATGGCCGGGGAAATGGTCTTCGTAAAGGTGTTCATATAAATAACGGTATCCTCTGGAGACAGTGAAAACAGTGTATCCTCCGACTTCGTGGAGGGGGAAAATTCAGACGCATAATCGTCCTCGATGATCGTCGCTCCACGTGCTTTTGCCCAGGAAAGATACTCCTGTCGCTTGCCCGCCGTTGCCGTTACGCCACTTGGATACGAATCAAAGGGCGTCACATGCAGGACACCGGCCGTAGAACGGCGAAGCTCGCTGGAATGAATTCCATGCTTTCCAAGCTTCAGAAGCTCACAGTGTGCGCCATTCGCCTCATACACCTTCTGGATTTTTTCATAAGAGGGGTTCTCGAGTGCATATACCTGCTCCCGTCCGAGCATCTGCACGATGAGGCCATACAGATACTCGGATCCCGCACCAATGAGGATCTGGTCTGGGGCCACATGAATTCCGCGGCTTCGCTGCAGGTAGCGTGCGATGCTTTCCCGGAAGTAAAGGGTGCCCTCGTTTGGGGAGCGCTTCATGCACTCCTCTTCATAGTCTGACAGTACCCGTCGCATGGTACGTGCAAAGCCGGCAAAGGACAGCCCGGTCGTGGCGTCTTCGTACTGATCCGCTGCCGACGTTCCTTCGGCGGTGTTCCATATCTCCACTTCGGTGTTCTGTCTGTGCAGGTCCGCTGCCGTGCGGTTCGGCTCGCCTGCATGGGCGAAATCGCCTTCTCGCTGGAAGGCATCCCCGACCGGAAAGGCGTCCTCCGATTGGTAGCACACGAAGTAGCCGCTTCGCTCACGCGCTTCGATGTAGCCCTCATCCATCAGGAGATCATAGGCATGCTCGACGGTGATGACCGAGGTTCCAGTATTTTCTGCCATGGTTCGCTTCGAGGGAATCCGCTCTCCGAGTGCATAGCTTCCATCGGTAATGCTTTCCCGCAGGCTTCTGTAGATGCGAAGATAGGCGGGCTGTCGGCCTGTTTCCATGTGTTTCCTTCCTTTCTCATGATGTCATTTTATTATAGCATAGTGTTGAAGAAGCATATATACTGTGTGTTCAGGGCTTTCTGATGAAGGGCCCTCTCAGATGTTTCATGCCTACAGAGAAAGGGATGGCAGCCTGTATAGCAAAAGCGTATGGGTCATATCAAACAGGAGTAAACATGGACACTTGGAATCAGATGTGTGAAAGCTTAATGGAGTGGTATCGTGTGGAGCGTCGAATTCTCCCCTGGCGGGAGGATCCAACCCCCTATCATGTATGGATTTCGGAAATCATGCTGCAGCAGACAAGGGTCGATACGGTGAAGGACTACTATGCACGTTTTCTTGCACGCTGCCCGGATATTCGTGCGCTCGCAGAGGCCGACGAGGATACTTATATGAAGCTATGGGAAGGCCTCGGCTACTATTCACGTGTGCGAAACCTTCATAAGGCCGCGGAGGAAATCATGGAAGCCTATGATGGGATCATGCCGAAAAGCTATGACGAGCTTCTGAAGATCACCGGCATTGGGCCGTATACCGCGGCGGCGATTGCCTCCATTGCTTTCGGAGAAAGGGTGCCCGCGGTCGACGGAAATCTTCTTCGTGTCTTTGCACGACTCACTGCGTATAAAGAGAACATCAAAACGGAGAAGGCACAAAAAGCCGCAGCCGCTTACTATATAAACTGGATGCCTGCGGCAGCGCCCGCGCAGAGCCTTCCGTCCTCCGTCCAGGTGAAGGGCGACAGGGTGCTGAACCGCAGCATGGTTTTCACTTCCGCTCATGTCCAGGAAGATACAGGGCCTGCACAGTCCAGGCCGCTCTCTACACCGGGAAATTTCAATCAGGCACTGATGGACCTCGGTGCCACGATCTGTCTTCCTAACAGTACTCCTCTCTGTGCGGAATGTCCGCTTCAGTGCTTCTGCACGGCACATGCACGTGGAGAGGAAACAGCCTATCCGGTCGTTCCTGAGAAGAAGGCCCGGCGCATGGAGGCTCGGACGGTTTTCCTCCTCCATGATGCCGGAAAGATCGTCATAGGGAAGCGGCCACCAAAGGGGCTTCTCGCAAGCCTGTATGAATTTCCAAATACGGAAGGCCACCTTACAGAGAAGGAAGCCCTTCAGTATGTATCTTCCCTCGGCTTTATGCCTCTGCATATCCGCCGACTGGCGCCTGCCAAGCATATCTTCAGTCACATTGAATGGCATATGATCGGCTATGAGGTGAGGGTGGATGAGCTCACGCCTTTTGAGAGTGACCATCTTTTACTCGTTTCCATGCAGGCGCTCGCAGACACCTACTCCATTCCTTCCGCCTTTTCTGCCTATCGGAAGCTTCTTCCGGAAAATTCGGGCGAATAAACGTAGAGAGGCGTCCACAGAAGCTGGCTGCTCCTGCGGATGCCTCTCAGATATCCTATGCGCTCTCCTTTCCGACAAGGCGTGCTCGAGAGCTTAAAAAAACAGATTGCTGACGAAGATTTCGATGCCGATGCCAATGAGAATAACGCCGCCAAGGATCGCCGCTTTTCCACTCAGCTTCGTGCCTGCCGCACGTCCAATGTGAAGGCCCGTGATACAAATCGCAAACGTAACGGCTGCGATGATAAGGGTCGCCATAAGTGCTTCTTCTACATGGTACTCTGCGATCGTAAAGCCCACGGAAAGCGCATCAATGGAGGTCGCAATGCCCTGCATTGCGAGCTTCTGAGGCGGAAGCTTCGACTCCAGCGCGTCTACATCGATTTCTTCTCCCTGCGGATTTCGAAGCCCCTCCAGCAGCATGGTGCCGCCGATGTAGCACAGAAGAATCAGGGCGATCCACGGGATCAGCTTCTGAAAGGCCTGAAAATACAGGACAATGGTATGAACCAGTACCCATCCAAGCATCGGCATCAGCCACTGGAAGAAGGCAAAGCAACCCGCAATTCTCCCCATCTCTCTACGGCACATTTTCGGATTTGCAAGGCCGTCTGCCATGGATACGGAAAAAGCATCCATCGCAAGTCCAACGCCCAATAATACACTATTGATGATAAACGAAATCCCCATATCCATCCCCCTCTATGCTCCTGATGATACAGCGTTTTCCTAGGATAGCACGTTCTTCCATCTGCGAAAAGAGCCCTGCACCCGAAAGTGCAAAGCCCTCTCACTAAAATGCATAGGGAACCAGAGCCCATCCTGTGGTCATGCCCCTACAAATTCTGCGGTCTTTCATATGCATGTCGATGGCATCGACTACAGAAGCTCAGCAAACAGCCGAAGGAACAGCTGCCACAGTCGCTTAATGTTTCCACGACGGCCGACACGATATTCATCGGTCACCTCACGGCACTCCGAAAAGGTTCGATCGAAGTCCGCCTTGATGTCGTGCACTGCTGCGCAATCGGCCATAAAGCAGCCATTTTCGAAATGATGATAAAGTGAGCGATAGTCGAGGTTGATCGTGCCACAGGTCGCCATGCGGTCATCCGCAACGCTCATCTTCGCATGGCAGAAGCCCGGTGTCCACTCAAAGATCCGGACGCCATTTCGCACGAGTCCATTATAGAAAGAGCGTGTCACACCATAGACCATACGCTTATCTGGAATCCCTGGCGTGATGATGCGTACATCCACGCCACGCTTCGCCGCAAGGCCAAGGGCATGGTTCATCTCATCGGTAATGATGAGATATGGAGTAATAAAGTAGCAGTACTTTTCCGCCTTGTTGGCCATACTGATGTAGACATTTTCCCCGACCTGTTCGTTATCCATCGGACTGTCTGCATAGGGCTGCACAAAGCCTTCCGGCTCCTTCGCTGTGTAATGATAGGTCTTCAGGAAGCGAAGCGCGTCTGGATCATCCCAATCGCTGGCCCGAACGGCATTCCACATTTCGAGAAAGGTCAGTGTCATACTCTGTACCGCGGGTCCCTCAATGCGGATACCGCTGTCCTTCCACCGCCCATACGGGTGCGTCACATTGAAGTATTCATTGGCCAGATTGTAGCCGCCTGTAAAGCCAACATGATTATCAATCACGGTGATTTTACGATGATCCCGATAATTCAGGAAAATATTCGCTCCCGGTGCAAAGGGATTAAATACGCGGCAATGAATGCCGAGATGCTCGAGCTTCTTCACAAAATCCGTCGTAATGAAGCCAATCGAGCCCATGTCATCATAGAATACACGAACATGCACACCCGCCTGCACGCGCTCCACCAGTACGTCTTCAATCCGTTTCCAGGATTCCTTGTCTTCGATGGCATGGTACTCCATAAAGATGAACCTTTCAGCCTTTCGGAGATCCTGAAGCTGCGCCTCGAGTCCCTTTGCGGCATCGTCATAATAGGTCACATCCGTGTTTCGATAGACAGGATAATAGGCATAATCCTGCAGATACTGCGAAATCGCAGCGGCATTTGGATTCTGTGCCTTCAGGGTCTCCAGGTCTGCGGGATCTGCTGTATCCTTCAGTGCCGGGAAAAGCACGCGGTCAATCTTCTGATAGCGCTCCCGCATCTTGTGTGTCGACACGTCGAGACCGATCAGGAAGTACAGCACGATGCCAAACACCGGAAAGGCCATGATGAGGATGATCCAAGGCATCTTCATCGAGCTCGTCTTATGCTGTCCATAGATGACCAGGACCATGATGACCGAAAGCAGCTCTATGGCATCCTTTACCCAGGCTGTATAGCGGCTGAGCCGTGTAAAGAAGGAGATGATGAGCAGAATCTGCACAACCAGCGCAAGTGCCACAAAGAATGCACGCAGGATACCATTTTTATTCGCCGCCTTTCCCTCCGTGGTTCTGAAATCTGCCATAGTTCATCTCTTCCTTTCCATCTTTTTTCCTCTGTATTGTAACACAATCGCTTAAAAGTGCCAAAAGAAGGGAACACGCATGGAAGCAGTGCCTAAGACTTTTTATATTTAAACATGGGCCATATCCATTTCATCACTTGTACTTCTTCCGTATTTTGTATTCGTCTGAAGCAACAGATAATCGATGAATTTTTTTGCAGCTGGTGTCATATGTTTTTGACTTTTTATGGCCAGTCCGATGGTACGATAGTATGGTTTTTGCAGAGATCGTATTTCGATTCGATATGGTATACGTTGCAAGATCATATCAGGCAGAATACTGACTCCCATTTTCTTTTCCACCATCGCCATGATTGCGAAGTCTTCCCATGTGGTAAAACGAATATCCGGCTGCACATGGGAGCATTCCAGCAGGTCGGATACCTCTGTTTTCCCTCCATGTTCCAGCAACAGAAATGGCAAGCCATTCAAGTCTTCAATAGCAATCGTTTCCTTTTCTGTAAGACAATGCCCAGCCGGAAGAACAACCTTATATTCATCCTTTTTCAGGAAAATCGTATCAAATTGAGGGAGCGTTGGAAGGCGCAGGAAACCACAATCTACGCGGCCTTCCTTGATCCATCGTTCCACCTCATCATAATCGCCAAGCAGCATTTCATATTCGATTCCAGGATAGTCTTTTTGCAATGCCGCCAAAATATCCGGAAGCCAATGGATTGCAACACTGGCAAAGGTACCGATACGAACAACCCCGGTCTCCATCTCGTTCATTCGAAAAATCTGTCCTTCCAGCTCCTGCTGGTCGTTCAGAACCTTGCGCAGAAGTGGCAAAATCTGCTCTCCCGCAGAGGTCAGGCAGACCCCACTCTTACCGCGTTCCAGTAACGTCATTCCCCATTCATGCTCAAGATCTGCAACCATCTTGCTGATGGAAGATTGTGCATAATCAAGGTCTCGGGCCGCGCGGGTAAAACTGCCCAGATCGACGGTCTTAATAAAGGCAAGATACTTCAACAAAGGATTGTCCATAGCATTTCTATTCCATTCTTCGATTTTAATCATTTATTATATTCTCTATTTGCATTCTATTCTTTTTTGTATGCTATTGCAAGAAGGATGAGGAGCAAGAAATATGAACGTAAAGACAAACGATATGGATATGCTGCACGGGGCGTTAACGAGAAAGCTGCTGCTTTTCACACTTCCTATCGCGTTAAGCAGTATGATCCAGCAGCTATTTAATGCAGCCGATACCGCGGTCGTCGGCTATTTGGGCAATGAGCGTGCACTGGCAGCTGTCGGAACAACCACAGAGATCATTGCGCTGATCGTTACCGTTTCCTCTGGCTTATCTACAGGGGCAAACATCCTGATTGCAAAACAAATCGGGCGAAGCAGGACAACAGATATGTCTGCCACCGTTCAAGGATCAATGCTTCTGGCAGGTCTCGTCGGTATCATGGGTTTATTTCTTGGCCAGGCAGTTGCAGAACCACTACTGCGATGGATCCAGACACCAACCGACATTTTCGATGCGGCAACGCTGTATTTACGGATTTATATGCTGGGTTACCCGTTTTTACTGTTGTATGACTTTGGGGCAGCCGTGTTACGAGCGCATGGTGACAGCCGCTATCCGTTTCTGGTACTGTTGATTTCGGGAATTGTAAACGTTGGACTCAATTTGATCTTTGTAATCGCATGTCGCATGAACATCGTGGGGGTTGCACTCGCTACTGATATTTCTACTATCCTTTCAGCGCTAGTAATACTGTACCGTCTGGTAAGTGAGAAAATGTTTCCCCTTCCATTTCTCAAGCCCGCTTTTCCTCTGCACATTGCGTGGAATATTCTGAAAACCGGCATCCCAACTGCAGTGCAGGGGGCCGTGTTCTGCTTTGCGAATATGTTTATCCAGGCGGCTGTCAATATTTTCGGTGAAACCGCAATCGCAGGCAGTACCATTGCCATGAATTTTGAATACTTCACCTACTATATCATTACTGCATTTGGACAAGCAGCGACCACCTTTACCAGCCAGAACTATGCGGCTCGACAGTACAAACGATGCAGACACGTTTTGTGTCTATGTCTTGCCTTGTCCACTGTGTGTAGTTCTGTTCCGATTTTTATGATTACCCTATTCCGTGATTTTTTCTCTCATATGTTTACACCAGAGACTGCTGTAATCAAAAGTGCCGACGTGCGGATTATGTGCATTCTGCTTTTTGAACCGATCTGCAATTTGTATGAAATACCATCGGGTGTTCTGCGCGGCAGCGGGCACGCGCTGTATCCAGCCATCAGCACTATCATTGGGACCTGTGCATTCCGCATTCTTTGGATTTGTACAGTCTTCCGATCGACTGTCACGCTTCCGATGCTCTACCACGTATTTCCGCTTTCATGGGTTGTAACGATTGTGTTAATGAACCTCGGATTCCTACTCTTGCATCCATTGAAAAGCCCCGATTTATGAGAAACCAGTATTATTTAAAAAGGAGATGAAAACACGAGAAAGCAAAAAGGGCCCTGACCAAATTGGTCAAGACCCCATAAATTTGTGGAAAAAATGTGGGAAATTCCTTAGAACTTGCCAGCCTTTGCAGCCTCAGCTACAGCAACTGCAACGGATACAGTAGCGCCAACCATTGGGTTGTTGCCCATACCGATGAGACCCATCATCTCTACGTGTGCAGGTACAGAGGATGAACCAGCGAACTGTGCATCACTGTGCATACGGCCAAGGGTATCCGTCATACCATAGGAAGCAGGGCCTGCTGCCATGTTATCTGGGTGAAGTGTACGTCCCGTTCCACCGCCGGAAGCTACGGAGAAGTACTTCTTGCCAGCTTCGAGACGCTCCTTCTTGTAGGTGCCTGCTACTGGATGCTGGAATCTCGTTGGGTTCGTAGAGTTACCAGTGATGGAAACGTCTACATTCTCCTTCCACATGATGGCTACACCCTCTGGAACAGAGTTTGCGCCATAGCAGTTTACCTTTGCTCTTGGACCATCGGAGTAGGAGATGCGCTCGATTTCCTTTACGGTGTTGGTATATGGATCATAATCGGTCTCTACGAAGGTGAAGCCGTTGATTCTGGAAATGATCTTTGCAGCATCCTTTCCAAGACCATTCAGGATAACACGAAGCGGCTTTACACGTACCTTGTTTGCATTGTTTGCGATACCGATTGCGCCCTCTGCTGCAGCGAAGGACTCATGTCCTGCAAGGAAGCAGAAGCACTCGGTATCCTCTGAAAGGAGCATCTTGCCCAGGTTGCCATGGCCGAGACCCACCTTACGGTTGTCGGCTACAGAGCCCGGAATACAGAAGGACTGAAGTCCCTCACCGATGGCTGCGGCAGCATCTGCTGCGTTTCTGCAGTCCTTCTTGATTGCGATTGCGGCACCTACGATATATGCCCAGCAGGCATTCTCGAAGCAAATGGTCTGAACGCCCTTTACCATGTTGTATACATCCAGGCCAGCGTCTTCTGTGATCTTCCGCGCTTCTTCGATATCTGTGATACCATACTTGTTTAAAGCTTCATTGATCTGCTTGATACGTCTCTCGTATCCCTCAAATAATGCCATCTTAATTTCCTCCTTCTGACCTGATTACTGCTTACGTGGATCGATGAACTTCACAGCATCATCGATACGGCCATACTGACCCTTGGCCTTCTCCCATGCCGTGTTTGCATCGTCACCCTTCTTGATGAAATCTGTCATCTTTCCAAGGTTGACATACTTGTAACCGATGATCTGATCATCCTTATCGAGTGCAAGCTCTGTCACATAGCCCTCGGCCATTTCAAGGTAACGAGGACCCTTCTTCAGTGTACCGTACATGGTACCAACCTGAGAACGAAGACCCTTACCAAGGTCCTCAAGGCCAGCACCAACAGCCAGACCATCATCGGAGAATGCAGACTGAGAACGACCATAAGCGATCTGAAGGAACAGCTCTCTCATGGCTGTGTTAATGGCATCACATACGAGGTCTGTGTTCAGAGCTTCGAGAACGGTCAGTCCTGGAAGAATCTCTGCAGCCATCGCTGCGGAATGGGTCATACCAGAACAGCCAACGGTCTCTACAAGTGCCTCCTGGATGATACCTTCCTTAATATTCAGTGAAAGCTTGCAGGCACCCTGCTGTGGTGCACACCAGCCGACACCGTGTGTGAATCCGGAAATATCCTTTACTTCCTTCGACTGTACCCATTTACCCTCTTCCGGAATAGGAGCAGCACCATGATGAACACCCTGTGCGATTGGGCACATGTTCTCAACCTCATTTGTATAGGTCATATGAATCTCCTTTCAACAATCCGCGTAAATTCATAAAACGTGAATGACGCAAAATTCAAACTCCAAAGCTTCAAAACTCCTGCTTCGAAACTTTGTCTATTTTCTCACAAAGTTGTCATGTATTCAAGTCAATACAAGATGTATACAGAATTCTTTTTAAAAAGGACCCGGGATTTCTCCCAGGTCCTTTCGAAAAGCTCATTTTTCAGTACGTTCTGTCGGCTTATGCTTCGCTCACTCTGCGCTCCGACCGCTCAGGTAGTCATCGATGCCCTTCGCCGCAGCCTTTCCTGCGCCCATTGCAAGAATAACGGTTGCCGCACCAGTTACGGCATCACCGCCTGCATAGACTGCGGTCTTGGAGGTCTGTCCATTTTCCTCCTTCGCAATGATGCAGCCATGTGCATTGGTCTCAAGACCGGCCGTGGTATCCTTGATCAGCGGGTTCGGTGAAGTACCAAGTGACATGATGACCATATCACAATCCATGTCATAAACATCTCCTGGAATCGGCTCTGGTCTGCGACGACCGGAGGCATCCGGCTCTCCGAGCTGCATGCGCTGAATCTGTACGCCCTTTACCCAGTCATTTTCATCCGTATAGATCTGAATCGGGTTCTCAAGGAGATCAAAGATGATTCCCTCTTCCTTCGCGTGATGAACCTCCTCACGACGAGCCGGAAGCTCTTCCTCGGAACGACGGTATACGATGTGGACCTCTGCCCCCAGACGAAGTGCTGTTCTCGCTGCATCCATGGCCACGTTACCACCACCGACAACGACAACCTTCTTGCCGACCTTGATCGGGGTATCGGAATCATCACGGTAGGCCTTCATGAGGTTATTTCGTGTCAGGAACTCATTTGCGGAATATACGCCATTCGCTGACTCACCCGGAATATTCATAAAGCGAGGAAGTCCTGCACCGGAGCCGATGAATACTGCATCAAAGCCTTCCTCTGTCAGAAGATCGTCGATGGTCAGTGAACGACCGACGATGACATTGGTATCAATCTTGACACCAAGCTTCTTTACGTTTTCAATTTCCGGCTTTACAACACGGTCCTTCGGAAGACGGAATTCCGGAATACCATACACGAGAACGCCGCCTGGCTGATGGAAGGCCTCAAAGATAGTGACATCATAGCCGAGCTTTGCAAGGTCACCTGCGCAGGTAAGACCCGAAGGTCCTGATCCAATGACGGCAACCTTCTT
>DJEQ01000032.1:0-3413 GCA_002431355.1 Oribacterium sp. UBA5894
GTGCGTTACCACATCATCCGCGGAACGCTCGATACACAGGGCGTCAACGGCAGAATGCAGGCCCGTTCCAAGTACGGTGCCAAGAGACCGAAGGCTAAGAAGTAATCAGCCTCGATCAACGTTGAAAAAAGACATGGTTAAAATGACGGATAATGGAACTCATTATTATATAAGAAGAGATGTCCAGAAGTCCGCATGAACTCGCAAAACACAATCACAGATTGCAGTTGCGAAGAGTACCGATGATCTAAAAACAATTTTTAAGGAGGGAAGTAACGTGCCACGTAAAGGACATACTCTGCACAGAGACGTACTTGCAGACCCGGTTTACAATTCCAAGATCGTAACCAAGCTTGTAAACTCCATCATGCTGGATGGTAAGAAGGGTATTGCTCAGAAGATCGTCTATGGTGCATTCGACATTGTCGCTGAGAAGAGCGGCAAGGAAGCAACCGAGGTTTTTGAAGAGGCTATGAACAACATCATGCCTGTTCTTGAGGTTAAGGCTAAGCGTATCGGTGGTGCTACATACCAGGTACCGATGGAGGTTAAGCCTGAGAGACGTCAGACCCTTGGTCTTCGCTGGCTTACTGAGTTCTCACGTAAGAGATCTGAGAAGACACAGGCTGAGAGACTGGCAAATGAGATTATGGATGCTGCAAACAATACGGGTGCAGCTGTAAAGCGTAAAGAGGAAATGCACAGAATGGCTGAGGCTAATAAGGCATTTGCTCATTACAGATTCTGATAGGAGGAAAATACTTTGGCTGAGCAGAGACAGTATTCACTTGAGCATACAAGAAATATTGGTATCATGGCACATATCGATGCCGGAAAGACCACACTCACTGAGCGTATTCTCTTCTATACAGGAATCAATCACAAGATCGGTGATACCCACGACGGTACCGCTACCATGGACTGGATGGCCCAGGAGCAGGAGCGTGGTATTACCATTACATCAGCCGCTACAACATGCCACTGGATTCCAGAGCATGAGCACAAGAAGATTGCAGGCGCACCTGAGTATCGTATCAACATCATCGATACTCCGGGCCACGTAGACTTCACTGTAGAGGTTGAGCGTTCTCTCCGTGTACTTGATGGCGCTGTTGGTGTATTCGATGCCAAGAGCGGTGTTGAGCCACAGTCGGAGAACGTATGGAGACAGGCGGATGTTTATCATGTACCGAGAATTGCATTCATCAACAAGATGGATGTAGTGGGTGCAGATTTCTTCCACTCTGTACAGACCATCGTAGATCGTCTGGGCAAGAACTGCGTCATCCTTCAGTACCCGATGGGCGCTGAGGATACCTACATCGGCCTGATCGATCTCTTCGAGATGAGAGCTTACTACTATAAGGACGATAAGGGCCAGGTTATTGAGGTTACCGACGTTCCGGATGAGTATAAGGAGCAGGCTGAGGAGTATCGTTCAAAGCTGATCGAGCAGGTATGTGAGCTCGATGATGATCTCATGATGATGTACCTTGAGGGCGAGGAGCCGACCGTTGAGCAGATGAAGGCTGTTCTTCGTAAGGCAACCATTGCAGGTGATGCGATTCCTTGTCTCTGCGGTACAGCATATAAGAACAAGGGTGTTCAGAAGCTTCTCGATGCAGTCATCGATTACCTTCCGGCTCCAACCGACATCCCGGATGTCGAGGGAACAGATCTTGAGGGTAACCCGGACACAAGACCATCTTCTGATGATGCACCTTTCTCCGCACTTGCATTTAAGATCATGACGGACCCGTTCGTTGGTAAGCTTGCTTACTTCAGAGTGTACTCTGGTACACTGAAGAATGGTTCCTACTGCCTGAACTCCACCAAGGATAAGAAGGAGCGTGTAGGCCGTCTTCTCCAGATGCATGCAAACAAGAGAATGGACCTCGACGAGGTATTCTCTGGTGATATCGCAGCTGCTGTAGGTTTCAAGAACACATCGACCGGTGATACTCTCTGTGATGAGAATCACCCGATCATTCTTGAGTCCATGGAGTTCCCGGAGCCAGTTATCTCCGTAGCCATCGAGCCGAAGACCAAGGCTTCTCAGGGCAAGATGACCGATGCACTCGCAAAGCTTGCTGAAGAGGACCCGACCTTCCGTGTAAGAACGGATGAGGAAACCGGACAGACCATTATCTCTGGTATGGGTGAGCTTCACCTGGAGATTATCGTTGACCGTCTCCTTCGTGAGTTCAAGGTTGAGGCAAACGTAGGTGCACCTCAGGTTGCTTATAAGGAAACCTTCACAAAGGCTGTTGATGTACAGGGCCGTTATGTTCACCAGTCCGGTGGTTCTGGTATGTACGGTGACTGTAAGGTTAAGTTCACTCCGATGGATCCGAATGGCGAGGAGACCTTCAAGTTCCAGTCCACTGTTGTCGGTGGATCGATTCCGAAGGAGTACATCCCTGCAATCGAAAAGGGTATTCGTAATGCCGCAGAGTCTGGTATTCTTGCAGGCTATCCTGTACTCGGTGTAGATGCTAACGTATATGATGGTTCTTACCATGATGTCGACTCTAATGAGCGTGCATTCGAGTTTGCTGGTTCTATTGCATTCAAGAACGCAATGGCAAAGGCAGACCCGGTTCTCCTTGAGCCGATCATGAAGGTTGAGATTACCACTCCAGAGGAGTACATGGGTAACGTTATCGGCGATGTAAACTCTCGTCGTGGTCGTATCGAGTCCATGGAGGATATCCCATCCGGTAAGCAGATCAACGCATTCGTTCCGCTGGCAGAGATGTTCGGTTATGCAACCGATCTTCGTTCCAAGACCCAGGGTCGTGCAAACTACTCTATGTTCTTCGATCACTATGAGAAGTGCCCGAAGAATGTTCAGGAGGCTGTACTGAAGGAGCGTAACGGTAAGTAATTACCGCTGTGAATGGATTTCGTCCATATCATAAAAAATCAGGTATTTCAGGGCTCTGCTGTCTGGCAGACCCCTAAAAATACTTGATAAAATATAGTAACGATGTTAAAATCATGTTTGCTGATTGAGTCAATTTGTGTACTCTTTTGGCATAATGTATTGCACGGAGCATGCAGGCGCATGCATGGTGCTTGACATGACATTCGTTGTATTACATTTAATGGAGGTATTTTGAAATGGCAAAGGCACATTTTAACAGAACGAAGCCACATTGTAACATTGGTACCATCGGTCACGTAGACCACGGTAAAACAACTCTTACAGCTGCTATCACGGCTGTTCTTGCTGATCGTCTTGGCATGGAGCCAGCTGTTCCTTTCGATCAGATCGATAAGGCACCAGAGGAGAGAGAGAGAGGTATCACCATCAACTCCGCTCACGTTGAGTACGAGACTGAGAAGCGTCACTATGCTCACGTTGACTGCCCGGGCCACGCTGACTACGTAAAGAACATGATCACTGGTGC
>DJEQ01000032.1:3469-7879 GCA_002431355.1 Oribacterium sp. UBA5894
GCTCAGATGGATGGTGCTATCCTTGTAGTAGCTGCTACCGATGGTGTTATGGCACAGACCAGAGAGCATATCCTTCTTGCTCGTCAGGTAGGTGTACCAGCTATCGTTGTATTCCTTAACAAGTGCGATATGGTTGATGATCCTGAGCTTCTTGAACTCGTTGAGATGGAGGTTAGAGACCTTCTGAACGAGTATGAGTTCCCAGGTGATGAGATCCCTGTAATTCGTGGTTCTGCTCTGAAGGCTCTTGAGGATCCGAAGTCTGAGTGGGGCGACAAGATCATGGAGCTTATGGATGCCGTTGATTCCTACATCCCTGAGCCAGTTCGTGAGACTGATAAGCCATTCCTTATGCCAGTCGAGGACGTATTCACCATCACAGGTCGTGGTACTGTAGCTACCGGCCGTGTAGAGCGTGGTACTCTTCACGTTGGTGATGAGCTTGAGATCGTTGGTATTTCTGAGGATACTCAGAAGACCGTTGTAACTGGTATCGAGATGTTCCGTAAGACTCTTGATGATGCTGAGGCTGGTGATAACGTTGGTCTTCTCCTTCGTGGTATCAACCGTGATCAGATCGAGAGAGGTCAGGTTCTCTGCAAGCCAGGTACTGTAAAGTGCCACAAGAAGTTCACCGCTCAGGTTTACGTTCTTACAAAGGACGAGGGTGGTCGTCATACTCCTTTCTTCACAAATTACAGACCTCAGTTCTACTTCCGTACAACGGATGTAACTGGTGTTTGCGAGCTTCCAGAGGGCACAGAGATGTGCATGCCTGGTGATAACACCGAGATGACGGTTGAGCTTATTCACCCAGTAGCAATGGAGGAAGGTCTCCGTTTCGCTATCCGTGAGGGTGGTAGAACCGTTGGTTCTGGTAGAGTTATCAGCATCATGGACTAATTCTGTCAGGAGTTATCCGAAGATACAAAACGTGTGGAGAGAAATCTCCACACGTTTTTTTCGTATGGAGGGCGAAACGCTCTGATACGTGGATGCTCTGCCCTGAACGGTATCCTTCAGACTCTGTAAGAAACTCTGAAGAATGTCGTTTGTGGACAGATGCACAGGAAGCAGATATAATCATAAGAAGATTCGTGGAGTCTTATTCCATGGATCTGTTCAGATACTTAGATTAGGAGAGTTTGTTTATGGCACGGGAATTTACATATAGACCAAAGATGGTATGCTCTACAGAGATCAGCTTTGAACTGGATGATGAAAATAAGGTACATGACCTTCGCTTCCGTGGTGGATGCAACGGAAACCTGAAGGCTATTGGACGCCTGGTGGAAGGTCAGGAGGCTTCGAAGGTTGCAGAAATCCTTCGAGGAAACACCTGCGGCCCACGTCAGACATCCTGTGCGGATCAGCTGTCAAAGGCACTCGAGCAGGCTGTCGCAGAGAAGAATGCATGATGAAGATGGAAAAGAAGAGGAAGCTCATCGGGCTCAGTGCCCTTTTGCTGCTTCTTCTCCTTATCGTCTTTATCTTTTATATGACCTTCAATCATCTTTTTCCGGGCCTCTGGCCGCTTTTGAAAGCCGGAGATGAGCAGGGCATCGCTGCGTATCTCGCTGAGGAGGGGGAGTGGAAGGGACTGATTCTGGCTGTTCTGCTTTCGGCACTTCAGGTGATCAGTGTGGTGCTGCCAGGACTTCCGATTCATCTGGCTGTCGGTATGATTTACGGATGGGTGAAGGCCTCTCTGGCCTGCTACTTTGGCTTTGTTCTCGGAAATGCACTGGTTTTCTATGCGGCACGAAGACTTGGACGGAGACTCAGCAGCTTTATTCCGGGGCTCAACCGGGATAACTGGCTGACACAGAAGATTAATTCTACGCATCCTGCCTTCGTCGTGGCCATTGCCTGTATGCTTCCGGCGATGCCCAATGGTATCATTCCATACATTGCTGCAAGAGCAGACATTACAGGACGTGGCTACGTGACCGCGGTGGCATCTACGGCGTGGCTTCAGTGTGTTACGAACTGCCTGTGTGGATATTTTATTATTCTGGGGCAGTATGGCATGGCTGTCCTGGTATTTGTGGTGCAGCTCATTATCATTGGCCTCATCAGCTGGAAACGGGAAGCACTTCTTGGAAAGCTGAGATAGGAGAAATTATGAAAAAATATGCGCTTTGCATGCTTACGGTGACACTGTCCCTGTGGATGGCGGGTGCCTCGATGGCAGCTGTCAGTCCGGATGGAAAGGGCGGTGTGGTTTATCAGACATCCACTGTCGGAACCTCGACCTATGGCGTCAGTCCGGACGGGCGCGGTGGTATGGTCCAGAATGTACTGTCTTCTGTTTCGCCGGATGGAAAGGGCGGAACGGTCGTTACTGCGGCGAGCTCGCAGACGACAGGAAGCAGCAGTGTGAACGGTACGATGTATACGACGAATTATACAGGAACAAGCGGGGGCTATGTTCTGAATGGTGTGATGTACAACACCCTCAATGTCGGCCCGATGGCGGGAAACCAGGCAGCAAGCGGGCTTTCGCAGCTTGGAAATCCTTCGCAGATGAACCCGGCTGGAACACACTACAGCTCGAGCTCTACGGTGATCAACACGCGGCGCGTTGTTGCCAATACCTATGCATCGAACGGGTGGCAGTTTGACAGTAAGGGAATGTGGTATCTCTACACGGATGGCACCTATCCGGTCAGCTCCTGGCGCAGCATTGACGGCGCCAATTATCACTTTAATGCAGAGGGCTATCTGGAGGTCAATACCTGGGTTTATGAGGCCAATGGCGCATGGTATTACACCGGCGCAGATGGGAAGATTGCACGTGGCCTTCAGAATATTGGCGGACGGCTGTATTATTTTGATGAGAACAGCGGGCAGCTTCAGGGACCGGGCCTCCTTCTTGTGAATGGAAGGTACTATTTCGCAGGGCAGGATGGTGCACTTCTCCAGAACAGCTGGGTAAGTGGCTTCTTCTATGGCGCCGACGGTGCACGTGTATAGCAGGCAGAATAACGAGGCAGAAAGAATGGACATTAAGGATCTTAACGATGTCGATCAGGCATTACGGGAAAAATCAATCGATGAGATCATGGAGCGAAAGCGTGCACGTCGACAGACGAACATGCGGAAGCGGCAGAGGGAGAATCAGATACGTGAAATGACCGGACTTCTCGGAATTCCGGCACTGATCATCGTACTGATGATTCTGATCCTGATTCTGGACCATACACCGAAGGCGAAGGACAGCCAGGAGAATCCGCAGGCGGTGGCCAGCGCGTCGTCTCTTACAGATGAAAATGAAGCTGGGGAAACCGTTACCGCCAGCGTGGCGGACGGCAATGCCGGTGCAGATGAGGATTCGTCTCTGGTACGTCAGTATAACGATGAATACATGACGAAGCTGTTCCAGGATTATTTTGACGCACGACTCTCCGGGGATACGGATACGCTGTATCGTCTGACGGGTGTCAGCAATCAGACCGAGGAGCAGACCGCAAATCTGAAGGCGAAGCTGAAAACACAGGCCGGATATATCGAGGACTATCAGGATATCGAGCAGTATGCAGTGGACGGTCTCGAGAAAAATACCAAGCTTGTTTTCGTGACCTATAATGTGAAATTCCGTCGTATTGATACTCTGGCACCGGGCATTATGTACTGCTATGTAAAGGTGAATGACCAGAATTCGTTTGAAATCGTCGAAAACATGTCTCCGGAGCAGACGAAGTTTGTGAACAGCTACATCACAAACCACAGTGAGGTGCAGGAGCTGATCAATGCGACGAACTCGCGCCTGCTGGAGGCCATCTCCAGTGATCAGCGGCTGGCGGTTGTGTATGATGCGTTCCAGAGCGGCCGTATCTATACGGATTCACAGGAGGAAATCGACAGTGAGGTTTCCCTTATTTCGGTGGAGACAGAGGCACCGGTGACAACGGTGGACACGAGCACGTCAGAGGAAGCGGACAGCGATTCTGAGAAGGATACGGACAGCACAGAGAAGAGCAGTTCGAAGAAGAACCGCGATGATCAGGACAGCAAGGAAACGAGTGCTTCGGACGAGAGCAGCAGTAAAAAGAAGAGCACAGAAACTACGGCCAGCAGCGAAACCATTTCTGAGCATACGGGCGACAGCACGAAGACGGAAACCAGCGTGGCATCAAACGGTGCAGGTGAGTCGATCGCTGAACCGGGTGCAGCAGACAATGCACCAGCCGGAGATGCCGTGATCTCTGATGCCGGTCCTGTCGGCTGAAGCTTTCGATCACAGGATCTTTCACAAGAAGGGCGGATGCGCAGGCATCCGCCCTTCTTTTCTACGGGGAGGAGCGAGGCGGGCGGGGGGACCCACAGAAGCCACACGCAAGAGCCGTTGAAAAACCAAAATCGGGCCTTCTAGAAGTACTTAGAGTAATTTTTCCTTAGCACCCTCTG
>DJEQ01000032.1:7946-24533 GCA_002431355.1 Oribacterium sp. UBA5894
ACGATTGCAGAGGGCTTAGTACTTCTTAAGGCCCGATTTCAGGATTTTCCGGCTCTGGAGTACTGGCTTCTGTGGGTCCCCCCGCCCGCCTCGTTCTCTCGCGCAGATCATGGAGGATTTCCCTGCTTCCAAAGCTCTTCGTCCCCCGATTTCAGTGGCAGAATCTGAGAAGACAGTATATAATAACTAGGTTTAGGGTGCATGGCGCACCGCACCATGTCGGGAGACAGCAGAAAAGGAGAAGAAATATGGAGACGAAAGACTTTTACTATGATCTGCCGGAGGAGCTGATCGCGCAGGATCCACTGGAGAAGCGTTCAGACAGTCGGCTTCTGGTGATGGATCGCTTCACCGGCGAAATCAATCATCGTCATTTTTATAATATTATCGATTATCTGCATAAGGGCGACTGCCTCGTGATCAACGATACGAAGGTCATTCCTGCCCGCCTGCACGGGGTCAAGGAAGGAACAGGCGCACACGTGGAGGTGCTGCTGCTTCGTCGACTGAACACGAATGACTGGGAGTGTCTTGTGAAGCCTGGAAAGAAGCTTCGGACCGGTGCACGCGTAGACTTCGGAGAAGGGATCCTGAAGGGTGAAATCATCGACACCATTGATGATGGCAACCGGATCATCCACTTCGAATTTGAGGGCATCTGGGAAGAGGTCCTGGACCAGCTCGGAGAGATGCCGATTCCACCATATATTCATCATCAGCTGAAGGAGAAGGAACGCTACAATACCGTCTATGCAAAGAACGACGGCTCAGCGGCAGCTCCGACAGCCGGGCTGCACTGGACGAAGGAACTCCTTGAAGCGGTGCAGGCGAAGGGGGTGGAAATCGCACACATTACCCTGCACGTAGGGCTCGGCACCTTCCGCCCAGTAAAGGCCGATAAGATCGAGGATCACCACATGCACAGTGAGTTCTACATTGTGGAGCAGTCCGAGGCAGATAAAATGAATCGCGCACATGCGGAGGGACACCGTGTCATCTGTACCGGTACGACGAGCTGCCGAACGGTGGAATCCGCCGCACTTCCAGATGGAACCATGCCAGCCACCTCTGGCTGGACGGATATCTTTATTTATCCGGGCTATCAGTTCAAGTGCATGGATGCACTGATTACAAACTTCCATCTGCCGGAGTCGACGCTCGTCATGCTGGTTTCGGCCTTTGCGAAGCGAGAGCACATTCTTCGCGCCTATAAGGTAGCCGTACGGGAGAAGTATCGCTTCTTCAGCTTCGGCGATGCGTGCTTTTTCGCAGACCTGAAGAACGACGCCGAGCTTCCTGCGGAGCTCGATCCGAATCGGAATCATGAATTCTGCTTCCAGCCAGGAGACGAGGTTCCGGAGGTCGAGGGTATTCCGGGCAGGAGCTACTGCTGGCCACTCGCTGCGAATGAAGCCCCACTCTGGAAGAGCAGTGAAGAGGAGACCGAGACCTGCCGAAGCGAAGAACAGAAAACGGCATCCGGTGCTGCACAGAAGACGGATGTGGAGGCTGCACGATGAGACTGAATAAGCGTTTATCAGAGCTGGGTGTCTGCTCCCGGCGTGAGGCGGACAGGCTGATCGCTGCGGGACGCGTGACCGTGAACGGAAAGCCGGTAGAGCTCGGTCAGCAGGTGACGGAGGCCGATGCCATCGCGCTGGACGGGCAGTGTGTCAATCCGCATGCCCTTCATGCCAATGCCGGGAATCCGGAAGAAAAGTACCTGCTTGCGACGGAGTCTCGCCGTATGGCGAAGCGCTATGGCGAGCAGATTTCAACGGCCGGGCAGGACTATGACCGTCCGGCTCCGGTGCTTCTTGCGTACTATAAGCCGCGTGGCATTGTCTGCACCACCAGTGACAAGGATAAGGCACCGAACATTATTGATGCCATCCAGTACCCGACCCGCGTTTATCCGATCGGACGCCTGGACAAGGAGTCGGAGGGACTCATCCTGCTGACGAATCAGGGAGAGCTGGTGAACCGCATTAACCGTGCCCGGAATTATCATGAGAAGGAATACGTGGTAACGGTGGATAAGCCATGCACGAAGGAATTCCTCGATGGACTCGCCGATGGTGTCGAGCTGAAGGAGCTGAAAACCACTACACGTCCATGTGAGGTATGGCAGGATATGACCCGGCCGGTGAAGCTTCGTCAGCGTGAGTTCCATATCGTCATCACGCAGGGGCTGAACCGGCAGATTCGTCGCATGTGTGCAGCCTTTGGGTATGAGGTGAAGAAGCTGAAGCGAATCCGTATCATGGATCTCACACTTCATGGCCTGAAGCCAGGACAGTATCGTGAAGTCGAGCTTTCGGAGCTTGGTATAGAAACATAGGTGAATTATGCAGACCCATACATCCAATCAGGACGAAATCAACAGAAGCATGGCCCGGATGAAGGAACTCATCCGGACGCTGAACGAGGCAGCACGCGTATACTACGTGGATGGCAATGAAATTATGTCAAACCGGAGCTATGATGCGCTGTATGATGAGCTGCAGGCGCTTGAGCAGAAGACGGGGATGATCCTCGGGGGTTCGCCGACCCAGCGCGTCGGCTATGAGGTGCTGTCCGAACTTCCGAAGGAGCGGCATCCGAGTCCGATGCTGAGCCTGGATAAGACGAAGTCGGTGGAGGACCTTGCGTCCTGGCTCGGCGATCAGGAGGGACTGCTCAGCTGGAAGATGGACGGACTTACCGTGGTACTGAGCTATCAGGGCGGTGCACTTACGAAGGCCGTCACCCGTGGAAACGGGGAGATCGGCGAGGTCATCACACAGAATGCCCGGATGTTTGAAAATGTCCCGACCAGGATTTCCTTTCAGGGTGATCTTGTACTTCGGGGCGAAGCTATCATCACGTATTCGGAATTTAAAAAGATCAATGAAACCATTCCGGATGCAGATGCGAAATATAAGAATCCACGAAATCTCTGCTCGGGCTCCGTTCGTCAGCTGGACCCGAAGGTGACGAAATCTCGCCATGTTCAGCTCATCGCATTTGCACTGGTCAGTGCCGAGGAAAATGGGGTGCCAGTGGATTTTCATAATTCCCGGGCAGCAGAATTTTCTTTCCTTTCCGCGCAGGGCTTTGACGTCGTGGAATATAAGCCGGTGACGAAGGAAACCATCGCCGATACGGTACGCTGGTTTTCAGAAGCCATCCAGCAGAATGACTTCCCGTCCGATGGCCTCGTGCTGATCTATGAGGATATTGCGTACGGATTAAGCCTTGGACGCACGGCGAAGTTCCCACGTAATGCCATCGCCTTCAAGTGGAGCGATGAGCAGGCGGACACCGTGCTTCGGGAGGTAGAGTGGTCGCCGAGCCGCACCGGACTCATCAATCCCGTGGCCATTTTCGACCCGGTAGAGCTCGAGGGAACGACGGTCAGCCGCGCAAGTCTTCATAATCTTTCCTACTGCGAGGACCTCGCGCTTGGCATCGGGGATCAGATCAGTGTCTATAAGGCCAATATGATCATTCCGCAGATCGCAGAGAACCGGACCCGCTCGGCGACCCTCGTTCCGCCGAAGACCTGCCCGGCCTGTGGACAGCCGACGGAAATCCGTTCAGAGAATGAGGCCAGATTCCTTTACTGTGGAAATCCGGCGTGCGCAGCAAAAAAAATCAAGAACTTCGCCCTCTTTGTGAGCCGCGATGCATTAAATGTCGAGGGTCTCAGTGAGCAGACCCTGGAAAAGCTGATCGGTCATGGCCTGATCCATCACTATGTGGATATTTTCCATCTCGATCAGCATCGCGCAGACATCGTGACGCTCGAGGGCTTTGGAGAGAAGAGCTATGAAAATCTGATTCAGGCCATCGAGCGCGCCCGCCATACGGAGCTGTACCGCCTCGTATACGGTCTCGGAATCGCCGGCATTGGCCTCGCAAATGCAAAGGTGCTCTGCCGCCATTTCGGGAATGTGCTTTCGAAGCTGCGCGCGGCGACGCTTGAGGAGCTGCAGGATATCGATGGAATCGGAGAGGTGCTTGCGGAGAACATTGCCCGCTATTTCCGGGATGAGGAAAGCATGAAGCAGCTCGACCTTCTGCTGCAGGAGCTTGACCTCGTACAGCAGGTATCAGAAACCACGATGCCGAAGACGCTGGAGGGCAAATCCATCGTGATCACGGGCTCGCTTCAGCATTTTGAGAATCGGAAGGAGCTTCAGGCACTCATTGAGCAGGCAGGCGGACGGGCCGCAGGCTCTGTTTCGGCGAAGACGGCGTATCTCGTGAATAACGATAGTACGTCCACCTCTGGAAAGAATAAAAAGGCGAAGGAGCTTGGAGTCCCAATCGTGACAGAGGACGAATTTTTACGTATTCTGAAGGGCGAAACGTCCGAAGGAAAGGAAGAGACAGAATGAGTACGGACAGCTATGATCTTTATTTCCCACATCTCGGAATCGGCATTGAGCATCTCCGGAATTCGATTTCGATCTTTGGCTTCCGCATCGCGTACTATGGCATCATTATTGGCATCGGGATGCTGATGGGCGTGCTGGTGGCCGGCTTTGACTATAAGCGTCGCGGAAAAAATGTCGATGACATTGAGGACCTTGCACTCTACGGCATTATTTTTTCCATTCTGGGTGCACGTGCCTACTATGTCATCTTTGAGTGGAGCTACTATTCACAGCATCTTGGGGAGATTCTCAATCTGCGGCAGGGCGGTCTTGCCATTTATGGAGGCATCCTGACGGGCATTCTCTGCTGTATTCTGTTCTGTCGTCGACGGAAGATCCCGTTTTTCTCCCTGGCGGATTCGGCCGTGCTTGGTCTTCTCACCGGGCAGAGCATCGGGCGCTGGGGGAATTTCTTCAATGCAGAGGCCTTCGGACGCTATACGGATTCGCTTCTCGCAATGCGTCTCAGGGAATCCATCGTGAATCCGAACATGCTGAACGAAAATGTCCTCACCCATGCGATCCGCATTGGTGGAGAAAGCTTCATTCAGGTGCATCCGACCTTCTTTTATGAATCGGTCTGGAATCTGTGCACCCTGATTTTCCTGCTGATTACGGCTCCGAAGAAGAAATTCACAGGGCAGATTTTCTGGGAGTACCTCCTGTTTTATGGCATCGGTCGCTTCTGGATTGAGGGACTCCGCACCGATTCCCTGCTCCTCTGGGGGACGAACATTGCGGTTTCCCAGGCACTTTCCGCAGGGCTGGCCCTTCTGGGCCTCGGCATGCTCATACGAGGCTTTCGTCGAGTCAAGGCACAGGTCGCTTCATAGAGAAGTGATGGATACAGCGCATGCGGAAAAAAGCATGGGTGCATGTCCCCGCTGTGCCCGGGCAGCATCGGGGATAGGAGATGGAAGTGTCCAGAGGATTGTCAGGCTGGAACTTCTAGTTTATAATGAGCTTGCTCTCGAAGCAGCATGGAAGTAATAGAGAACTGCAGGCAATTGTGGATTCATGACATGAAGCATGCAGGGAAGATAAAGGAGATTTAAATTATGAAATTAGGTATCGTCGGACTGCCAAATGTCGGAAAGTCCACACTGTTTAATGCAATTACGAAGGCCGGTGCAGAGTCAGCCAATTATCCGTTCTGTACGATCGAGCCGAACGTCGGTGTCGTTGCTGTTCCAGATGAGCGCCTGCAGAAGCTGGGTGCGCTGTACAACTCCCAGAAGATCGTACCGGCCGTGATCCAGTTCGTCGATATCGCGGGTCTTGTGAAGGGAGCCTCGAAGGGAGAGGGCCTCGGAAACCAGTTCCTGTCCAACATTCGTGAGACGGATGCCATCGTGCATGTCGTTCGTTGCTTTGACGATTCGAACATTGTCCACGTCGACGGCTCGGTGGATCCGCTCCGTGACATTGAGACCATCAACCTCGAGCTGATCTTCTCGGACCTCGATCTCCTGGATCGCCGTCTTGCGAAGACGAAGAAGCTTGCAAATAACGATAAGGATGCAAAGGCGGAGTATGAGCTCCTGACAGCCCTCCATGATCATCTCGAGGAGAATAAGCTGGCCATTACCTTTGATGCAGGCGATGACGATAAGAATGCCTTCATTGATACCCTTGATCTTCTGACAAGAAAGCCGGTAATTTATGCGGCAAACGTCGATGAGGATTCAGTGGCCGATGATGGTGCGTCCAATGCCTACGTCCAGAAGGTACGTGAATATGCGGCAGAAAGCGGCTCCGGCGTATTTGTCATCTCGGCGCAGATCGAGGAGGAGATCTCCGAACTCGAAGAGGATGAGAAGGCCGAGTACCTCGAGTCCCTGGGTATGAGTGAGTCGGGTCTTGACAAGATCGTACGAGCCTCCTATGACCTGCTCGGGCTCATGTCCTTCCTTACCGCTGGTGAGAAGGAGTCGAGAGCCTGGACGATCAAGAAGGGAACGAAGGCTCCACAGGCGGCCGGCAAGATCCATTCGGATTTCGAGCGTGGTTTCATCAAGGCAGAGGTCATCAACTATCAGGATCTTCTCGACTGTGGCTCCATTGCCGCAGCACGTGAGAAGGGTCTCGTACGGATGGAGGGAAAGGACTACGTTATGCAGGATGGCGACGTGGTCGAGTTCCGATTCAACGTCTGAGCCTGCCCATTACTAATAAGAAGAATCTTTTCATGGAAGTCTCTCTTCGGAGAGACTTCTATTTTTTTTGATTATTGCGGGATCCTGCCTTGACACAAAACCCAATTTAGCGCATTATTATGTCATGAAGTGGTAAGAAGTGGTAGAAAGTGGTAAAAAAGGGATATGTCATTCACAGGCGAGTATCACCACAATCTAGATGCCAAGGGCAGACTGATCATACCGGCCAGATTTCGGGACCAGCTCGGAGACGAGTTTACGGTTACCAGAAGCCTGGACGGCTGTCTTGCTATGTACGCATCGAAGGAGTGGCAGGAACTCGAGGAAAAGCTGAATGCACTTCCGATGACGAATGAAAAGGCGAGAAGCCTGAAGCGCTTTTTACTGGGCTCTGCGGTTTCCTGTGAGCTGGATAAGCAGGGACGTATCCTTCTTCCGCAGGTTCTTCGGGATCGCGCAGGACTGGATAAGGATATTACCCTCCTCGGTGTGGGCGACCATATTGAGATCTGGGATACCAGCACGTACGAAGAAAAGTTCAGCTTTGATGACGAGGCAGCCTTAGAGGCAGACTGGGAGGGCTTAGGTGTCTGAATTTAAGCATTATTCCGTACTTCTCCATGAAACCGTGGATGGCCTCAACATACAGCCGGATGGCATCTATGTGGATGGCACCCTGGGCGGTGGGGGACATGCCCATGAGGTATGCACCCATCTTTCCCCCAAGGGACGGCTGATCGGCATTGATCAGGACAAGGATGCAATTCAGGCAGCCAGTGAGCGGCTTTCGGATGTACAGGATCGCGTGACGATTGTCCGCAGTAATTACGAAAGAATCGATGATGTGCTGCGGGAGCAGGGCATTGAAAAGGTCAATGGAATCTACCTGGACCTGGGCGTATCCAGCTATCAGCTCGATACGGCAGAGCGTGGCTTCAGCTATCGAAATGATGCACCGCTCGACATGCGGATGGATGATCGTAATCCGATGACCGCAGCAGACATTGTCAACAATTACAGTGAATCCGAGCTTTTCCATATGATTAAGAACTATGGAGAAGACCGCTTCGCACAGAACATTGCGAAGCATATCTGCCAGTACCGGGCCACAAAGCACATTGAAACGACGTTGGAGCTTTCAGATATCATCTCAGGAGCGATTCCGGCGAGAATCCGTGCCACCGGTGGTCATCCGGCGAAGCGGACCTTCCAGGCGATCCGCATTGAGCTGAATCGAGAGCTGGATGTACTGGAGGAGAGCATTGATCACATGATCGATGACCTTGCAGAGGGCGGACGCCTCTGCATCATCACCTTCCATTCCCTGGAGGATCGGATTGTGAAGACGAAATTTCGTACGGCCGAGAAGCCGTGCATCTGTCCACCGGAGTTTCCGGTCTGTGCATGTGGGCGGAAGTCAAAAGGCCGGGTGATTACCCGGAAGCCGATTCTGCCGAGTGCACAGGAACTTGAGGAAAACTCGAGATCGAAGAGTGCGAAGCTTCGTATCTTCGAAAAGCATACAGAGGGGTAGAACAGGCAGTGCTTCCACGGAAGGTGCCGAGCCGGACGGAGGAGGTCCGGCGAGCATGTGTGGGGCACTGTATAGATAGATCGGATCGGTTTCAGGATCCATGGGGGAAAAGAGCAGTATGGCGAGGACGAAACGAACAAATGCGATGAGAGTATCGCGCACGACAATGGCATATGTCGATGGAAATACGGTACGTAAAGTCCAGCCGAAGCGCCATCCGAATCCAGAGGAGCTGGAGCGGCGGGAGCTTGCACGAAAGCGTGAACGACAGAGAATCCTTGCAGAGCGGGAAATGGAGTACCGTGCACAGCAGGATCGGCTCCGCCACAAGAGCGTGGCGCTGGATGTGAAGTACATCGCCGTGCTGATTACAGCATCGGTCTTTACGCTGGGACTTTGCTTCTCCTACATCCAGATGCAGACCTCGATCAACACGAGGATTTCTTCGATTGAAGCGAAGAAGCAGCAGCTTGATCAGCTGAAGTCCGAAAACGACGCGCTGCAGAACAGCATAGATACGTCTGTGAATCTCGATGAGATCTACCGCGTGGCTACGCAGGAGCTCGGGATGGTGTATGCCGGCAAGGATCAGACGATTACCTATGACAAGACGGAAAGCGAGTACGTAAGACAATATGAGGACATCCCAAAGTACTGATCAAAACAGGAGACGAAACCGGGGAAAGATTCTTTCCTCGTACATGCAGACAAAGCTAGCCATCACACTGAGTGTGATAATGCTAGCTTTAATTGCGCTTATTGCGGCCATTTATTACCTGGTACGAAATAACAGCGAGGAATACAATAAAATCGTGCTGTCACAGCGGCAGGCATCCTATGATTCACGAACGATTCCCTTCCGACGTGGCGATATCATGGATCGGAACGGCACGGTGCTGGCAACGAGCCAGAAGGTCTATAATCTGATCATCGATCCCCGGGTGATTCATTCCGGGCAGGATGACCGCTATGTGGATGCGACGATTCAGGCACTGGTGTCTTTTTTCGAGTATGACGAGACGGAGCTTCGCACCCTGATTACGGAAAAGGCAGACAAGTCCTATGTAAAGTATGCAAAGGGACTGAGCTATGATCAGAAGTCGGGCTGGGAGGCCTATGTGAAGGAGCAGAACGCGGCCTACACCAGCAGTGGCTCCAAGGCCCGCATCAAGGGCATCTGGTTCGAGGATGAGTATAAGCGTACCTACCCATATGATTCACTGGCGTGCAATGTCATTGGCTTTTCAAGTGCCGACGGTACGACGGGAACGGGCGGTGTTGAGCAGTACTACAATGAGACCCTCATGGGCGTGAATGGACGAGAGTACGGTTACCTCGACAGCGACACGAAGCTGCAGTCCGTACTGAAGGAGCCGACCGATGGAAACTCCATCGTGACGACGATCAACACGAACATCCAGATGTCCCTCGAAAAATATCTCAACAAGTGGCAGACGGAGGACGTCGGCTCGAAGATGGCAGCAGCCATTGTTATGGATCCGAACACCGGCGAGGTGCTTGCGATGGGGTCGACAAATCAGTTTAATCTGAATGATCCGCGCGCGCTGGACAGCTCCGTCTATACCGACGAGTACCTCATGCAGCTCGGCCGGAAGGAGGCCGTCGGTGTGTACCGCCGAGAAAATCCGGATGCGGTGCCGATCACGGAGGATGAGGTTTCGAAATATTATACGACGGAAGACATTCTGTCCTATGGTCGTCAGGTTGCCTGGAACCAGATCTGGCGGAACATTCCGGTATCCGATACCTATGAGCCGGGCTCTGTAGCGAAGTCCATTACCCTCGCGGGTGCACTGGAGGAGGGCGCGATTACGCCGGAAACAACCTTCGACTGCCAGGGCTACATCGAGCTGAACGATGGTATCCATACCTGGCGTATCCGCTGCCATAACCGGGAAGGAGATGGCGTACTCGATGCAACGATGGGACTTGCAAAGTCCTGTAACGTTTACCTCATGAATACGGCGTTCAATGAAGGCGCCGAGAATTTCGTGAAGTACCAGCACATCTTCGGCTTCGGCGAGTCCACCGGCATTGATCTGCCAGCAGAGGCGGATACCACAGACCTTGTGTACAATGCTGAAAACATGGGGCGTACGGCGCTCGCAACGAACTCCTTCGGCCAGAACTTCAACGTCACCATGATCCAGATGGCAGCTGCCTACTGCAGTATTGTCAACGGCGGAAGCTACTATAAGCCACACGTGGTCAAGCAGATTCTCAATGCCAACGGCACGGTGGTGGAGGATGTGAAGCCGGAGCTTCTGCGCACCACCTGCTCGAAGTCCACCAGCGACTTCCTGAAGCAGGCCCTGTACCAGACCGTTGAGGTCGGCACCGGTAAGAAGGCGAAGATCCAGGGCTACCATGTCGGCGGCAAGACCGGTACGGCCGAGAAGCTGCCACGTTCTGCAAAAAACTATCTTGTTTCCTTCTGTGGCTTCGCGCCAGTAGAGGATCCGCAGCTTCTGGTGTATGTCATTGTTGATACACCGAACCTGGTGGGTGAAGCACAGGCCACGGCCTCCTTTGCAGTCAATATCGAGCGTGAAATCATGAACGACGCGCTGCAGTTCCTGAACATTGCACCGTCGGGCGATACCGACCCGGAGGATTCACTGAACGCGCAGCTCCAGCAGAACCCGGAGGGGATTTCTTCTGAAACGATGGGTGCACAGGTGAATGGAGAGAGCAGCGCAGAGGGTGAAAGCGCGGCGGATGGAACGACGCAGGAAACGGATGCCGATGGCAATGTCATCACCGAGACAACGACTGCCAGCGTAACGGATGAGTATGTCGAGCCGGGTGGCGATGGCTTCGAGCTGCCGGAGGCGGTTCCTGGGGAGGAATCCTCTGAAAGCAGTGAAGCGGAGAGCAGCAGTACGGGCGAAGGATAAGCACCCTTTTCTTCCGCCCTTCAAAGTGGCGGAAGGTCCAGTAAATAAAGAACGATAAACAGGGTGCACGTATTGCCTGCACCATCGAATGTTCAATAAAGTATTTGGAGTGTCATTATGTATGTTGATTTTGTAATATCGAGTCTTCTGGGCTTTCTGCTGGTGGCCATCAGCATGCCCTTTGCCATTCCGGAGCTTCACAAGCTGAAGTTCGGACAGGAGGTACGAGACGATGGTCCGAAGTCCCATCTGAAAAAACAGGGAACACCGACGATGGGCGGACTCGTTTTCGTGCTGGCCATCGTGCTTGTCAGCCTGTTCTATCTTCCACGCTACCCGAAAATCCTTCCGGTTATGCTTCTGACCGTTGCCTTCGGTATCGTCGGCTTCATCGATGACTTCCTGAAGGTGGTCAAGCATCAGTCGGAGGGCTTCAACCCGAAGCAGAAGTTTCTCTGTCAGCTCGTGTTCTGTGTGATCTTTGCGCTGTACCTCTATCTTTCACCAGCCTATGATCACCGGATGCAGATTCCGTTCACCGGGATTTACCTGGATCTTGGATGGTTTTATGTGCCAGCGCTTCTTTTTATCGTACTGGGAACGGACAATGGCGCAAATTTTACGGATGGTCTGGATGGACTTGCGAGCTCCGTGACGGCCGTGATTGCCCTCTTCCTGGGCCTCGTCAGCCTGTACTTCGGAAAGGCAGATGGACAGCTGGCACCGATCTCCGGTGCTGTGTTTGGTGCACTTCTCGGCTTCCTGATGTTTAACTGCTATCCGGCAAAGGTGTTTATGGGCGATACCGGCTCCCTTGCGCTCGGCGGCTTCGTTGCGGCTGCAGCGTTCGAGATGGGCATTCCGCTCTTCATTCCGATTTTTGCACTGATCTATCTTCTGGAAGTACTGTCGGTCATCCTTCAGGTGACCTATTTTAAGGCAACCCATGGAAAGCGCATCTTCCGGATGGCGCCGCTCCATCATCATTTCGAACTCGGAGGATGGTCGGAGACCAAGGTTGTGACAGTCTTCACAGTGCTTACCGTGCTTTTATGCCTCGTCGCAAGCCTGGGAATGTAGGAGAGCATCAGTCAGAATGGATGGAGTGAAAGAGATGGAAAGTCAGAAGGTACTCGTGCTCGGCACGGGAAAGAGTGGTATCTGCGCCGCAAAGCAGATTTTACAGCTGGGAGGACAGGTCGTCCTCTTTGATTCCAATGAGAAGCTGGATACCGTTAAGGTGATGAAGAATTTTAAGAAGCGGGATCGTATTTCACTGATAGTCGGCGAGCTGAAGCCGAGTGATCTCGTGTCGGTGGACCTTGCGGTGATCAGCCCGGGTATCCCACTGGATAAGCCCTTTGTGAAGCTGATTGACGGAGCGAAGATCCCGATCTGGGGTGAAATCGAGCTTGCCTATCAGTCCAGCAAGGGAAAGCTTGCAGCTGTTACGGGTACAAACGGAAAAACCACGACGGTGTCACTGATCGGGGAAATCTTTAAGACGACCTATGAGGATACGCATGTATGTGGAAACATTGGCAATCCGTTTACAGCGGAAGCACTGGAAACGACGGAGGCCTCCGCAACCATCCTTGAGGTGAGCTCCTTCCAGCTGGAGACCATTATGGATTTCCATCCACATGTGTCCTGCATCACGAACATCACACCAGATCATCTCGACCGTCATAAAACGATGAAGAATTATGTGAAGGTGAAGGAGAGCATCACCCTGAATCAGACGGAGGAGGATTTTGTAGTTCTGAATTATGAGGATCCGGAGCTTCGAAAGTTTGGAAAGCGGAAAACCCTGAAGCCACAGGTCATCTGGTTCAGCTCCGTACATGAGCTGAAGGAGGGCTTCTATTATAAGGACTTCATGATTCATTACGCGCATGAGGGAAAGGATGAGGCGCTGCTGGATGTCCGTGAGACGAATCTCCTCGGCGCACATAATTATGAAAACATCATGTGTGCCATGGCGGTGTCCATGGAAATGGGCGTGTCCATGGAGAAGATTCTTTCTGCCGTCAAGCAGTTTAAGCCGGTGGAGCATCGCATTGAGTTCGTTCGCGAGCGGAATGGTGTCCGTTATTACAATGACTCGAAGGGCACAAATCCGGATGCAGCCATCAAGGCACTGCTGGCCATGCCGGGGCCGGTTGTCCTGATCGGCGGCGGGTATGACAAGGAAATCCCGTTTGATGACTGGTGTAAGCTGTTTAAGGGGCGGGTCAAGTATCTGGTGCTGATTGGACAGACGCGGAACATCATTGCCGAGTGTGCGAAGAAGTATGGCTTTACCAATGTCATGTTCGCAGAGGATATGGATGAAGCCGTGAAGGACTGTGCAGCCTATGCGGACGAAGGCGATTACGTGCTGCTGAGTCCGGCCTGCGCCTCCTGGGGCATGTTCCCGAACTATGAGGAGCGTGGACGTATCTTTAAGGAGTGCGTAAGGAATCTGTGAGGAAACAGCAGAAAGGGCAGAAATGCAGTGAGGCCTCGGGCCTCGCAGCCTGGGAAAAAGTAAGGAGGAACGATGGCGGCGAAAAAGAAAACGAAATATTTTTATGATTACAGCCTTCTGTTTGCCGTCATTTTCATCACCGGCTTCGGCATGATCATGATGTACTCCGCGTCCGGCTATTCGGCGCAGAACCAGATGGATGATGCCATGTACTTCCTGCGCCATCAGGCGGTCTTCGCCGTCGGTGGACTGGCGGCCATGCTGGTGATCTCGAGAGTCGACTACCACCTTACGGCCATGCTGGCGAAGCTTTTCTACATCGCGGCCTGGGCCCTCATTGTGGCTACGATGGCGTTTGGTATCGCCTCGCATGGATCCGCCCGCTGGATCCGAATCGGTGGCGTCCGCTTTCAGCCGTCGGAGATCATGAAGATCGCGGTCATTGTTTTCCTGTCGCAGAAAATCACGCATTACGGCTATGAGATCAATCATCTTCGCACCTGGTTCCGTGTGGCCATGATCGGCATCGCACCGGGCATCTTCATTGCAGCGACCAACCTGTCTACCGCGTTGATTATCCTGGGCATTACCTTTTTTATGATGTGGATCGCCACGAAAAAGTACTGGCCGTTTGTCCTCTGCGGTGTAGGCGGCGCCCTGGTGTATGTATTTGCCTATCCGATGGCAAAGCTCCTGTCTGCGCTCAATATCCTGCAGGACTATCAGCTGACCCGTATCTTCGCCTGGAAGGATCCGTCGAGCTATGCGGATGAAACCTTCCAGACCCTGCAGGGACTGTATGCGATTGGCTCCGGCGGCATCTTCGGAAAGGGACTTGGGCAGTCTGTGCAGAAGTTCCTGATGCCAGAGGCCCAGAATGATATGATCTTCACGATTATCTGTGAGGAGCTCGGCCTGTTCGGGGCGATTTCACTGATTCTGATCTACGTTTTTATCATTTATCGTCTTTTCGATATTGCACGGAATGCACGGGATCTCTATGGATCGATGATCGTCATCGGGATTCTCTGCCACATTTCCCTGCAGGTCATCCTGAACATCGGTGTGGCGACGAACACCATTCCGAACACCGGTGTGACGCTTCCGTTCGTAAGCTATGGCGGCACCTCCCTCATGCTTCTCATGGCGGAGGTTGGACTCGCGCTTTCCGTCTCGCGGCAGATCCGATTGGATACACCAGGGTGATGGATTACGCGCTTCCCGGTGGCCAGGGCCTTCCACCAGAAGCACAGTACTTCGTGACCGGAAAAATCACAAATCGGACCTTAAGAAACACTAGACCCTCTGCAATTGTCGCGTTTTCTTGATGAAAACGCTCCATTGTCAGAGGGTGCTAAGGAAAAATTGCTTCAAGTGTTTCTGTTATGAAGTGACCGTTGTCAAGGGGGAAAATAACTTTCCGGAGCCACACCGGAAATATTAAGATCTTCCGCCAGTCACATTTGTAATACTATTCTGACCGTATCTGGAAAGAGCTACGATTTAACAGTTCCCGGCATGTGGCCACTCTGTTATACGTGGATTGGTTACCTACAGGCTAATGGTTCCGCCGTGAACCCTGCGATCTAAGAGCGTGGATCACCGTTACTGATGCCAACATAGAAACAACGCAGATGGTTCGAACCTTACAGTGATCACAGCTCTTTCCAGATACTGTCAGAATTGTTTTTAATTGTTATGGCAGGGATCGCATTTCTGCGATTCCTGCTTGATTGTTACCAAACAGCATGGGCAGATGGCTGTCAGGGACCTGCCGCGTAAGCGGTGCGAAGCATCCTTGACAGACGTATGTTCATGCTGTTATTCATGCCACATTCTTCTTGCCTCTTTCTGGCACAATACTGATGTCATCCGTCATCATCCCCCAAATAAAGCAGGCCAGTTCCCTTGCAACTGCAGCTACCGCAACATTCCTTTTCTTTCCATGACGCACAAACCTATAGTAACGGCTGCGGAGCCGCACACTGGCTTTGTCAGCATAGGCTACGACTTCAGCCGAATTACCGACTTGTCGCGCACGAAGGTCTTTGGACTTATAACCGATCACTCCCTTACAGATGCCACGCGCGCTTTCAATCAGAAGTGTGCGTAGATGACTGTTTCCTGCTTTGGAGATACCAGTACGATTGATATGATCTCCACTGGAGGATTCTCCAGGCGCTAAGCCGAGAAATGCTGCATAGGTATTTCCCTTCGCAAATCGCTTGAAATCACCGGTTTCAACGATTAAAGACAGTGCCGTGTGTGTCTTGACCCCAAGAAAGCAACCAAGCTTTTTGACTTTCTCTTTGTAGTCAGAATCAGATGCAAACTCTTCGATTCTTCTGTCGAGTCTTTCAATTTTTGATTCCTGCTCTTCATAAGTTGCAATGTACTCATCCAGCGTTTCACGGTGTAGATCAGAAAGTTTAAGCGCTCTCAGCCATTTCTTGTGATTGATGGTCCATTTATTACCATCATAGAAGTTCCCATGTCGAAGGCAGAATGCATTGATCTGCTGCTTGATCTTTTTAAGGATCAGTTTGTGATCATCTCGCATTCGGAGATACTCTTTTATGGCCTCATCTTTTTCGCCAGGAACATGTACCGCATGATAGCCGCCATATGAAAGACATTGCGCAATCATGAGCGCATCCCGCTTGTCCGTCTTGACCCGGTTCCCCTGCTGAGTCAGCATGGTTGTCGGTGCAAGAATAGTACATTTGACGCCGGCATCCATCAGCTGGTGATACAATGAATAGCCAAGGCATCCGGCCTCATAGCCGCACTCAATAGAATAGGTATCAGAAGATCCGAGTTTGTTTTTCAGCTTGCTGATAAACTGAATCACATTTTTGTAATCAGGTGTTACCTGAATGTTGGCAAAAATTCTGTCTTCACCATCCAGTACCGGTTCCATTGCGCATAAAGTATAGTTTGTGCTATGGACATCCATTCCGATTTTGACTATTCTATTCATAAGTGACCTCCTTTTGTATGTGGTAAACCATCTTACTTGGATTGAAACACCTATAGTATAATGGCGAATTCACGTTGGTACAAATGTGAGGTCACTTCATATTATCTA
>DJEQ01000082.1:0-8288 GCA_002431355.1 Oribacterium sp. UBA5894
GAGGGTGCTAAGGAAAAATTACTTCAAGTGCTTCCAAAAGGTCGGATTTGGACTTTTCAACGGCCTCTTCATATGACTTCTGACAGCCACCCCCTCTGGCCTGGGCACCACGCGCTGTGTCATTTTCCACTACCATTTCATCCATTTTCTGTTAATATAGAACCACCAAAATGAGCAAAACGAAAGATCGTTTAAAATTAAGAAAGAGGAATGCTATGCTGAAAATTGAGAGAACGTCGGTGATGAATCTGGAGAATGCGATGCGTGGGGCGCGGAACCCGATGAATTCCTGGGCGCGTTCGGACAGCTACTATGCGGAGGATGGGAGCTATGTGCTGGGACCGAATGATCTGTCGCTTGCGAAGCGTCTTCGCCTTGCCGGGTCGGATCACCGAAAATTCGTCCGTCAGATTTTCGTCTGCTGTGATGTCACGGCACCGCTCTACTGGTGGAAGGAGTATGATACCTATAAGGTCGCAACGGTAGCAAACTCTACCTCCACCATGCATAAGATTCACAGTAAGCCGATCGAGCTCGACGATTTCTCCCATGATCATCTGACGGAGGATGCGCTCGAGATCATGAAAGCCTACATTGCCGAAATTGAAAAGATCCGGCTTCGCTACATGGAAAACGGAAAGCCAAAGGCCGACTGGTACAATCTCATCGAGATGCTTCCGGAATCTTATCATCAGATGCGCACCATCAGTCTGGACTATGAGACGCTCATCAATATCTACTTTGCACGGAAAAACCATAAGCTCGACGAGTGGCATACCTTCTGCCACTGGATCGAGTCTCTTCCATATGCAAAGGAAATTATCCTGGCGGAGAAGGACGAAAATGAAGAAGCTCCCAGCCAGAATCCCCTCAATTGAGCGCAATCGTCTTTTCCAGAATAATGGAGTAGATCAGCTTTTCCTTTACCGGAAGTCCGGTGATGCTTTCCAGCGCCTCGGCATAGAGCTCCAGCTGCTTCTGATAGCGGCCGATCAGCGTTTCCTCCGAACGGACGTGATCCGACTTATAATCCACGAGGACGATAGCCTCGTCTTCAATAAAGAACGCATCGATGATGCCCTGCAGGAGCACAGGCTCCGTCGTATCGCTGTTCGGGAAGAGGTAACTATTTGGAACCTGCTTCATGAAGTGCTGCTCTCGATAAAGCTGACCCGCGGCCTGCGCCTTTCGAAAGCGTGCCGCCAGCGGCGAATTCAGGAAGGCCTGGAAGCGCTTCGGATTGATCAGCTTCCATTCCGCCTCCGGGAGCTTCTCCTTCAGCTGCTCCATACAGTGCTCCGGTGCATCCTGATAGTCATAGCTTTCCAGTGCATGGTGATAGGCATCGCCGACCTCGGCTCCGGCCTTTTCCTGATACTGTGCCACGCTCTCCGGGCGAAGCCCTGTCGGATTCGACTCGCTCGTATCCACCGTAAGCTTCCAGCCCTTCTGCGCTGCAGATGCATGCGCCACCTCAAACTGCTCGATTTCTGTTTCCTTTATTTCTGATACAGAGTGCTTCGGATACAGGCGCGTTGCCTCCTCCTGAGGATAGACATACGAAAGCGCCTGTACCGCCTCCTGATAGGCCGGTGTACGGTCATCAACGGAAGCCACGGCCTGTCGCATCACATCCTGCAGGGCTACGCGATGAAGCGCATGCTCCTTTGCTGTCCTCTGAAGGTCTTCCAATGTATATTCCGTGAGTTCGATGACGTTTCGGTCTGCACCTGTCCGCTCGAGCTTCTCTCTTCCCTCGGCCATCAGAATCCATTCGAGAAAGCTGCCGGCACTCTGAAGCTGCGTACCGAAAAGCGGACTAAGATCATCTGGATACTTGTCCAGCAGGCGATCGATTCGATCCACTGCTGCGGTCATGATCAGCTTCTCTTCTGCACGGGTCATTGCCACGTACAGTACACGAAGCTCCTCTCCGAGCTGATCCATCGCAAGCTTCTTTCGTATCGCTGCCCGCTGCATGGACGGAATCTTCACCTTTTTTTCAAGATCCACATAATCACAGCCAATGCCCATCTCACTGTCCAGCAGCACGGCGTCATTCAGATCCTGCTTATTGAACTTTCGCCCTAAGCCGGAAAGAAAAACCACCGGGAACTGCAGTCCCTTCGACTTGTGAATCGACATGATGCGCACGAGATCATCCTGATCCGAAAAGATCGTGGCCTCGCCCTGGTCGCTGTTGTACTTCTTCAGCTTTTCGATGTAGCGAATGTAGTCAAACAGGCCCTTATAGGACGTCTTTTCAAAGGCAAGGGCCATATCGATCATGGCATCGAGATTTGCCTTCCGCCGTTTTCCTGCCGGCATCGCTGCCGCATAACGATCATAGCCGGTCTCATCGAAAATCCGATAGAGAAGCTCATGGATGGACAGGTAATGGGACATCTGGCGGTAATGCTGGAGATCCTCTATGAAACGCAGAAGCTTTTCCCGAAGTGCTGCTGGAAGTGTATCCATCTTTATCTGATACTCCTCCATCGGATCAGTGATTTCTGAAGCCTCGGTGTCGGGTGCCTGTGGTCTGTCGTCGGACTGTACGGCGGAAGCATGGGGTGCATCTTCTGACAGCGTCCCGTCCTTCGACGTCGTTGCTGCCGGTGGAAGTATGGACTGGAGTGCGCCGAAGGCGGCAACCAGCATGGCCAGCTCCTCATCCGTAAAGCCATAGATCGGCGAATGCAGCACTGCCGCGAGCGGGATGTCCTGCTGCGGATTATCGATCACACGGAGAAGGGCCAGCACCGTTTCCACCTCCACCGTTGAAAAGTAGCCTTCATTGCTCGTACAGTAGGCCGGCACGCCATCTGCTCCCAGAATTTCCACCAGGGTATCGGCGTAGCTGCCCAGTGAGCGAAGAAGGATGACCATGTCCCGGTATGGTACTCCCTCTGCATGCAGCCTCTGAATGCGCTGCGCAATCATGTGGGCCTCGGCCTCGCCCTTTGACATCTGCGCATCAAACAGCGTCTCCGACTGCTTCGACGACGCCTCCATGAGGAGCAGCTCCGAATGATAGCGTGGGTCCAGGACGTCGCTTTCCGGCGCCTTCGGATAGCCATAATGCAGGGCAACCTTCTCGTTATAGTCAATGCCTCCGAGGGACGGGCGCATGATGCGCCGGAACACATGGTTGACCGCACGCACCACCTCATTGCGGCTTCGGAAGTTCTTACTGAGTTCAATTTTCGGATAGCTCTCCTCCTGATATTTCATAAGGAAGAGATCCGGGCGTGCCTGTCGAAAGCTGTAGATGGACTGCTTGACATCGCCGACCTGAAAGACATCCGGGCGTCCGAAGCGTTCGGCCGAAAGCGCCCGCAGCAGCTCCTCCTGTACGAAGTTCGAGTCCTGGTACTCATCCACCAGGATTTCACGATAGCGACGGGCAGCATCATCCGCAAGGGCGGACGGGTGTCGATGTCCGTCGGCGTCCGTCGTGTACAGGATCTCCAGCGCCTTATGCTCGAGGTCACTGAAATCCAGCATGTGACGCTTTTCCTTTTCCTCCTGATAGCGTGCATGAAACTTCTGCGTCAGCGTGACTAAGCCCCGGAGGCTCCGCTTCATTCCCTCCGCCATCTTCTTTTCTTCCTCCGGATCGAGCCCCACATGCATGCCTGCAATGGCTTTGACATCCTTCTTTACCTCGTCCCGAATGGTCGTCACCCAGCCCTTCCGTGGGGATTTCGTCGGCTTCAGACGATCGAAACGGATCTCTTTCACCTTTGAAATCAGCTCCTCGAAGTGCTCGGTGCTCGCCGCCCGCTGCAGAGCCTGCTGCTCTCCTGCGATCGTGTCCACATAGCTGGCGGGTCCATCCTCCTCCGTGCATACCGTAAGCGCATATCCCATTCGCTCCGCATCATCCTCGAGCGTCGTACGCAGCTGCTGACAGAGATACGCACGGCCCTGTCCCTCCTGCTCCTCCAGACAGCTCTCAAAGAACTCCTCTGGCCACGGATGAGACGCGGCATTCTCATAAAGCTTCAGCACCAGCTCGCTGATACCCGCATCGGTTTTTCCACGTCCAAAGGTATCCACAAAATACAGAAAATCGGCGTCGCCGGCCGCATACTCCTCCTCGAGCAGATCCTCGAGCAGATCTCCCTGCAGCAGCTTCAGCTCACCTGGATCGCCCATACGGAAGCCCGGATCAAGATCGATGGCCGCATAGTTTTCCGTAATAAAATGCTTACAGAACGCATCAATGGTGGAAATGCTCGCGTTCTGAATGCTGCCGGCCTCCCGGATGAGCGCCGCATCGTCCGGGTGCGCCCGCAGCTTCTCCTCGAGCGCGGTCTTAATACGGTCCCGCATCTCCTGTGCAGCCGCCTCGGTAAAGGTCATGATGACCATCTCTGACAGCTTCACCGGGTCCTTCGGATCCATGATGCGCGCGATCACATGCTGCACCAGTACCGCGGTCTTACCCGATCCGGCCGCGGCAGCCACCAGAAGATTCCCCGCTGTATGTTCAATGACCTGTTTCTGTTCCGTCGTCCATTCCATGACTCTTCTCCTCTGGTGAAATTTCATTCCAAATATCTTCCGGCTTCAGCAGGGTTCCGCTTCGGTACTGATAGCCCTCGATGCGTGGATCAAAGCCGCAGATGCTGTGATATGGGCACCAGCTGCAGGCCGTCGTATCACTGCTTAAACGCATCGGGTGCACGCCGATCACGCCGCTTCGGATCTCCCGTGCAAATCCCTGCATTTTCCGGTCCACAAAGTGTCGAAGATCCTGAAAGCGCTTCGTCGACGCCACATTCTTCTTCGACGCATCCACAACGCCCGCCTTGATCGTCACCGGCAGAATATCGGAAGACTGCTGAATCTCATGATCGAGCTTCTGCACCACGGAAAGCTCCGTGTTCACAAGGCCATCCATCATCAGCTTTTTCAGCCGCTCATGCGCCGTATCCGAGGCCGTCCGCGCAGGATCATAATCCAGCACCGGATCCTCGATATGATAGTAGAACATGGCTGCCGGCACGATTTCCCTGTCCGGATAGCGCTCGGCTGCTTCTGCCATCGCCACATTGAGGTAGGTGGTGAGCTGCAGCTGCATGCCATCATAAATCCGCGTCAGGTCGAAGCTCGTCTTTCCGGACTTATAATCAATCACCTTCACATAAACGTGTCCCTCGTCTTCGGCAATGTCTACACGATCGATGCGCCCCGTCAGTCGCATATCCTCGCGCAGGTAGTCGAAGCTCTTCTCCAGCCCATCCACGCGGAAATCCCCACGCCGAAGCTGCTCCGCCAGTGCCCACAGCGTCGTGCTCGTAATATCCGTGGCCTTTCGTACGAGATACTGGTTCCGTGCAGTATCCATGAGAATCCCATGATTGTAGCTGGCCGACGTCTCGGAAACACTCTCGGCTGCGAGTGTCCGAAGCTCCGCTTCCTCCATCTTTTCCAGCGGCCGTTTCTCCTCCTTCGCTTTTCGGAAGGACTGCTCCAGTGCGCCATGATAGAGGTTGCCAATGTCATACATCTGAAGATCAAAGCTCTCCCGCTCCTGAAGACGAAGCCCATAACGAAGAAAATGCTGGTAGGCACACTGACTGTAGTTTTCAAGACGGGTGATGGAGCCAAGAATCCGTGTGCCATACAGCTCGGAGGCTACCGCTTTCGACAGCAGGCTCTCCTCATACTTCGTGAAGGACGCCTTCAGGAGCTGCTCTGCTCTGTCCTGCTGCGTCGGATCCCGGGAAAGAATCGCAAGATACCGAAGGAAGCTGTCCATCTGCGCTTTCTCCTTTCTTTCCCTTCTGTGGCTTCTCTCCAGCTCCGCATCTCCGCCTTCTGCGCTTTCCGCCGTTTCTTCTGTTTCTTCTGTATACAGACTGGACAGATATTCTTCCATATCTTGAAACTCGGAGGACACAAAACGCTCTGCCTCCTTCAGTGTATACACTCGAGGTGCACGAAACCGCAGTTTCTCCACCGGAAGCTCCGTAAACATATGTCGGATCTCCTGAATCAGTCCCGATGGACGACAGCCCTTTCCATCTCGTCCCTTCAGCGCATAGCTCAGTACCAGATGCTCCGACGGATTCAGAAGCGCGCGGTAGATATAAAAGCGCTGCACGAGCGCATTTTCCACCCGATCCGGTGCCAGCTCCAGCTCCAGTTCCTTAAACAGCTGCCGGTCACGGTCCGTGAGAAGCTTCGTATCCGCCTCCGCCTTCGGTACCTCATTTGCGGTCAGCCCGGCAACGAAAAACAGCCGGGGATTTGAAAACCTGGAACGGGTGAGATCTCCGATCACGACCTGGTCCAGAGTCGCCGGAATGACCCGCACCGAGGCCTGCCGCAGCCCGGAATCGAGCACATCCCGAAATTCGGTCCGGGACATCCGGGTTTCTCCCAGCAGTGTGCGAAGCTGTGTAAGCACCGTTTCAATCGCCGTCACACTCTCCTCGAGGCTCTCCGCACGATTCAGCTCTCCCTCCGCGCGCAGCGACGCCACGAGCGCCTCCATGGCCTCCGCCGCATGCATCTCCGTCATCAGGTTTTCCAGTGCCTCGACCCGCACAGCCACCGTGGCCGCACGCTCACTGGTATGGCTTCGAAGATGAAGGAGCGGCAGAATCAGCTCCTGCCGAAGCGCCTCCCGTGCACCTGTACTCCCATCCTCCTCCAGCCAGACCGTATCATATTTCGCCGCTCCCCGAAGCCCCGTCGCGCGAAGCTCATTGTCCAGTGCATCAATGTGCTGCTCCCTCTCCTCTGATACCATCGGCAGCGCGCGAAGAAACCGCATCACCGCATCAAAGGTGAAATTCCGGTCCACGGCCTCCAGTGCCGCACGCATCAGCTCCGCATACGGCGAGTCCAGAAGGCTGCCTGGATCATCGAAGAAATAGGGAATCTGCGCCTCGGAAAAAATCTTGTAGACAATGTCCCGATAGCTCTCCGGGTTTGTCAGGATGATGCCAATGTCCTGGTAGCGGAGTCCATCCTTCCGTACAGCCTCCTCAATGCAGGTTGCCATGGCTTCGACCTCCTGTCGAAGGTCCATGGCCTCCCAGATCGTAAGGGACGAATCCGGGGCGGTCTTTTTCTTTACCGTATCGAAGCGATAAAGGAAATGCTCCAGGGTAGAAAGCGCCGGTGCCTTGACAAAACGCGGAAGCGGTGCGCCCGCCGGACGCTCCTCTCCGGTCCGCGCATCATAGCGATTCACATCGATGGCCGCTTCCATCGGCACCTTCAGCGTTTCGGCCATCTTCGTCAGTTTCTCTACTGTCTGTCGTGAAAGATAAAAGAGGTCCTCCGGTCCACGCACATCGTAAATCGAATCCCGCGCATCCGAACTGACCTCACAGCTCACCAGGGTTTCGGAGGTAACTGGAAGGATTTCCTCCAGAATCCGAAGCTGAATCGGTGTGAAGCCTGTAAAGCCGTCAAAGGCCACAACCGCATCCTGAAGGAGTGTGGACTCCGGCAGATGCGCGTACAGCTGATCCAGTACCTCCTCCTGGGTATGGTAGCCATGCGCCTCCATGTAGCGCTGAAAATGCTCATAGATGAGGGCGAGATCCCGGAGCTTGCTCCGAGTGTACTGTGCCTCGGCATGCTCCGCCGCAAGATCCAGCATCTCCGGCGTGATGTGATACTGGTAAAATTCAGAGATCTGTGATTTCAGACTGTCGAGGAAGCCCGGCTTATTCAGCTCCCGCTGGTAAAGGCAGAGCTTTGCCTTGATCTTCTCCGTCACCGAGCGAAGAATCATGATCTTTCCGGTATCGTCAATGATGGTCATGGCCTGGAGCCGCAGCTCCTCGAATACACGATAGGCCAGCCGATCGAAGCTCAGGACATCGATATTGAGAATCCCATTCCCCTTATTTTCAGGATGTGCCAGAATTTTCTTCTGCATCGCCAGTGTATCCTGCTCCGGCACGATCAGAAACCAGTTTTTTCGAAAATTTTCCGGCGCATGCTTCAGAAAATACTGGAGGAGGTATTCGGTTTTACCAGCGCCACTTGCGCCGAATATAAAGCGTAGACTCATGTTCGCCACCTGTCCTTCTTTGATGCTTCTATGATAGCACATCCGCGCTGCATTTTTTTGTACAATACGGAAACTCGTTTTGAGAGCTGCGCCAGGGCCGGAGAGCCGCCCATGTTGCTGCCTGTTCACTGCGTCGGAGGCCGGAGGGCCCGCCCGCAGGAATACTTGCCTCGCTGCGCCGGGCCGGAGGGCCGCCATTCGAAACACAATACTTCGAGGCCGGAAAAATCTAAGTCAGGGACCC
>DJEQ01000082.1:8402-19354 GCA_002431355.1 Oribacterium sp. UBA5894
AAGGAAAAATTGCTCTAAGTGCCACTGGGGGACCTGACTTGATTTTTGCACGTCCTCTACGTGTGGTTTCGAATGGCGGCCCTCCGGCCCGGCGCAGCAAATCATCCTTTGAGCGGGCGGCCTCTCTCCGGCGCAGCAAGCCTTCCTTTAAGCGGGGGGTCCCTCTCCGGCGCAGGCAGCTCAAAAGCAAATTTTCAACAGAAAAAGCCCCTGGCTGTGAAAGCCAGGAGCTCCGATGAGGAATCAGAATCAGTCGCCGAAAACCTCCTTAAAGGCGCGGTCGAGATCTGCGATGATGTCTTCTACGTTCTCAATGCCGATGGAGAGGCGGATGGTGTTCCGCTTGATGCCCTGATCGGCAAGCTCCGCATCATTGCACTCTGCGTGAGTGGTCGTTGCTGGGTGTACCACGAGAGACTTCACGTCGGCAACATTGGCAAGAAGGGAGAAGAGCTCGAGATGATCGATGAGGTCCTTCGCCTTCTGCTCGTCGCCATCGACATCGAAGGTAAAGATGGAACCGCCGCCATTTGGATAGTACTTCTTGTACAGTGCCTGCTGCTCTGGATCCTTCGATGCAGCCGGATGCGAAACATAGGCCACATGCGGGTTCTTTGAAAGATAATCTACGACCTTCAGCGCATTCTCGGTATGGCGCTCCACACGGAGGGACAGTGTCTCGGTGCCCTGCAGGAGAATCCATGCGTTGAATGGGGAAAGGGTGGCACCTTCGTCACGGAGAATGATGGCGCGAAGGTAGGTGGCAATGGTGGCTGGTGCACAGTCGGTAGCGAAGGTCAGGCCGTGATAGGACTCATTCTTCGTTGCGAGCCATGGCCACTTGTCCGGCTGATTCCAGTTAAACTTTCCACCATCAACGATCACACCGCCGATCGTGGTGCCATGACCACCGATGAACTTCGTTGCGGAGTGAACGACGATATCGGCGCCGTGCTCGATTGGGCGAAGCAGAACCGGGGTTGCGAAGGTGTTATCAATGATAAGTGGAAGATCATGCTTATGGGCGATCTCTACCCACTTGTCGAGATCCAGTACCTCCCCATTTGGGTTTCCAAGGGTCTCAGCATAGAGTGCCTTCGTATTTGGCTTAATGGCAGCCTCGATCTCCTCGTAGTTGTACGGATCCACAAAGGTAGTGGTGACGCCATAATCCGTAAAGGTATGAGCGAGATAGTTATAGGTTCCGCCATAGATGTTCTTTGCCGATACAATGTGGTCACCGGCATGGGCTACTGCCTTGAAGGCATAGGTGACAGCAGCGGCACCAGACGCCACAGCCAGGGCAGCAACACCACCCTCGAGGGCCGCGATTCTCTGTTCAAAAACATCCTCCGTCGGGTTCGTGAGACGTGCGTAAATGTTGCCGGCATCCTTCAGTGCGAAACGTGCTGCTGCATGATCAGCATCATTGAACACGAAGGCGCTGGTCTGGTAAATCGGAACGGCTCTTGCGCCAGTTGCTGGATCCGGGTTCTCCTGTCCTACATGGATGGCCTTGGTATCAAATCCGTAATTTCTGTCTACATATGGCTTCTTAGGCATGATGCTCTCCTTCTGCAGCTTCGGCTGCGCTCTTCTTATTTCCGCTCATCTCTCGAATTCTCCTCATTGATTCTCGAGGTGCTCTGGAAGGTCCGACTCGGAAATTTGATTTCCGAGGATTGTTTCATCGCTTTTTCATTTGCTTTGTATCTTTCAGCTGATGGACAAATCATAGCACCCGCATCGGATATTGTATAATACTTGCTATTTGGAGTTAGATATAAATATGATTTATATCAATGAAGGCGGCCGGGATGTAAGCGCTCTGCCGCTGTACAGACCGCCCATCTCTCACGGGTGCGTACTCAGCTCACTAGATGTTGAAGTCGGCGTGCAGGGAAGCGCCCATCTCTCACAGGTGCGTACTCAGCACCTGCTGCTCGACAACATGTGTTCCATCTGATCATATTATTTTTTCATAAACTGGTAGTTACGATATCATCAGTCGACAACTATAATGCACAGCATACAGGCTAACGCCTGAACACACATTTGAGGAGGCACCTTATGAAAAATTCCAAGACGTATCGGCTCGCGCTCGCCGCACTTTTTGCAGCGCTTTCTTATGTAGTATTTACCTTCCTGCAGATTAAGATTCCAGTGGGTGCGGATATGACGTCCATTCATCTCGGCAATGCGGTCGTCGTCCTCGGCGCCTTCATCATTGGCGGTCCGCTCGGTGGTCTCGCGGGTGCGATCGGCATGAGCATCGGAGATCTGCTGGATCCGGTCTATGCACCGCTCGTTCCGAAGACGCTCTTCTGCAAGCTGCTCATCGGTCTCATCACGGGCTTCGTTGCGCATAAGCTTGGCGGCATCACAAAGACGGATGATCCAAAACATGTCCTGACCTGGACGATCCTTGCAGCCGCCTGTGGACTCATTTTTAATATTTTTGCAGATCCGATCATCGGTTACTGGTATAAGATTCTGGTACTCGGAAAGGCCGCTGCCGATCTTTCCCTGAAGATCAATTTCGTCGCAACGACGATCAATGCCGTGGTATCTCTCGTGGTATCCGTCGTGGTGTATGCGGCACTTCGCCCGGCACTGAAGAAGGCGGGATTCTTCCTGAAGCTGGAATTCTAAAATCACAGCAGTGATTGATACAAATGCCATCTGAAGTACTGGCTCATGCCGGTGCCTCTGATGGCATTTGCTATTTCTTCTCACCGACTGTTTTTCCTGTTCCTTCGAATTCTGAGACAATCGAATTGCATACCGTCTATTGTATGCGATTTTGAACGTGTTCTGTCATGAACGCGGGATGACATTCTTCTTCAAGCTATAGTAAAATCAATGTGAAATCACATGCAACGGATGAACTGAGCGAGAGAAGCTTCAATGAAGGCGCGGAGGGTATATGTGCCTCCTGCCATCGACTACTGGGCATATCGAATGAAGGGGAGCAGCAATGGGCGTACAGGAAAAAGAAGGTGTACAGGGAAAGAGCACAGTCACAGGGGGAGCGCCGGTGGAAGCCGCACGAAGCGAGGCCGTATCGTCCGGGCGTTTTCGTTTTCCACGGGTCACGGATCGGGTCTGGCGGAGTGCCCTGGTGGTGCTGGTGACGGCACTCCTTTATGAGTATCTGTTTCAGAATCGGAATCCCTGCTTCGCACTGATCGGTGCGGTCTATGGGGTGGGAAGTCAGTTTGAGGAAGGCTTCCACAATGGCTTCAATCGCTTTCTTGGTACCTTCGTCGGCGGTCTTATGGTCATCCCGTTCTATACGCTGTATACGCATCCCCTGTTTGGGCTTCCGGACTGGTTCTTCATGGTGCTTGGCCTCTGCCTCGTGCTTCTATGCAATCTGGCGCTGGGTGCGGATTCCGCGATTCAGCCGGGTACCGTCGTCTACTTCGTCGTGATGTTCACGGTCGGACAAGAGCGCGTCGTGCCGTATACCATCGCCCGTATCATTGATACCGGCGTGGGCGTTCTGATTGCTCTTCTCGTCACAACGGTGCTGCCGACGAAGCGCGACCGGGAAAATGGCCTGTCCTTCCGCAGTGTCGGTCGGCATACGGGGCTGGCCTTCCGATCGTATCTTCATAAAAATAAAAAGTTCCGGGAACAGGAACATGAAAATTTTGGGAAAAAGAAATGAGGTAAAAGAAATGACGGAGACTGAATTTCAGACGATTTCGAACGAAGCCGGGCAGGTCCTGCATGAGCTTCTGGAGCAGATGGAGCTTCCAGAGCATGCGCTCCTCGTGGTGGGCTGTTCCTCCAGCGAGGTGCTGGGCGGTCACATCGGAAAAAGCGGCAGCATGGAGGCGGCCAATGCCATCTATCAGGGGCTTCTGCCAGAGCTGAAGGCACGGAAGCTCGACCTTGCGGCCCAGTGCTGTGAGCATCTGAACCGCGCACTGATCGTGGAACGTGCCTGTGCGCTTCGACATGGGTACGAGATCGTGTCGGTCTGCCCATGGCCGCATGCCGGTGGCAGCTGGGCGACGAGCTGCTGGCAGCATTTTGAGGATCCCGTAGCCGTCGAGGAGGTACGCGCAGATGTCGGCATTGACATCGGTGATACGCTGATTGGAATGCATCTCCGGCGGGTCGCGGTGCCGGTTCGCCTGTCAATTTCAAGTATTGGTGAGGCGCATGTGGTATGTGCGAAAACCCGACCGCGGCTCTGGGGAGGCGAGCGAGCGCACTATACACCGTATGAAGGGGATAAGGCGTAAAGGGCAATGCATAAGAAGAGGAGGATAAGCTGGTCAATGCTTATCCTCCTTTTTCAGTTCCATGTTTACTTCTGTACGACTTTAACTTCCGGTGAAGCTCCTGTCGTTCGCTGCCATGAGATATTTTGCGTGCTGTTCATGCTGGAGAACGTCGCGTCTGCGCTGCCGGACGAATGATTAAAGCGCTTGCTCTGCCGCCAGCCTCCGAAGCCGTGCCTTCTCCTCTTCACTTCCGAAAATGGCATCAATCGCATTCTGAAGAAGCTGCTGCTCTTCTGCCTCCGTGAGATGGATGGCCTGCTCCAGCTTCTCCACCTCCTTCGGCTCCGTGGTTGCAGAGACGGTCATGTTATCGGTATTGACCGTGGCCTTCACACCGGCCTCCAGCAGGGCGCGGATCGGATAATGCGCCATGTCTGGAAACATTTTTGTATTGAGATTCGAGGTCGGGCAGCACTCAAGTGGAATGCCCTTCTCAGCAAGCTCCTTCACAAGTGCCGGATCCTCGAGAGCCCGAACGCCATGGCCGATGCGGCGTGCGCCGAAGGACAGTGCTGCTCGAATGGACTCTGGACCATCCGCTTCGCCTGCATGGATCGTGAATGGAATCGAAAGCGCACGTGCACGTGCAAAGATATCGGCAAAGTCTCGCGTTGGGAACAGCGCTTCAGCTCCCGCGAGGTCAAGCGCGACAACGCCCTGGCCGAGGTACTTCGCGGCCATCTCCACCGTTTCCATATTGGCGTTCTGATTGTCCGCTCCCCGCATCGCGCAGAGAATGAGCCCGGCGTGAAGCTCCGGCGTCGCTTCTGCACAGGTGCAGGAAAACTGATCCTTCTCAAAGCGATGAAGCCCGGCGAGGGCGGCCTGCACCACCTCTTCCTGCGTGAGTCCCTTCTGACAGTGGAACTGCGGTGCAAAACGAATTTCCGTATAGATGAGTCCCTCGGCGCGCTGCTCCGTCAGAAGATCATAGACGATGGTTTCTATGTTTTCTGCGCTCTGCATAAGCTGCAGCGGAAAATCAAATTTTTCGAGATATTCATTGAGATCCCGGCAGTCCTCCGGCACAGAAAGAAGCGGCCGAAGCTCCGCATCCGTCTTCGCTGGCATCCCCTCCTTCTTCATCAGCTTATGGACGGTTTCATATGGAAGCGAACCATCCAGATGGATGTGTAAATCAATGTAGTGTTTCATCATGTTATCCTTTACCTTCAATTATCTTTCAAACTTAGCCCGACTATATACAATCATACAATTTTCAAAATCATATATATACTTTTTGATCCAAAAACGGCTTCGATCCGCAAAAAATATATACACGATGGCATTTATAGAAATCGTATATATAAAATTGCCTTCTCTGAGCTTAAAAGCAAAAGATGAGTATATACGATTTCCAAAAGCAGCCTTCCGTATACATCCAATGCGGCTCTTAAGGGTCAAACACTTCAAAATTGATATATACGATTTTCCAAAAAGGCTCATCGTATATATCGTTACAGTTTTAACAAGTCTGAACAAAAGAAATTCTATATACAGAACACTGCTTTTCAAAATCGTATATAATTTCTTCAGCTTATCCTAAGGTACCGTAACGAAAAATATGTCACCATTACTGTCGCTTTTCTTTAAACTATATCATGAAATGATGACAAACTTTATATCATTTATTAAAAATAGAGCCTGTCCCAAAATTGTATTACTTATTCATTGGGCATTTCTAAGTGTCCGAAAGTTTGAACGCAGCCAGAACCTATATACGATTTTCTTCCACCATCCACTCTACAATTTCTTTTAAATGACTTGTGTCCAGGTGATGTGGTCCTTCCTCGATGTCCTGCTGCACATTTTCTGCTTTTCCCATCACCCCATAGTTCGCACGGACCATGTCGACCTGCTCCTGCACGTTCTGAAGCCCACGTTCTCCGGCGAGACGGTCCGCGCGGCAGGACTGAATCATCAGTCTGCGCGGTGCGATCAGGCTGGCAAGGTCCCCCATGTCGAAGTGCTCCATGAGATGCGGCACATAGTTACATGAGCAGTTCCGGTTCATCCTGAGAAGGGAATCTCGAAAGCCATACATATATCCGGACAGAAAGCTTGCATGAATGCGTTCATCCAGTGCACTGAGGTAGAGGCTCTGCATCGCACCGCCGGAAAATCCGAAGGCAAGGATTCGATTTGGATTCCATTGTTCCTTCCACTCCTTCGCCCCCACATACTCCTGCAGAAAATCCACGCAGCGCATGAGGTCCCAGCTGAGCATCCCGAGCACAGGGATACCGATGGGTTCGCCCATGTGGGCGAGCCAGTAGCAATCTCCCTTCATGGCGAGGGGAAGTGTCTCCGTGTCCTCCAGAAGCTCGCGCCGTTCCCCAAAGCCACGTACATCTGGGCAGAACGTCACGTACCCGAGACAGGCCAGCTGCCAGCCAAAGTCATAATTGTATTTTTCAATGCTTTCTTCGATCGCTCGGTACCCACGCACACCGGCTACCGTAAACTTTCCGTCACCATTATGCCCTGGTGGGCACAGAATGACCGGCGTGTCTGCATTTGCAGGCGCCGGTACCAGTAAGTAGGCCGACAGTGTTATATCTGGCTCTGTGTGGATAAGGATATGATAGCGTAAGATGGTCGAATCGGGGCCTTTCTTCTCAGCCTTTCCCCGTGCCGTTTTCATTTCACGCCCGCCCTCCTGCGTTGAAAGACGCACCACTTCATCGATTTCCGGCTCCAGTGCACACGTATCCATCTTATCGAGACCAAGCAGCTTCCATAGGGTCGCACGGCTCTTTTTTCTCCAGGCTTCAAATTCTGCTTGGGTGCTGCCTCGAAACGCATCCTGCCGTCCATAGCGCTCATACTTTCGAAGGATCGACGGGAGGGTCGGGTAGATTCTGGTGATTTCTGGTAATTCGTTTTGCTCGTTCGACATCATGTTGTCCTTTCTCTTGCAGCGCACAAAGCACCGAACAGAACGTGCATACATAGAAGACGTGGAAAGGGCTCGTCTTTTCCATCCCACCAGCCGTTCGTGCCTTCTGCTTCCTTTAAATTTCTACTATAAAACCCCTGTGGCTTCATCGTCACAGGGGTTTCTCCACAGCTACATAGAGTGGTGAGATTCCCATGTACACGCGTTTCACAGGGGTTTCATCATATTATAAGGCTTTAGTCGTCCTGGACATCTTCTGTATTTACGGAAGATACCGTGGCACCTGCCTTCTTTGCCTTCTTTTTCTTCAGTGCATCCGAAATGTACGGCCATGCCACAGAGAATACCGCAAGAAGAAGGAACAGCAGCGACAGCGGTCTCGTCACGAATGGCAGATAGCTTCCATGTGCGAAGCTGACGCCCTTCCGGAAATAGCCCTCGAGGTCATCCGAAAGAATGAACGCGAGTACCAGTGGGCTTAAGGAAATGCCTGCCATATTCAGGAAGATGGCAAGGAAGCACCAGAGCAGCATGATGAGAATGTTAAACTCGGTGTTCGATACGCCGAAGGCGCCAATGTAGCAGATCGTCAGAATCACACTGTACAGGAAATGATACGGAATCCGAAGGATCATCGGAAGCCATCTCTTGAAAATGACTTCAAGCAGGAAGGTGACAATCGCACTAATCAGTACGCAGGCAAACATCAGGTAGCAGAGATCTGGCTGCTGCGTCATGAACAGAGGGCCTGCCTGCAGTCCATGAATGGTAAGTCCTGCAATCAGCATCGCCGTGATGCCATCGCCTGGGATACCAAGTGCCATCATCGGAATCATCGCACCACCGAGCGAAGCATTGTTCGACACCTCGGAAGCCCAGATACCTTCATCACAGCCCTTTCCGAATTCTTCTGGATGCTTGCTGGCCTGCTGCGCCTGTCCATAGGCCACCATGTTCGAGATACCAGAGCCCATACCTGGCAGGAAGCCGATCCAAAGGCCGATCAGGAAGGAACGAATGATGGTTGGAAGATGAGTGACAACATCCTTCAGTTTGATGCCGAAGCCGTGAAGATCCGACTTCTTCACCTCAGGAAGCTTGCCCTGTCCCTTCGCATAGTCAAGGATGATACGGCAGAGCGCGAACATTCCGAGCATCTGGCATACCGTAGAAAGTCCAGAATCCAGGAAATGATTTCCGAAGGTATAGCGTGCCACACCGGTGATCGGATCGAGACCGACGCAGCCAAGGAAGAGACCAATGCCAGCGGCCATGATGCCCTTCCAGATATTGCCCTTCGACAGTGCGGCTACGAGTGTAATCGCGCAGAAGCAGAGCGAGAAATACTCCCACGGTCCCAGCATCAGAGCGAGATCTGCAATCAGCGGGGCTACGACGGTGGCAATCAGCACAGACACCACCGTACCGATGAAGGAGGCCGTCATACCGATGGCCAGGGCACGGGACGCCTTGCCCTTCAGGGTCATCGGATAGCCATCAAAGCAGGTCGCAATCGATGAGCTCGAGCCCGGAATACCGATGAGAACGGCCGAGATAAAGGTTCCAGACACACCGCCGATCCACATCGCGAGAAGCACGATGAAGGAGGTCGTGGTCGAAAGGCCGAAGGTAATCGGAAGGATAAGAGAGATGCCCAGTGTGGCACTGAGTCCCGGAATGGCACCAAAGATGATGCCGACGATCACCACGCCCGCAATGAGGAGCAGGTTCAGAGGCTGCAAGCAGGTTGCAAGCCCAGCAAGATAATATGACATAATGAACTTCCTCCTTACTTAAGCAAAATGCCTGATGGAAGCTTGATCTGGAAACCGATCACAAACATTCCATACAGAAGGGCCGTAACAGCGATACTGATGAGTGCCGCCTGCCACCAGGTCACCTTCTCGTCTTCCTTCAGCATGTTGACGAAGGCAAACATGGCAAACGGTGTCGTGAGGAGAAATCCGAACAGCGTCAGCAGGATGCCATAAATGCAGAGAAGTGCAAAGGCAAAAACCAGCTTCTTAACACCGCCCTCTGGAAAGTACGGTTTCTCTTCTTTTTTATCGCGAAGACCATCGATGAGCAGCATGATGGAGCTCAGCAGAATCAAGCATAATCCTACGGTCGGCATCAGCTTCGGTCCCGGTTCGATCAGGTTCGGCACCTGACGCATCGACTGCATGAGGATAAAGCAGAGGATGACCGCAATGATGCCCACCACTCCGGTAATCGTATTTCTCTTTAATTTCATGATAACCTCTCTATAAATCACTTGATCAATCCATGATTGCGTTCAGCGAAAGCGCACATCATGTTTCTTATTTCTACTTTATACAGCCCGATGGATTTCCCACCGAGCTGTACGAAAGAGCTTTTAGAACAATTAGTCGTTGACCTTCTTTCCAAGGAACTCTCCGACCTCTACCTCTGCTGCATACTCTGCATCACGGATCTTGAGGGAATCCTCTACGTTATGCCACTCAGGGATATGGCCAACGGACTTGAGACCCTCGTTGCATGCCTGGTTGCTCTCCAGTACGGACATCGCAGCATTGATCTCCTTGACCTTTGCCTCGTCCATACCTGCCGGACCGTATACATAGTGCTTTACATTCCAGTAAAGATCATCATGGCCCTGCTCCTGTAAGGTCTTATACTGATCACCCAGCGTCGCATCGTAGTCTGCAATCGTGAGACCATCGCCAGCCATCGTGCCGAGCACCTTCAGCTTGCCTGCCTTCTCGTACTCCTGTGCGTTTCCGATGCCGACGAAGCCGAGGTCAATGAAACCGCCCGCAAGGTTGGTGAGACGGTCGGACTCTGAGGAAGCCTCTACGGCATTGAGCTGAATGCCTTCGGACTGCTGCAGCTTACCAAACTGGAAGGTGTTGTTTCCAGAGGATGGCATACCTGCATTCAGCTTTCCTGGATTCTGCTTTGCATACTCGATCATCTCGTCGAAGGTATCGTATGGTGCATTGACCGGTGCACAGAGTGCGGAGAAGCCGTTGTCATCGAGGGCGGCGATCAGGGTAAGATCCGTCTTCGGATTCACCTCTGCATTACCCGTGATCCACTGAATGTTAAGGGCTCCTGTCGCCAGCATGATGGTCGAACCATCCGGCTGTGCATTGGCCACGGCCTGATGACCTACCGAGTTCGAATCATAGTTTGTAACCGTATTTGTGATGCCGAGCTCCTTCGTCATCGCCTCGGAAAGGTAACGGGTAGCAAGATCGGATCCGCCGCCTGCCTTGCCCGGAACCACCCAGGTAATGGTGCCCTTCGGGAAGCCATAATTGTCAGCAGCTGCCGCATCAATGTCCGCCTGTGCCGCGGTCTCCAGCTCACCAGAAGCAGCTGGTGCCTCGGACTTTTCTGCTGCGCTGGTTTCTGCTGCGCTGCCCTCGGCCGTAGCTGCGGTCGTTTCTGCTGCCTTGCTGGTCTCTGGCGCTGCCGTTGTGCTTCCCGTGCTGCTTGCGCCACAGCCGGTTGCGATGGCCATCGTCGCTGCAAGTGCGATTGCAAATAATCTCTTTTTCATATTTTCCTCCTTATTTACAGGACCTCTGTCCTTCCAAACTTTTTGAAACGCGCATCCCATGGGTGAAGATTCTACAGGCTGTGTCGTGATGCGCTTAAATGCAGGTGCCGTAATGCGGCGTTTCATGCTTTCTATACTTTTTGATACGCATGCCTTCTCAGGCCTTCGGCGGCAGATAGATGGTTCTCGACTCGAGGGCATCCATCGC
>DJEQ01000082.1:19470-21541 GCA_002431355.1 Oribacterium sp. UBA5894
CCATCGCGAATTTCCGGAACGTTCAGCATGAGCTCGTGTACCGGCTCTGAAATTGGTGCGTGGAACTCGATGCGCTCATGCTCCCCATAGAGGCAGCCGAAGGAGGCATTGTACGCAGTACGTCCACCGGACTGGAATTCCTTGCCTGCGGCTCTCGCCATGTCACGGATCTTCAGAAGATCATCGATGCGGGTCATACGGCCGAGGGATGGCTGCACGATGTCGACGCCCTTCTCGAGGTACATCTCATACATATAGGAAATGCGCATCGACTCTCCGGCGGAGATCTTCTGCTTGACGCCCATCTCCTTCATCCTCTGGATGCCGTTGAAATCCGCGGAGTGGATCGGCTCCTCAAACCAGGCGATGTTGTACGGCTCTGCCATCTTCGCAAACTTGACGGCTTCCTCGACCGTCCAGCGCTGGTTGGCATCGACGGCGACGTCGATCTGATCGCCGACTGCGGCACGCACCTTCTCAATACGGCGAAGGTCCCGCTCCATGTTCTGACCCTTGTCGCTGCCGATCTTAAACTTCACGGTCGTGAAGCCTTCCGATACGTAGCGGCACATATCCTCGACAAGCTCCTCATCGGAAAGAAGAAGGGATCCGCCACCCTTATAGGCTGCGGCCCAGTCCTTCTCGGCACCGAGGAAGCGGTGGATCGGCTTGCCTGCGCGCTGTGCCAGGATGTCGAGCATCAGAAGATCCACGGTGCCGACATTGACCGCTGCTGCAGACTGGAAGCCGGCGTTTCTGGATTTCCAGTAGAGGGTCTCGCGCCACTCGTTGTAGCTCTTCGTCTCCCCGTTCAGAATCTGTGGAAGCATGTCCTTAATGAAGGCACGGGTCACGGTGTAGTGCGCCGTCATGCCGGTATCATCCGAGAGCTCGAGATAGCCCTGCTCCGGGATAAACTGACCGAATCCGCCGGTGCCATCCTGAAATGGCTTTGGAAGCGGAATTTTGCGGAAATTGTAAAAGACCGCCTTCGTAAACTTGATCTTGTCTTCGAAATTGAAAGAGTTCATGTTTCTCCTCTCTGTTGTTGCTTTTCATATCTGATGGAACCAATATAATGGAAATGCGGGATCATTTCGTTCGTAATTTGCACAAATTTTTACGTATTTATGTGCAGTTTGCACAAGCATTTCATTTCGTTATTTTTATATCGTTTTTTCATTTCAATGGTATTGCATTTTGAAATGTCTGCATTACACTAAATACAGTAGTCTTTTTCTCACGTTCTGAACTTTTCAGGAGAAAAGTTCGACTCTGAGTAGATTCGAAAGGAATGAAAAATGAACTTTAAGCCGAGTGATATCGTGCTTCTCCATGGCGACCCTGCCGTCGCGACCTTTGAGATGCTCGAGCACCTTTTTGTGGATCTGAAGCCGGAGCTCGAGAAGGCGAAGCTTTATGCGCGCTCCTCGAGTCCCGTACTGATTGAGGCCTCCGCAGGCCCAGAGCTAGAAATGATCGGGCAGGCCATCCATAACGGCAGCGATCGAAAGGGAAAGTCCTATGCGGTCATCTCCCTTTCCGGACTTACAAATGAGGATCAGAATCGTATTCTCTTCGGGGATCCTCGCATGGGGCGCGAGGGTGCCATCATGGACTGTAATCATGGCACGCTGATGATCCAGGGCATTGACAAGCTGACGCTTCCGATGCAGTCCCAGCTTGCGCGGGTCATCCGCACGAAGCGTGTCGCGAGCCAGACCAACTTTTCGCAGTATCGTTACGTGGATATCCGGATCATTGGCACGACCTCGAAAAATCTGACCGAGCTTCGCAATCAGTTTCTCTTCCGCTCGGATCTCCTCTTCACCTTCCGAGCCCTGCGTCTCCGCATACCGAAGCTGAAGAACCGCCCGCATGATGTCGAAAACATGCTGGATTTTTATTTCAATGATTATAACCGCGAGTATGGGATGCACCATACCCTGACGGCGCACGCGCGAGAAACCATCATCCACTATTCCTGGGACAGCAACATCATGCAGCTCAATGCCTTCTGCGAGCGTCTGGTGCTGACCGCGCCGGATGTCCAGATCCATACGGGCTATGT
>DJEQ01000066.1 GCA_002431355.1 Oribacterium sp. UBA5894
TCTTCAATTTCGAGGAGCCCGGATGGGTGCCCTCCGGGCTCCTCAGAAAGGAAAGGTCCGAAGTGATTTCGATGTTTTGCAGATCGGCCCCCTTCGGCCCAGGTCCTCGTCCGCCTCGGACGTCTTGCAAACACGGTCTATTTATTGTAGTATACCGTGTATTAAAAGGGTTCCGGCAATTCCGCCGGAAACGTTCGAACGAAGAGACCATGCATAAATTTCTGAGATCCGTCGGATTTTCCAAGCTGAATACAGAGCTGCAGCTGCAGCCGCTTCTGGAGCGGGCATCCAATGAAAAATACCGGATACTGAGCATTCATGCCGGGGATGGCGTCGTCACCGAGGAGTACCAGCTGCCGGTGGCGCCATCGATGGGCATCACCCTGGTCGGCCAGCGTACGCCAGATGGCGTATTTCATCGCAGCCACTACTTTCCGTACATGCGCTCCTACGATGGCACCCTCACGGAGGAGGGCGTTGTGGAGCGCCATCTCGAGAAGGAGACCTATGCGGGTGTGCTGGAGGATTTCCGCTCAGGCATTCCACTGATTTTCTATATTACGAATTCTGTACAGCTGACGGAGCTTCGCCGCATGGAGATTCCGCTGCGCGCCCGCCAGGCGTTTCTGACAGGCCTCGCGGAGAGTGGAAAGATTCTCCTTCCGGTGGAGAAGCGCCCGGAGGATCCGGAAATCGTGAAGCATCGCCAGAATGAGCGGAAGCGGCTTTACGAGGCCGCCCGTCAGGGGGATCCGGAGGCCATTGATACGTTGACGGAAACGGATCTCAACCTCATGCATGAGGTGCAGCGGCGCTATCAGTCAGAGGACCTGTACAGCCTCGTGGAAACGAGCTTTATGCCGACCGGTGTTGAGTGCGACATGTACCAGATCATCGGTGAAATCGTTTCCATCCGCGTGAAGGAAAATGTCTACACCCACGAAAATGTGGTAGATATGAAGCTGAGCTGCAACGATTGCATTTTCCATGTGGCGATCAATGAAGCCGACCTTGTCGGCGTACCGGCCGTGGGGCGTCGCTTTAAGGGAAAGATCTGGATGCAGGGCGCACTGGAGGTCGTGGAAGAGACGGGACCTTCCGATGATACCAGGCGGCAGGAGCAGGATGGAGATGACCTCGCAGGGGATGCGAAAGCCTGAAATTATAGATGAATGATGAATGAGCCTTTCGGAAAAAACCGAAAGGCTTTTTTATTGTGTGTTTCGAAAGAAAATCCCACCAAAGCATGCTAAAATATACTCATTCAGGATAAAAGAGGTAGAACGATGAAAAAAATGATTTCGTGGAATGTGAATGGGCTCCGGGCCGTGATGGGAAAGAACTTCATGGAGGTCTTCGAACAGCTGGATGCCGATATCTTCTGTCTGCAGGAAACGAAGCTGCAGGCAGGACAGCTGGAGCTCACGCTTCCGGGCTATCATATGTACTGGAACTATGCGGAGAAGAAGGGCTACTCCGGGACGGCACTTTTTACGAAGGAGGAGCCGCTGTCCGTGCACTATGGAATCGGCATGGAGGAGCATGACCGGGAGGGACGTGTGATCACGGCAGAATTTCCAGACTATTATATGCTGACGGTTTATGTTCCGAATTCCCAGAATGAGCTGAAGCGCCTTCCATACCGTATGGAGTGGGAGGATGCCTGGAGAAATTACATTCAGCGCTTAAATGAGAAAAAACCGGTCATCTACTGTGGCGATCTGAACGTCGCGCATGAGGAAATTGACCTTAAAAATCCGGCGACGAATCATAAGAATGCCGGCTTCACGGATGAGGAGCGTGCGAAAATGTCCCGTCTTCTCGATGCTGGTTACCTTGATACCTTCCGCCTGCTGCATCCGGATGCCATCGATGAGTACAGCTGGTGGTCCTACCGCATGAAGGCACGTGATCGGAACGTGGGCTGGCGTATTGACTATTTTATCGTATCCGAGGCACTGCGCGACCGGGTCAAGGGCGCATCCATTCATCAGGAGATTTTCGGCTCTGACCACTGTCCGATCGAGCTCGACATTGAGCTTTAAGACAGGGCACAGGAGATCGGCGCGGCCGTGACCATGGAACGCAATGCTGCGGGAAATGACGATCGGGCAGAAGGCGTCGTACAGAGGAAGCGTGTAGACACGAGGAAGTCGCAACAGGGAAGGGACATCATGCTAGGACTGAAAAAGGAAAACGACCATTATATCTTTGAAGCAGCCGTCCGTACGGACCAGCTGTTTCTGAATCTGTATCATAAAAACCGGCGTGTGCGCCAGATTGCCTTCGATCCGGCAGAGCGCATCGGCGATGTCTGGCATCTGGAGCTTCCGATTGAGAGGACAGAGGATGGCCGGGTGCAGTCCCAGGCGACGAAGCGCGACGCGGTCGAGCTGGAAGCCCCGGCAGACAGGAAGAGGGCAGGGGCGAAGCACCACGCTGCAGTCGTTCCTCCACTCGATGAGCTCAGCTACTGCTATGAGGCCGATGGCCATATCTTTACCGATCCGAATGGTACGGTTTTTGAGGGGAGGAAGAGCTTCGGCAATCTCCGGGATGGCGTTCGTATACTGAAAACGCCCATTGGCGAGGCCACCGCGATTCCGGAATCCAGTGAAGCCTGGCGCGAGGACCGTGCGCTGGAGCTTCCCTACGAGGACAGCATTATTTACCGTCTGCATGTCCGTGGATTCACCGAGCACAGCTCCTCTGGACTCGATCACGACACGAGGGGCAGCTTTCAGGGCATCATTGAAAAAATCCCGTACCTCGAGGCACTTGGCGTGACGACGCTCGAGCTCATGCCACCCTATGAGTTCAATGAGGTGATGCTTCCAGACTATGGACATGACCATCCTTATGAGGTCGAGCTTCGCCCGACGGGACGCATCAATTACTGGGGCTTCACGCAGGATGCGCTGCAGCTTGCGCCGAAGTCGAGCTTCACCTCGGATCATAAAAACCCGCGGAATGAGTTTCGAAAGCTTGTACAGACCCTGCATGCGCACGGAATGGAGCTGGTGGTGGATCTCTATTTTACAAACGAAACACTTCCGGATTACATCGTGAATGTCATGCGCTACTGGCGCATTCACTATCATGTCGATGGCATTCACCTGATCGGCGCCGCGCCCTATGGCGTCATTGCCCGCGACCCGTGGCTGAGCCGCTTCAAGATCTGGGCAGACAGCTGGCAGGGGCAGATCGAGGAGGCACCGGCGCATGGAAGCGCTTCTGCGACACGGCCGGGCCGCTACCTTGCCGATTACAATGATGGCTTTCAGAATGATATGCGTCGCATCCTGAAGGGCGACGAGAGTATGCTGCCGACCCTTATGCAGCGCGTGCGCGAGAATCCGTCGAATCGCGCGAGCATTCAGTACATGGCCAATGTCTCGGGCATGAGTCTTATGGATGTGCTGCGCTATGATCGAAAGCATAACGAAGCGAACCACGAGGAGAACCGCGACGGCACCGACCAGAATTACAGCTGGAACTGTGGGGAGGAGGGACCGACAAGGAAGAAATCCATTAAGCTTCTGCGGAAAAGGATGTGGCGCAATGCCTGGCTTCTTCTGATGCTGAGTCAGGGAACGCCGCTCATCAACGCGGGCGACGAGTTCGGGCAGACCCACCTTGGGAACAACAACCCGTACTGTCAGGACAATGCACTGAACTGGCTCGACTGGCGGCTGCTTCAGCAGAACCAGGAGCTCTATGAGTTCGCACGCTTCGCCATCCACTTCCGAAAGCAGCATCCGGTGTTTCACCAGGGAACCCCGCTTCGTCAGATGGATTATCGCTCCGTCGGCATCCCGGACATCAGCTTCCATGGTGAAAACGCCTGGCGGCCGGAGACCGAAAACTTCCGGCGACAGCTCGGCGTCCTGTATGCCGGAGCCTATGCGGAGGATGAGACCTTTCTCGTGCTGTACAACCTGCACTGGGAGAAGCATACCTTCCTTCTTGCGCATCCTGCTCAGGGAATGAAGTGGGCCATGGTGATTGACACCGCACGAGAAGAAACGAATGGGATTGCATCTCGGGAGGTACCACTTCCGGAAGATCGCTATACGGTCGAGCCTCGCTCCATCGTCGTGCTGAAGGCCGTGAAGGACCCGGCGTTTAAGCCGAAGACCGTACATTCCAGACGAAAAAAAAGAAGCAGTACTGGAGCAGCTGTGTCTCAGGCTGGAATACAGGCTGCGGGTGATGAAAAAACGGAGGCAGACAGTCGCGCTGCCAGGGAAAAGCAATCGATCCATATTACGCACTACGCGGAAGGAGAATAAAGCATGAATGAACAATTAGAAGAAATCATGAACTGGGCGGCGGTGGAAGACATCACCTATGCAGAAACAGCGGATCCGAAGAAGACGCTCGGTGCACATATCCTTCCAGAGGGACTTCTCGTGCAGGCCTTTGTGCCGACCGCAAAGCGCATGGAGCTGCTGCTGGACGGAGAACGTCATCCGATGGAGCTTGTGGACGAAGCAGGATTTTTTGCGGTGCTTCTTTCGATGCAGGAGGCATGGAACGAGGAGCTTCCGAGCTACCGTTACCACATCACCTACGACAATGACACGGACGCTGAAACAGAGGACCCGTATGCCTTCCCATCCATCTATACCGATCGAGATATCAAAAAGTATCAGGGCGGCATCTGGTATGACATTTATGAAAAGATGGGCGCACATCCGATTCGTCTGAATGGTGTGGATGGCGTGGCCTTTTCGGTCTGGGCACCGCATGCGGAGCGCGTATCCGTCGTCGGCGATTTCAACCTCTGGGATGGCCGTCGCCATATGATGCAGCGTCTCGGGGATTCCGGCGTTTTCGAGCTGTTTATCCCGCATCTCACACCGGGCAGTCTCTATAAATATGAGATCAAGTGCCATCATCAGGAGCCGTTCCTGAAGGCCGATCCATATGCCTTCGGCTTCGAGCTCCGTCCGGGCAATGCCTCCATCGTGGAGGAGCTCACGACCTTTTCGTGGACGGATGCGGCCTGGCAGCAGCAGAAGGCGGAACGTGGTGTGGACGAGATCAAGAAGGAAGCCATGTCGGTCTATGAGCTCCATCTCGGCTCCTTCGCACGGAAGCAGCAGACCATTGATGAAGCAGGTGTCGCACAGGCCGGCTCCGAGTTCTACAACTATCGGGAGCTGGCACCGAAGCTCGCCGAGTATGTAAAGAAGGAGGGCTATACGCACGTTGAGCTGATGCCG
>DJEQ01000062.1 GCA_002431355.1 Oribacterium sp. UBA5894
TCAGGAGGCCACATCATGGAGATTTTCACCTACGGAAATCCATCCGCCACCACGGTACTGGTTCAGCCAATCGGCGACCAGGACCTCGATTTGATGGCGAGGGAGGTGGAAGAAATTGAAAAGAGAGCGGGGGAAGATTTCTGCCTGATGGCGCTGAAGGTGGAGGACTGGAACCGGGAGCTGTCACCGTGGAAGGCACCGGCCGTGTTCGGGAGAGAGGACTTCGGCGGGGAGGCAGCTGCACTGTTGCAGGAGACCTTGGCCTGCTGTAGAGAGGATGGGAAACGCTACTACCTCGGGGGATACTCGCTCGCTGGCTTATTTTCACTCTGGGCGGCGTACCAGACGGATCACTTCCGTGCCGTAGCAGCGGTCTCACCTTCCGTGTGGTTTCCAGGCTTCCTGCCGTATATGCGGGAGCATGCGATACAGGTACCGGCGGTATACCTCAGCCTCGGCGACCGGGAGGAGAAAACGAAGAATCCGGTGATGGCAAGCGTCGGGAGCTGCATCCGGGAGGGGGCGGCGTGGCTTCAGCGACAGGGCGTGCAGACGGTGCTCGAATGGAATGCGGGGAATCACTTTAAGGAGCCAGAGGTCCGGACGGCGAAAGGGTTTGCGTGGCTGATGAAGGAAGGCGATGGAAAGGGCGAAGCAGAGCGATGATACTGTGGCTGATACGGCATGGACAAACGAAGGGAAACCGGGAGTACCGCTATGTGGGTGTGACGGATGAAGGCATCCTGCCGGAGGAGAAGGAACGATTATGCAGGAAGGGGCAGGAGACGACATTTCAGCCGTCTCTTGTGTTCGTGAGCCCGGCGCGGCGCTGTCTCGAGACGGCGCAGTGCTTATTTCCGTATGTCCCTGGTACAGAGGAGGGGATGCTGCACGATCCGCTGCTCGCTCAAGACTCATTTCCGCATGCGTCGGGTCATGATGAGAAGAGAGCTCAGTTCATCGTCGTGCCGGAATTTATGGAAATGAATTTCGGTGCGTTTGAGTATAAGACGTATCAGGAAATCAATGCCGATCCAGACCCTGCGCATCGCGCGGCTTACCAGCGCTACATCGATACGAATGGGGAGAGTGCATTTCCTGGAGGGGAGAGTAAAGCTGAGTTCACGAGGCGTGTGTGTGCGGGCTTTGAAGCGAAGGTGCTCCCGGTGCTTCGGGCGCTTGAGAGCCAGCGGGCGGAGGAAGAGCTTCAGGTCGCCTGTATCGTTCATGGAGGGACGATCATGGCGCTGATGGAGCGCTATGCGGAGCCGAGAAAGCCATATTTTGAATGGGGCGTGAAGCCGGGGGAAGGATACGAGCTCAGTATGAAGAAAAATCACTTGATGTACATCAAGTGATTGATGTATTATGGGAAATAATCACAGGTGAAGCTATGGAGGGCAAATGAGTGCAATGATTATTCACGAAAAGCAGGATCTAAGATATCTTTCCTGGTCGTTGATCCGTTCGTCCTCCGGTACGGCCGGTTCGTTTTTAAAGGCGACCGATGATCTTCAGCAGCCGAAGGTGTATTACAAGCTGTCAAATTATGACGGTATACGTGGAATTATTGGCCACGAGTGTGTAAACGAATTGATTGTGGACCGACTTTTGAATCTTTTGGGGATTGAGCATCTTCACTATGATTTAATTCATGCTGAAATCGACATTGATGGAAGTGAGATGGAGACCTACCTGTGTGCTTCCAGAGACTTTAAAGAGCATGGGGAGCATAAGATTGCACTGGATGCCTACTATCAGGCGGAAAGAAATAAAGATGAAACACCTCTTGCGTTCTGCATTCGGAACGGGTGGTCAGAGTACATTTACAAAATGCTGGTGGTGGATTTTCTGATTCTGAATCGTGACCGACATGGAGCAAATATTGAAGTGCTTCGAAATGCGAAAAAAAAATCACTTCGTCTGGCTCCCATTTTTGACCATGGACTTTCCTTCCTTTTCAACTGTCATACGGAAGAGGAAATCGAGAACTTTGATGTGATGAAGGATCGAATGGTTCAGTGCTTTGTGGGCTCAAGGTCTACTCAGGAAAACCTGAAGCTGATTCCAAAAGATGCATTGCCGGTATTGAACCCGATGAATGAAAATGATCGAAGTGTTTTGCTCGAAGGATTAGAGGAGATTATATCGACATCTTTACAGAATAAAATCTGGAACATGATCTGGCAGAGGTGGCTCTATTATGAAGATTTTTGCAATCAGAGATGAAGAAAATGAGTCTGAAAAGGATGTAGCATATCTTTTTTATTACGAAAAAGAAAAGCGCTTTTACATTGAATTACCAGATGATGCGGACCCTTGGGAAACCCCACTTCTTCTTTCTTCATTTCTGAAAAAGGGCCAGAGAACGGTCAATGCATACTGGAGCAGGCTGTGGGTACAGCAACGCATCGTTCCGACAGATCGACAGAATCTGGGCATGATTTTACGAGACAATGGTCTCGATGATTATGATGAATACAAGCTTCTGACGATGACCGATGGGCGTTGTGCGCAGGATAGCTACTATCTGGTGCCGCTTTCAAAGCATGATCTCCCAGAAGAGCTTATAAAACGAAATCGGCAGAAGGTGGAGGATGTGATTCCGCTGCCACATGCTCAGCTTCTTGTTTTCTTCCGCGACGGTAGTGTACGGAAGCATGATGTGAGACTGCTGCCAGAGGAAGATAAGCGATTTTATCCTGTAGTGCAGAACGAAGCGGTTTTCCGTAAGGTCAATGTTGAAACAGATGGATATGGTATCTGCTGGGGTGAAAATCTGTGCATTGATTGTTCCCGGCTTCATTCAACAGGGAAGAAAGTACCGCTGACGCTTGAAGAGTTCCAGTGCTTTGCAAAAGAACGGGTGATGGATTCAGCAGAAGCGGCGGAAGAGCTGTCCTGTTCGATGCAGAATATCGATGACCTCGTGAAAAGGGGAAAGCTTCACCCGATTAAGGAAGACAACAAGTATCGGCTGTTTTTAAAGAGTGAAATACTTCAGCGGAAATGGAAATGAGCGGTGAGCTGGAGGGGCTGGACCAGGAGACGCAGTACATCCTGGAGGTGGCGGCGATCACACATGATATTGCCTGCCCGCGCGAAAATATCGAAAACTTTATGAAGCGGATCATGAAAACCAAAAGTGGTATACGATTGACACGAGCGCTTTTCTGCGTGTAAATAGGATAGTATCAAATAACGGATGGAGGTCATATCTATGAACATCATTTCAACAACCAATGCACCGGCGGCCATCGGCCCATATTCACAGGCCATCATTTCAGGTCATCTTGCCTTCTGCTCTGGACAGATTCCAGTTGATCCTGCAACAGGAAATATTCCAGAGGGCATCGCAGCCCAGGCGGAGCAGAGCTGTAAGAATGTGGCAGCGCTTCTCGAAGCTGCGGGAACAACGATGGAGAAGGTTGTGAAGACTACCTGCTTCCTTGCAGATATCGCGGATTTCGCCGCCTTCAATGAGGTCTATGCCCGCTATTTTATCGGTAATCCAGCGCGGAGCTGCTGTGCCGTGAAGGATCTGCCGAAGGGCGTGCTCTGTGAGATTGAGGCGATCGCTGAAATCTGAAAGTGAATTTGGCTTAAAATCAAACACGGATCTCGCATCGCAGAAGCGATGTGGGACCCGTGCTTTTTTGATGCCGCCTGCGGGAGGCGATAAAACGGTATCTGTTTTGTCGAGCGGGAGGCGCTCAGCGTCCATTCTCTGATTGAAAAGCGGCATCGTACTTCTTCAGGCAGCGCTTGCCTTCGGCACGATGTGAAGGAAGGTGAGGGTGAAGAGGATGCCCTTTACGATCGAGGTGAGGGTGAGTGCCCACCAGATGCCGTCGAGACCCATCGGGCGGCTGAGCACGAGGGCGAGAGGAATACGGGCGCTCGTGAAGGCAATGCTGAGCACGCTGCAGAGTCGGGTCCGTCCAAGGCCGGACAGGGCGCCGACGGTGGTCAGCTCGACGGACATGAAGGATTCACTGAAGCCAATGATGATGAGGTACCCGACGGCCGTAGCGATGGCCTTCGGCTCATGGAAGAAGATCTCCGCGATGGGCCGTGGAAAGAAAATGAAGGCGGCCGAAATCAGAAGCCCCCAGAAGCCGACGATCCAGACGGAGGCCACATAGCCCTTTCGGATACGGCCCATTTTGCGTGCGCCATAATTCTGCGCGACGAAGGCATTGAGCGCAGCAGCGAAGCCATCGGCGGTATTCCAGGAAATGGATTCGATCTGACCACCGACACGCTGCGTCGCGACGGCTTCCGCGCCATAGGCGGAGACCATACGCGTGAGAATCATGGAGATGCCACAGTAGGCCATGCCCTGGAGCGCTGTCGGAATGCCGATCTGGCAGATCCCCTCCAGCGTGCGAAGTGGGATGCGGGAAAGCAGATGAATTTCCTTTAAGACATTGCCCCTCTTCGTCATGAAGACGCCGAGCACCATGATCAGCAGAACGATGGCCTGTGCACTGACGGTCGCAATGGCAGC
>DJEQ01000118.1:0-1720 GCA_002431355.1 Oribacterium sp. UBA5894
CGCATGCCACGCTATGATGAGCTTCCGAATATGGGGCTCTATCTCGAGCAGACCGTAAAGTATATCAATGAGTGCTTATCACCGCTCCATATTCCGGTCACCAATTCGATGATCAGCAATTACGTGAAAAAGGGCTACATTGACCGCCCAGTGAAGAAGCAGTACTACGCGGATCAGATCGCCTACGCGATCTTTCTCGTGCTGTCGAAGCAGGTGCTCGCCATGGATCACCTCGCCTCCCTCATTGAAATGCAGAAAAAGAGCTATCCTCTTCCGATTGCCTACAACTATTTCTGCATTGAACTCGAAAAAAAGCTCATCACGGTCTTCGAGGATCGTGATGAGCAGCCGCTCCGTACAGAAGGCGTCGCCTTCGAGAAAAAGGTTTTATATCGTGTGGTTTCGGCCGTCGCCCAGGTGATTTACCTGAACGACCTCTTCCAGGACGATGCCGACAGGGAGGCATAAGACGCAACGTAATGCCAGGGCCCCGGAGGAACGCCCACGGAAAGCCAGTCCTTACGCATGGCTTTCCGTGAGCATTCCTCCGGGGCCCTCCCTTCAGCTTTACGCTTTCCACATCCTCCGCGATGCTCAGTAATCCGTCACCTTCCTTTCTATAAGCCGGTCGCCTTCGTAGCGAAGCTTGATGGAGAAGAAGCGGTCATCGCCGGAAAGGAGCCGTTCCAGAAAGACTCGGTCGCCTTCCCAGGTTGGAAGTCCGAGGACCTCCGACTTATCCACCCATGCGAGTTCGCCTTCATCACACTCGATCAGCTCTCCGCAAAAGGCGCTGGCTGTAAATACACACATGAGTTCCGGCTCATCGGCATCACTCAGAAACGTAACCAGTCCTCGTAACCGATAGGAAGTCAGCTCGAGACCGGTTTCCTCCTTTACTTCACGAAGCAGGCACTCCTCCGGTGTCTCACCGTTTTCCACATGTCCACCGACGCCGATCCATTTCCCAGCATTGATGTCATGATGCTTTTTCACCCGATGAAGCATCAGGTACTTCCCCTCATTTTCGATATAACACAGCGTCGTTATTTGCATCGTTTCTCACCCTATTCACTTTGCAGTTCCAATATCTGTACACCATTACTCTAGGCCTCAGAAATCTCAAAATCAAGCATTGTCTGCACTTGCATCAAGTATGCCAACAGCTATGACAAGCCTACAAGATTTTCGCCCACACACGCTGCTCTCTGCAGCGCATACTGGTAATCTCCAACCAGATCTTTCCTGGTCTTTTCACAGAACATGCTAAACTGCAGCTTGTGACATTACGTTTTTGAAAAAATGACGCAAAATAGCCATTTCTAATTCCTATAACATTACAGGAGTTTCGCAGAATAAGGAAATACTTGAAGCATGGCATTATCCTGTGACACAGGGAAGACAATCTATAAAGGCATGACATTATATTTCGTGTGAAATAACCTCTTCAGGGATGCTTTTCCGAGAAAATGAAGCGCCGTCAGTAATGTCAGACATCTTCAAAATCTCCGATTTGCGTCAGATCCGAGAAATCAGCCCTTTTCCGGCATGTGGAGGATCCTCTGGGATAATGTCTCGGCCTTCGTTTCTACCTTTATTGCGTCATTTATAATGTCACGCCATGTGAAACCAGCTCCCTTACGAAAGTAATCGGTCTCTTGCCAGAGCAGGGCCGTTCTACACAGCTACAAGACGTAAGGGCCCCGGAGGAACGCCCACG
>DJEQ01000118.1:1838-6577 GCA_002431355.1 Oribacterium sp. UBA5894
AGTGCTTCTTAAGGTCCGATTTTCAGATTTTTCCAGTCCTGAAGTACTGGCTTTCCGTGGGCGTTCCTCCGGGGCCCTGGCCTATAGCTTCTGACACTCCCTTACTGGTCGAGGTCGAGCTTTCCATAGCTCTTCGTGACATCCTGGTCAATCTGCTGTCCGGTTGCAGCGGCCTTCACGCTCGTGGCACTGCTGTCTGCATGGAGGCATGGATCCACCGGTGCCTTCGGGGCTGCCGGTTCGCTGTGATCTACCGGGGTGGCATCGCCAATGCCGAGGCTCTCAGCAACCACGCCCAGGGTCGACACGGTCTTCGTAATGTCCGACGGCATGAAAATCTTCGTCGCACGGCCGTTCGACACCTCCTTCAGGGCATCGAGGCCCTTCAGCTTCAGTACACCCTCGCTGACCTGTGCACGATTGAGGCGCTCGATACCGCGTGCCTCTGCCTCATAAACGAGGTCAATGCTCTTCGCCTTACCTTCGGCCAGAGCGATCTGGGCATCACGCTCTGCCTGGGCAGCGATGACCTTCGCCTGCTGGTCACCCTTCGCTCTCGTTACAACCGCTTCCTGATGGGCCTGTGCCTCGAGCACGGTCTGGCGACGCTCACGCTCGGCACGCATCTGCTTCGTCATGACCTCCTCGATTTCCTTCGGCGGCTGAATGTTTTTGATCTCCACGCGCGTCACCTTGATACCCCATGGATCCGTCGCCACGTCAAGCGTCGTCTGCATGCGTGCATTGATCTGATCACGGCTGGTCAGGGTCTGATCGAGCTCCATGTCACCGATGATGGCACGAAGCGTCGTCGCGGACAGGTTCTGAAGGCCCGACAGCGGGTTCTCGACACCATAAACAAAGAGCTTCGGATCCTGCACCTTCATGAATACGACGGAATCAATCGTCATGGTGACATTATCCTTCGTAATCACCGGCTGTGGTGGAAAATCGAGTACCTGCTCCTTCAGGCTCACCTTCTTGATGACCCGCTGCACGATCGGAATCTTAAAGTGAAGACCCGCGCCCCAGGTGCCACTGTACTGCCCGAGCATCTCGGTCACATAGGCATGCCCCTGTGGCACAATGCAGATCATCCGTGCGAGAACGGCTACTACAATCAGAAATAATACAAGTACAACCATACTGTCACGCTCCTTTACTGTACAAACTACTTCGCCTACTCACTATTATACAGGAATTCTCGTCCGAGTCTTTAATAATCCGTGAAGCTTTGATAACAGATTATCAAATAATAAAGGCCCCTTCCGCACGCCCCCTCGAATGTAGGAAGCGCCAGAAAGGGCCACTGCTTATCTGTTCTGATTTTCACTTTATCCGTTCCTCTGCTCTACCTGGCTTCGATAGAGCAGCTTTCACGAATCTGAAGTGTTCCTGGAAAAATCTGCTGAAATTTCGCTTTCCGGTCCTTCTGCTTTCTCGCGTCTCCGCTCACCGCCACTGGCATGCTGGAAGCATGATCTGTTCTGCCTTCCAGCTGCTCTGCCATCGGTGTGGTCCGCCGCGCCGCTCCCTCCTCGCGCTCCTCCAGGAGTTCAAAAAGTGTCCGCATGGAGGCGGTGGCCATCTCCTCCGTCGGCTGCTGCAGCGTGGTGAGCGACGGTGTCAGATACTGATCAAGCTCCAGTCCATCGAAGCCAATGACGGCGACCTCCTCCGGTACGGAAATCCCCTGATCCTTCAGCGCGCGGAGACAGCCGATCGCAATGGAATCTGCAATGGCGAAAATCGCATCAAAGGCTGTCCCCGACTGGATCAGCTCCACGGTGCGTTTGTATCCATTCTCAAAGGTATAGGTCTGCTCCGGCGAAATCGGTCGGCAGATCAGCGTCGGATCGACGGCGATGCCGTGCTTTTCCAGCGAGTGGAGATAGCCCTCGAGACGAAGCATTCCGTTACTGATATCCGATTCCGCATCGCTCAGAATGGCGATCCGCTTCCGTCCCTGTTCAATGAGAAAATCCGTTACCTTTTCAGCTTCCGCACGGTCATCGATCGCCACATAGGAATAGGCATCAAATGCCTTTCGGTCCGGCACGGCGACCGAGCAGAACACAAACGGTACGGTGAGACGCTGAAGGCGTTCCACCGACTGTACCGGATTACCGCCGAGGAAAATGAGCCCATTCAGACGTTTTTCCTTCTCAAGCAGTGCTGCCACCTCCGTCTCATCCTGGTTTTCCTCTACATGCTCAAGCACGAGTGAATAGTCATGATTCGAGCATTCCCGCTCGAAGACCTTGATCATGCTGGTAAAGAACGGGTTCGTGATGCCCTTTACCAGCACCGCGATGTTTCGGGCATCGTTTAATTTCAGATTCCGGGCCGAATTGTTCGGAACATACCCATACTGGTCGATAATCTCCTGCACCCGTCGCTTCGTTTCCGGGCTGATGTCATAGTGGTTGTTGATCGCTCGTGAAACGGTCGACACACTGATGCCTGAAAGTTTGGCAATTTCCTTAATTGTCAATTTCTTCGCTGCCATATCACTCTACCTTCGCGTCCTCATGCCTCTCTTCGGATGCGCTGACTTTCCTCTGTGAGTCGACGAATCTTTTCCGCCGTTTCCATGGAAAAATCGTTCTCCTTAAATCGGAAGGTCCAGTTCTGCCCGAGGGTCGAAGGCGTATTGATGCGTGCTTCGGCGCCGAGCTCCAGGTAGTCCTGCAGCGGCAGAATCGCCGTTCCCGGCTTTGCGGAAAGCGTCATCTCGATGAGTGCCTCTGTATAATCCGAGGCAAGGAAGGCCTCGATCTGCGCCTGACTCCGTGCCACTTCGGCCTCCGAACGTGGACGCACCTCAGCTTCTGTTCCCCTTCCTTCTTTCCACGCCATATAATAGCGTATCGCAAAGTCCTGGTCTACTGGAGAAATCTCCTTCATCCATGCCGAGAGCGTCTGATTGTCGTGCGTTCCTGTATAGCAGACTGCATGCTCCGGCCAGGTACATGGCCGATAATCACCACTCTCCCGGGAGTCAAAACCAAATTCGAGGAGCTTCATACCAGGAAATCCACTGTCCTCCACGAGCTTCCGCACAGAATCTGTCACATAGCCGAGGTCCTCGGCAATGATTTTCTTCTCACCAAGCGCTGCCTTCAGTGCATCAAACAAGGCGATACCTGGTCCCTTTTCCCAGTGCCCGGATGTCGCATCCTTCGCACCGGCCGGAATCGCATAGTACTCGTCGAAGCCACGAAAATGGTCCACACGTACGACATCGAAAAGCTCGAAGCAGCGCCGCATCCGCGCGATCCACCAGGCATAGCCCGTTTTCCGATGATAGTCCCAGTCATAGATCGGATTGCCCCAGAGCTGCCCCGTCGCCGAAAAGCTGTCTGGCGGACAGCCCGCAATCTGCCGTGGATGTCCTTCGGCATCGAGCTGAAAAAGCTCTGGATGCTCCGCGAAGTCGACCGAATCGCCCGATACATAGATCGGGATATCCCCGATCAGGGCAATGCCTCGTTCATTGGCATAGGCCTTCAGCCGCTTCCACTGCTGCTCAAACATGAACTGCGTGAAGCGATAAAAATCCTCTGGGTAGCCGCTTCGTGCCGCCATAAACTGCGCATAGGCCGGAAGCCAGTGCGCGCTGTGCTGAAGGAAGGCCGGATACGCGTCCGCCCAAGCGTTCTGCGCCTTCATGCTCTTCGTGCGCGTTGCAGCCTCCGCGGAGGTACGGTTCTTCCGCCCGTCTGCATTGGCCTCTCCGGACCCACACCTGCCACTGCCCGATGGAGGTGTCTCCTGCCCATCGGCATGGGCCTCTCCTCCCGTACCGCCGAGTCTCCGTCGAAAGCGCTCCCAGGCCTTCCGAAGCAGTGGGAAGCGGCCATAGTAGAGCTTCTCGTAGTGCACGCGTCCTGCATCGCTTCCGAAGTCGACCGCCGCACACTCCTCCTTTGTAAGGAGCCCCTCGTCGATGAGTGTCTCCAGATCGATAAAATACGGATTGCCCGCAAAGGTGGAAAAGCTCTGATACGGTGAATCTCCATAGCCGGTCGGGCCGATCGGCAGTACCTGCCAGTAGGTCTGCCCGCTTTCATGGAGAAAATCCACGAATCGGAAGGCCTCCTTTCCGAGGCTTCCGATTCCATAGGCACCTGGCAGGGAGAATATTGGCATTAAAATACCCGCTGCGCGATTTTGTTTTCGCTTCTCTGTTTCTTTTTCCATCTCTTGTCCCCTTTTTCATTCCAGTGTCCCTGCTCACCTCTATGCATCGTCGCTGTAGGCTCGATCGATGCATGAGCCGATCGATGCATTCCTCAGCCCTTCACTGCACCTGCCACAACACCCTCGATGATGTACTTCTGGCAGAATGCATAGAAAAGGATAATCGGAATGATGGAGAGTACAAGTACGCCCATCATGGCACCCATATCCACAGAGCCATAGCCGCCCTTCAGATACTGTACCGCGATTGGAATGGTCTTCCACTTCTTAAGATCCAGAACGAGGGATGGGAGGAGGTAGTCATTCCACACCCACATCGTCTCGAGAATCGCCACGGTAATGCAGGTCGGCTTCATGATCGGCATTACCACATAAAAGAAGGTCTGGATCGGCGTACAGCCATCGATCATGGCCGCCTCCTCGATGGCGAGTGGCAGTGATTTTACGAAGCCAGTGAACATGAAGACCGCAAGGCCCGCACCAAAGCCCAGGTAGATGAACACGAGACCGAGCGGATTGGACAGCCGCAGCATGTT
>DJEQ01000118.1:6673-9555 GCA_002431355.1 Oribacterium sp. UBA5894
AAGAGGCAGAGATAATACACGGCTGCCGTAAATTTCGTATGTACGCGCGTGATGTACCATGCACACATCGAGGTGCAGAGCACAATGACGATCACCGAGAGTACCGTCACGAAGAGGGAAACCCAGGCGGCCTGAATCAGTCCGGTCTTCTGGATGCCGGAAATGTAGTTGTCGAAGCCCACGAAGGATTTTGCATTCGGAAGGGCAAATGGTTTCTTCGAAATGTACGCCTTCTTCTTAAACGAGTTCATCACAACCAGCGCAATCGGGTACATGTAAAAGACCGAAATGATGCTGAAGAGCACGGTCAGAAAGGTACTGAACTTCTTGTTTTTCATTACTGCTCTACCTCCTTCCGACGGGAAAGATAATTCTGGGTCAATGCAACCGCCCCTACAATGATGAAGAAAATGACGGCCTTTGCCTGTCCGACACCTTCCCAGCCATTGCGTCCATAAAAGGTACTGAAGATATTCATGGCAAGCATCTCCGATTTCTGTGAAGGCTCACCGTTTGTAAGCGCCAGGTTCTGATCGAAGAGCTTAAAGCCATTGGTCAGTGTCAGGAAGGTGCAGACGGTGATGGATGGCATCAGCATCGGAAGAATCACATAGCGGAGCTCCTGCCACTTGTTTGCGCCGTCAATGCGGGCCGCTTCGATCAGGTCACGCGGAATGTTCTGAATACCGGCAATGTAGATGATCATCATATAGCCGACCTGCTGCCAGAGCATCAGGATGACGAGGCCCCAGAAGCCATAGGTGGCACTGTAGGTCAGGGTGCGCATCCAGAACGCAAGAATACCATTCAGAAGCAGGCTCCAGATGTAGCCGAGGACAATGCCTCCAATCAGGTTCGGCATGAAGAAGATCGTACGGAATACGTAGTTTCCTCGGATTTTCATGGTCAGCGCCATCGCCACCGCGAAGGCCAGGAAATTAATAAGCACAACCGTCACGATGGTGAACAGCGTCGTAAACCAGAGGGAGTGAATAAAGGTCGCATCCGAAAAGACCTTTGCGTAGTTCACAAAGCCCACGAGCCTTGCATCGGTAATCGTCGTAAACTTGCAGAATGACAGCCAGATGCCGACGAGAAACGGTGCGATAAAGCCGACCGTAAAGGCTGCCAGCGTCGGCAGCACAAAAATCGGCATATAACGTTTGATCGCTTTTTCCATAATTTAACCTCTATCCTATCTCCAGGTGAACGATGCCGAAGCGCCGGGCAGGCATTCATAATGTGCTTCGATCCTGTCGCCAGGTGGACGCTGCCGAGCCGTTTTCAGGGAGGCGTCCCTTTTCTGCATCGCCTGATGTAAAAAGTCTCCGGCAGGATATTCTGCCGGAGACCACCAGCTTTTATTCTTCTGGGTCAGCTGTTCTTATGACTTATGAATTTGCATTCTTATACTCGGTTGCCCAGTTGTCGACAAATGCGGTCTTCACTGCATCCCACTTGCCGGTACCCTGTGCATACTCAAGCAATGCGGAGCCAAGAACATTCTTCCACTGCTCACTTGGCATCGTCGTGAAGTTCCATGATACAGGGGTCTTATCCTTATTGAACTCATCTGCTGCAACCACGAGTGGATTTGCCGGGAGGTAATCACTGAAGGTTGAGAATGGAGTAACGAAGCCCATCTCATTGGAAAGGGCATCCCGTCCCTCATCGGACTCAACCACCCACTTCAGGAAATCGAGCGTTGCCTGAATGTCTGCCTCACTGGCCTTTGCATTGACGCACCAGTAGTTCTCGGAGCCGGTGCAGAGGCCCTGATTTTCATCATCAACGCCGAAGTAGATCGGAAGCATGCCGAGGTCCTCATCAGCAACCTCATTGTCCTTGATGTCGTTGTATGCCCAGGTACCATTCTGATAGAAGATGGCCTCGCCCAGTGCGAACTCGGAAGCAGCATCATCACCGGTCTTTCCGGAGAGAAGCGATGGCTCTGTGGTCGAATCTGCAATGTAAAGGTCAAATACGTTCTTATAGTTGTCAAGGTAGGTTCCCTTGATGGCCTCCGTGGAGGAAATGCCATCTGCCTTATACTCGTAGTAGATCGGCAGGTTTGCAAGATGCGTCTTGAAGCGCCAGTCAGAGGAGGAATCGAAGCCGGCGGAGGTAAATGCACCTTCAATGCCGAGATCATCCTTCTTCGCCTGAATGTCATCCGCCACTTCCTTCAGCTTGTCAAAGCTGTTGAGCTCTGAAACGTCACTGATCTTCGCGCCGTCCGTTGCAATGTAGTCATTGAGAAGCTTCTTATTATAGATGAGGCCGTAGGTCTCGATAACGTATGCAATGCCCTTCACTACGCCATCCTTGTTCTTCAGTGCGTAGTCCTCACTCTGCAGATCCTTGAAAACATCCGTATCCTTCAGATCGAGGCAATAATCATCCCAGGTTGCGAGGCCCACCGGACCATTGACCTGGAAGAGGGTCGGTGCTTCTGACTTCGCCATCTCGGACTTCAGGGTCTGCTCATAGGTGTTCGACGCCGCCGTCTGTACATGCACCTCAACGCCCGTTTCCTCGGTATACTTCTTCGCGAGATCAACCCACTGATCAGCCTGCTCCGGCTTAAAGTTCAGGTAATAAACCTTGCCGCCACTTGCCTTCTGGTCGCCGCTCGCTGCCGCTTCCGTTGCGGCCTCGGTCTTCGCCGCCTCTGTGGCAGCGGCCGTCGTGCCTGCTGCACTTCCGGAGCTCGAGCTTCCGCAGCCTGCCAGTGCCGTCACGGTCATCGCTGCTGTAAGGCCCAGTGCTGTAAAACGTCTCATTTTCTTCATAACAAGTCCTCTCTGCCCTTCTGGGCAAGTCCGAAGCCACGCCTCTCGCGACTTCTATCTGTGTACGATGCTTCCTGTCCTGCTTAGCTT
>DJEQ01000091.1:0-4597 GCA_002431355.1 Oribacterium sp. UBA5894
AAGGAACCGGCACCAGCTGCTCCAGCTCAGCCACAGGGCGGCATGTACTAATTTCATAAAATGCGGTATACTAAGTCCGGGTCGCATCGCGGCCCGGATTTTTTAAATCATAAAAATCAGAAAACAATCCTCGGGGAAGCCGAGGAAGTCCATTCGAAAAAGGCGGGCGTCGCAAAGAAGCGATGCCATAAGCGAGACATGGACCGATGAAGAGGAGGAAACAGGATGGATGATTATATCGAGCATATGACGAAACGGAAGAACCCGGGCTACTGGACCCTGCTTCTCGCGCTGGCAGGGGTGCTGTCGGTGCTGTCCCTGCTGTTTGCCTTTTACAATGTCTTCGGCATCCTCGTATTCATTGCGGTGAGCTTCGGAACCTACGTGGTATGGCTTTTTTCCAAGGTGGAGTATGAGTATACCTATGTGGGCGGTGATTTCTCGATGGATGAAATTCTTAATAAGACACGCCGTCGGCAGCTCGTGGATACGAAGGCAGCCGAGCTCATTGTGCTGGCCCCGCAGAACGCCGATGCCGTGAAGAATGAGCTTTCGGGCGCAAAGATTCTTGACTGTGCAGGCGACTGTGCCCCGGAGCGGAAATATGCATATATATACAATCGGGCAGGGCAGAAGACCTGCATGTACATTGAGGCCACAGAGGCCCTTCTCCGGGAGGCGCGTCGCTGCACGCCGCAGAAGGTGAAACAGTATTAATTGAGGGAAAGACGGGTTGAAATTCAACCCGCCTTTTGTTATACTCTTTTAAATTTTATGAAAAATCAATATGGTAGCGATTTGAAAGGAGATTCTTCTATGGCCAAGATTATCGGTGATGGTATTACGTTTGATGATGTGCTTCTGGTGCCGCAGTATTCTGAGGTTGTCCCGAACCAGATCGACGTTTCCACCTATCTTACGAAGTCAATTCATCTTAACATTCCATTCATTTCTGCAGGTATGGATACCGTTACAGAGCATCAGATGGCGATTGCCATGGCACGCTGTGGCGGCATCGGTATCATTCATAAAAACATGTCGATCGAGCAGCAGGCGGAGGAAGTCGACATGGTGAAGCGTTCAGAGAATGGCGTCATCACCGATCCGTTTTTCCTGAGCCCGGAGCATACGCTGAAGGATGCCAATGATCTCATGGCGAAGTTCCGCATCTCCGGTGTGCCGATCACCGAGGGCCGGAAGCTCATTGGTATCATCACAAACCGTGACCTCGTCTTCGAGGAGGATTTCACGAAGAAGATCAAGGAGTGCATGACCTCCGAGAACCTCGTAACAGCGAAGGAAGGCACGACCCTTGAGGAAGCGAAGCAGATCCTTGCACGCGCGAAGGTCGAGAAGCTGCCGATCGTCGATGAGGAAGGAAATCTGAAGGGTCTCATCACCATCAAGGACATCGAGAAGCAGCAGAAGTACCCGAATGCAGCGAAGGATGCACAGGGACGTCTTCTCTGCGGAGCGGCACTTGGCATCACCGCCAATGTGGTCGATCGTGCACAGGAGCTGATCAAGGCACACGTGGATGTTGTCGTACTGGATTCTGCACATGGCCATAGTGCAAATGTCCTGAAGTGCGTCAGCATGCTGAAGGAAAAGTTCCCGGATCTCCAGATCATCGCGGGCAATGTTGCCACCGGAGAAGCAACAGAGGCCCTCATCAAGGCGGGTGCCGACTGCGTAAAGATCGGTATCGGACCAGGCTCCATCTGTACGACCCGTGTCGTTGCCGGTATCGGTGTACCACAGATTTCCGCGGTCATGAATTCCTATGAGGTTGCGGATAAGTATGGTATTCCAATCATCGCCGATGGTGGTATCCAGTACTCCGGTGATGTTGTCAAGGCCATTGCCGCCGGTGGCAACACCGTCATGATGGGTTCCGTATTCGCAGGCTGCGACGAGGCGCCGGGCGAGTTCGAGCTCTATCAGGGACGTAAGTACAAGGTATATCGTGGCATGGGCTCCCTGGGCGCCATGAAGCAGAAGAACGGCTCTGCCGATCGCTACTTCCAGGCCAATGCGAAGAAGCTTGTACCAGAGGGCGTCGAGGGACGCGTCGCCTACAAGGGCAAGGTCGAGGATACCATCTTCCAGTTTGTTGGTGGTCTCCGTGCCGGTATGGGCTACTGTGGTGCGAAGGACATCCCGACGCTTCAGAAGACGAGCCAGTTTGTGAAGATCTCCAGCGCTTCCCTGAAGGAGTCCCATCCGCATGATATTCATATCACGAAGGAAGCACCGAACTATTCTGTAGAAAACAACGACTAAATTTCACGACGCAGACGTCGGGCCTCGTTTGCCCGACGTTTGTTTTTTATGAGAAGATCGTGCGTCGTATCCGTGGGACCCCAGGATGGATTCCCAGAACAGAGGACGGACGATCTGTTTTTATGAGAGGGCTATGATAGAAGGATTCCTGAGAGTGGCGACGGCCACTCCAAAAATTAAAGTTGCGGATGTTACGTATAATAAAGAGAACATCCTGAATATGATGCAGGAGGCAGAGCAGCAGGACGTGTCTCTCCTTGTCTTTCCAGAGCTTGTGCTCACGTCCTATACCTGTGCCGACCTGTTTCACCAGACGCTTCTCATCGAGAAGGCGAGGGAAGCTCTTGACGAGCTTGCAGAGGCGACACGAAGCCTGCAGCTGATGACCGTTGTGGGTGTACCGTACATGGTGGATCATAAGCTCTATAACTGCGCGGCGGTCCTGCATCACGGACGGATTCTCGCGCTGATTCCGAAGAAAAACCTGCCGAATTACAGTGAGTTCTATGAACGACGCTGGTTTACGCCGGGGCACGCGCAGGTGGTGACGCTGGAGCACTGCTCCCATGTCACCGGCGAGCGCTATACGATTCCCTTCGGCATGAACATTCTTGTGGAAGCGGCGGACTGCCCGGATTTCCGCCTTGCGTGTGAAATCTGTGAGGATGTCTGGGTGCCGAATCCACCATCCACGGGCCATGTCCTCGCAGGTGCCACCATGATCGCAAACACCTCCGCCTCCGATGAAACCGTCGGAAAGGACAGCTACCGCCGCGAGCTCATCCGCTCCACCAGTGCGCGTCTTGTCGCCGTCTACTGCTATGCCAATGCAGGCGACGGGGAGTCCAGCACGGACCTCGTCTTCGGTGGACAGGATATCATTGCGGAAAATGGCAGCCTTGTAAAAGAGGGAACCCGCTTCGCAACGGGCCTCTACATTGCCGACGTGGATCTCCAGCGTATTACGCAGGAGCGTGCCCGGATGACGACCTTCCCGGAGATCGATGAAGAGGAGCGGACACATTATAGCATTGTGAAGTTCCGTTTCTGCGACAAGCAGGGAACGGAGCGCACGCCTGCTTCACCCGCGGAAGAAGCGAGAAGCCTTCGCCGCTATGTGGATCCGAAGCCATTTGTACCGAGCCGTGCAGCGGAGCGCAATGCACGCTGCGACGAGATCTTCACGATCCAGGCACTCGGACTGAAGAAACGACTGGAGCATATCGGTGGAAAAGCGGCGGTCATTGGCATTTCCGGCGGGCTGGATTCGACCCTGGCCCTTCTCGTCACCGCCCGCGCCTTCGACCTCCTCGGTATTCCACGGGAAAACATCATTTCCGTGACCATGCCGGCCTTCGGTACGACAGACCGTACCTATCACAATGCCGTGACCCTCACGAAATGCCTCCATGCAACTCTTCGCGAAATCAACATCCGAGCCGCGGTGCTGCAGCATTTTTCAGACATTGGCCATGACCCGGAGGACCATTCCGTGACCTATGAAAATGGTCAGGCACGGGAACGCACGCAGATTCTTATGGACATTGCAAATCAGGTGAACGGCATCGTCATCGGTACCGGCGACTTAAGCGAGCTGGCGCTTGGCTGGGCCACCTACAACGGCGACCATATGTCCATGTATGCGGTCAATGTCGGCGTGCCGAAAACGCTGGTGCGCTACCTCGTGAAATACGTCGCCGACACATCGGAGGATGCAGACCTCGCGCGCTGCCTGAACGACATCTTCGAGACCCCGGTGAGCCCGGAGCTCCTGCCACCAACCGGCGATGGACAGATCAGCCAGAAGACAGAGGACCTCGTGGGCCCCTATGAGCTTCACGATTTCTTCCTGTATCAGATTCTCCGCTACGGCTTCCGCCCACGGAAGGTGTATGCACTGGCGCTCCGCGCCTTCTCGAAGGAAAATCAGGAGATGAAGCAGGCACAGGCGGCATCGACGCATGCAGCTGCCGCGGCTCCTGCGGGTGCACATGGTGAGACAGAAGAACACACGGAGTACTATGACGCCGAAACCATCCTCAAGTGGCTCCGTACGTTCTACTGGCGCTTCTTCTCCCAGCAGTTCAAGCGCTCCTGCCTCCCGGACGGCCCGAAGGTCGGCTCCATCGCCGTCTCCCCACGCGGAGATCTCCGCATGCCGAGCGACGCCGCCGTACAGCTCTGGATCCAGGAGCTCGAAGAGCTCTCGTAACCCCGCGCTTCTCGACGGGGACCTGTGGGAAGGCGCGGGGGTGCTGAAGGGCAGGCCACCTCAGTCAGTACTCCGATCTTGGAAAAATCTAAGCCAGGGACC
>DJEQ01000091.1:4697-8006 GCA_002431355.1 Oribacterium sp. UBA5894
AGGAAAAATTCTCCAAGTGCCGCTACGGGGGACCTGGCTTGATTTTTCACAAGCTCTCCGTATTCCTTCGTTGGCCTGCCCTTCAGCACCCCTCGCACAAGTCAACATGTTTTCCGCCGAGAAGCGTGATTTTGCAGTTGCCCTTGAAAAATGCATTTTTATGAGCAATATTAATAATGTATACCTTCCTCATATGGAATGATCAGGCAAGAGGAGAAACGTTTGGAACGTATTACATCGACAGGAAATAAACTGATACGGGAGGTGCGGGATCTCGAGCGAAAGGCGCGGGCCCGTCGAGACAGCGGACTCTTTGTCGCCGAGGGTGAGCGGCTGTGCCGTGAAATTCCGGCCGACTACATTGAACGCATCTTTGTGGCGGAGGACTACGCAGGTGCGCTTCCGAGCTTCCGAGAGGTGAGTGACGGGAAGCGGGCAACGAAAATGTTTCAGGTGCCGCGTGAGCTCATGGAGCACATGGCGGACACGAAGAACAGCCAGGGCATTCTTGCCGTTGTTCGGCAGAAAACGTATACGGAGCTTCCAGGCGATTTCTTCCTGATTCTCGATACCCTGCAGGATCCCGGCAACATGGGCACCATTTTCCGGACGGCGGAAGCCGCGGGCGTGGATGGCATCCTGATGAACACAGGCTGTGTGGATGTCTATTCGCCGAAGGTGGTGCGCGCCACGATGGGCGCGATGTTCCGGATGCCGTTTCTGGTAAGTGAGAACCTTCCGAAGGAAATGCTTCGTATGAAGGAGCGCGGCGTGAAGCTGTATGCCGCACATCTCAAGGGAACGGAGAATCACTGGGGCTTTGATTACCGGGAGCCGACCGCCTTTATGATCGGCAACGAAGGGAACGGGCTGCAGGAGGACATTGCGTCTCTCGCGGATCACTACCTTCGCATTCCGATGATGGGACAGACGGAGTCGCTCAATGCAGGCGTCGCGGCGTCGGTGCTGATGTATGAAGCGCTTCGGCAGCGTATGAGCTGAGGAACGTTGGAGCGATGCTTTCGACGATGTATCATTACCGCCCGGAAGGGCAAAGAAAGGACAGGCAGATGATTGATTTAACTGGACGCGACTTTTTGAAATTACTGGATTATACACCGGAGGAAATCAATTATCTCCTCGAGGTGGCCGCACGCCTGAAGGCGGAGAAGAAGGCCGGCGCGAAGCCGGGACAGACGCTGCATCGGTCCAGCTTCCCGGGTAAGAACATTGCCCTGATCTTCGAGAAGAATTCGACGAGAACGCGCTGCTCCTTCGAGGTGGCGGCAGCCGATCTCGGCATGGGCTCGACCTATCTCGGACCGACGGGCTCCCAGATTGGAACGAAGGAGTCCATCGCCGATACCGCCCGTGTGCTGAGCCGCATGTACGATGGCATTGAGTATCGTGGCTTCGGACAGGATCTCGTGGAGGAGCTTGCGAAGTACAGTGATGTACCGGTGTGGAATGGTCTTACGAATGAGTTCCATCCGACACAGATGCTCGCCGATATGCTGACGATTCAGGAGCACCGCGGAGAGCTGAAGGGGCAGAAGCTCGTGTATATGGGCGATGCACGATACAACATGGCAGATTCCTATATGGTGGTATGTGCGAAGCTCGGCATGCATTTTGTGGCCTGCGCACCGAAGGAGTACTGGCCGAACGCAGAGCTGATTGCGACCTGCCAGGCCGTTGCTGCAGAAACCGGCGCGACGCTTCAGTTCACGGAAAGCGTGCCGGAAGCCTGCCAGGATGCCGATGTCATCTGCACGGATGTCTGGGTGTCCATGGGTGAGCCGGATGCCGTCTGGGAGAAGCGCATCCATGATTTGAAGCCATATCAGGTGAATGCAGAGGCCTTCCGCTACGCGAAGGAGGATGCGATTTTCCTGCATTGCCTCCCGGCCTTCCACGACACGAATACGAAGATCGGAAAGGAAATCTACGAGAAGTATGGACTGACCGAGATGGAGGTCTCAAACGAGGTTTTCGAAGGCCCGCACAGCGTCGTTTTCGATGAAGCAGAAAACCGCATGCACACCATCAAGGCCGTCGTGTATACAACCTTAGGTGGAGTGTAGGAGTTTGCATCAGGCAGCCCGACTTTAGAGCCGATAAAGGAGTTCTATGATCAGAAGCAATATATCCAGCCGGCAGCAGTCCCGCACGCTGGATATCGTACACATCATCATCGGCACGGTGATTCTCGTGATGGCCGTACTCGCGTTTATGGACCCGACAGAAAATATGGTTCTGTTTCCGCTGATTTTTTTTGCGGCAGCCATTCTGAAAATTGTAAGTGGGGTCAGCGAGCTTATGAGCGCAAAGCGTGCACATGAACATGCCTTCAGTACAGGAGCTGTGCTGCAGCTTGTGCTTGGTATACTCATTGCCGTTCTCGGCATGGTATCCGCCATCAGCGTCTGGATGTAAGAAAAGCTACAACTAAATATACGTTACCTGGCGATGACAGAGTGCCATCGCTATCAAGCTCGGACGTGCGCAGCAGGCCACGTTCCGAGAGACATCTCGCAGATCCGAGATCTGCGCCCGAAGGGCTGAAGGCAGGCTTCCCTGCCGGACTTCAGAGCATAGGAGGGATTGTATGGCTAGAAAAAACGTATCCGATGAGAAGACCACCAGAAAGACGAAGGCAGCCGTCAAGCCGGCGATCACGAAGGAGGAGCTCATCCGGCACATTGAGGAGCTTTGCAGAAAGGCGAAGGAGAATAAAAATACCATCAGCCAGGCGGATATCAATGCCGCCTTTGAGAAATATGAAATCACAGAAGACCAGATGGACAGCATCAGTCGCATCATCGAAAATCGAGGCATTGACATCGAGGATGATGAGGAGATTGAGGCGCTGGCGCAGGGGAATCTCGATGCACTTGATGACGATGATCTGACGGATGACGTGCCGGAGGTTCCGGAGGGCGACGACGAGGTCGGCCCGAGTGAAGAGGAATACAAGGAAGTAGAGCAGGAAAATGTCGACCTGGAGGCGGTTGATCTCCTTGAGGGCATCGGAACGGAAGATCCGGTCCGCATGTATCTGAAGGAAATCGGCACCGTGCCGCTGCTGTCGGCAGAGGAGGAGTACCGTCTTGCGGTACGGAAATCGAAGGGCGACGAGGTGGCGAAGCAGCGACTCATTGAGGCAAACCTGCGCCTGGTGGTGTCCATTGCAAAGCGCTATACCGGCCGTGGCATGAGCTTCCTCGACCTCGTGCAGGAAGGAAATCTCGGTCTCATCAAGGGCGTCGAAAAGTTTGATCCGGAAAAGGGCTTCAAGCTGTCAACCTA
>DJEQ01000091.1:8053-9904 GCA_002431355.1 Oribacterium sp. UBA5894
GCGACCTGGTGGATCCGCCAGTCCGTGACCCGTGCGCTCGCGGATCAGGCGCGCACCATTCGTGTACCGGTGCATATGGTAGAGACCATCAACAAGATGTCGAAAATGCAGCGAAAGCTCACCCTGGAGCTCGGGTATGAGCCATCCATCAAGGAGCTTGCGGACCATCTCGACATGAGTGAGGAAAAGGTACAGGAAATCATGCAGATCGCACGGGAGCCGGCCTCCCTCGAGACCCCGATTGGTGAAGAGGACGACTCGAATCTCGGTGATTTCGTTGCCGATGCCAATGTGCTTTCGCCAGAGGGCAATGTGGAATCCGTGATGCTTCGGGAGCACATTGACACTCTGCTCGGCGATCTCAAGGAACGGGAGCGGCAGGTGATCGTGCTCCGCTTCGGACTGGAGGATGGTCATCCGAGAACCCTCGAGGAGGTCGGAAAGGAATTTAATGTGACACGTGAACGTATCCGTCAGATCGAGGCGAAGGCACTTCGCAAGCTTCGGAATCCGGTACGCTCGAAACGCATTCGGGACTTCTTACAGTGACAGATTACATAAAACCAGAACCAAATACAAAAAACTACCAGCGCATGATGGAGCAGGAAATCGGTAAATGGCAGGCGAGAGCTCAGAGACGCCCGCGCCTCCTTCTGCACAGCTGCTGTGCCCCCTGCTCGAGCGCTGTACTGGACACGCTCTGTGCGGATTTTGACATTACCCTCTTTTACTATAATCCGAATATCTCCACCGAGGCGGAGTTCGCGCATCGCGTACAGGAGCTTCAGCGCTTCTGCCATGAGACCGGGATCGATGTGGAGCGCCAGGATGCCGAGGGCCAGGTGCTTCAGCCGGTGCAGATCGTGGTGCCGCCCTACGACCACCGCGAATTCCTCGACATTGCCCGCGGACATGAACGGGATCCCGAGCGTGGTGAGCGCTGCCATCGCTGCTATCGGGAGCGCCTGGAACGGACCGCCGAGTATATGGCTTCCGTGCAGGAAGCGTGGCAGCAGGCCCATCCATCCGAGGAGGGAAGCAGGATAAGTACGACGGACAGGGGGACGGAGACGCACGAACTGGAAGAGCCGTACGATTATTTCTGTACGACCCTGACGCTTTCACCACTGAAATCCTCGGAGGTGCTCAATGTCATCGGCGAGGAGATTGCAAAGGCGCATGGGCTTCGTTTTCTGCCGTCGGACTTCAAAAAGCGCGGCGGCTACCAGCGCTCGATCGAGCTCTCGAAGCAGTATGCGCTCTACCGCCAGAACTTCTGCGGCTGTGAGTTTTCACGCTGAACGTCGCATAGACGGATGGGCTACTGGCTCATGCGCAGTCTTCCATGAAAACAGATGAAACGTCGGCACGAGTCCTCATGGGTGGCTTATACAGGCACGGGACCTCATGCGGGACCGCTTGACTTCGGTGTTTTGAAGCACTATATTTTGAATATTCTATTTGGGAAGGAGTACGATCTATGGTTACAGGTGAAGTAGACGTGATCAATGAGTCCGGTCTCCATTTAAGACCGGCAGGGGTGCTGACGCAGACCTGCATCAAGTATAAGAGCAACATTTATCTCTATAATGGGGATCGAAAAATCGTTGCGAAATCCGTCCTGAACGTGATGGCTGCCGGCGTAAAGCAGGGCGCGCATCTTCGCGTGGAGTGCGATGGACCGGATGAAGAAGAGGCACTGAAGGCTGTCATTGAGGCCATCTCCACAGGCTTAGGAGAGGGCAGCAAGTACAGCAGCAAGGATCGGCTTTTCTGATAAAGTCAGGAGCCGCCGAGGGGCCATGCCAGAAGCACAGTACTTCGAGATCGGAAAAATCTAAGATCGGACCT
>DJEQ01000113.1:0-10155 GCA_002431355.1 Oribacterium sp. UBA5894
GTATATATGTGTCCGCTGCTTCCAAGCTGTACCGACACCTGGAAATGCCCAGTGAACAGTAGCCTCCTCCTTCTCTTCCTGCACGTCTTTACGTACATTTCACTTGAAAAAGCGGCCCTGGGCATTTATACTTTCTAGGTATTTTTGATTTCATGATGGGTAAGTAGAACCCACAGGCCGAAATTGTTATTTTCATAACCATTTTTGGCGCGAAAGGAGACTGTATTGACCTTATACCAACGCCTGGAACGGAAGTTTGGAAAGTATGCCATTCCTAATCTGATGAAGTATATCTGCGTGATCTATGTCGTAGGCTATCTCATTCAGGCATTCAATCCGCTCCTGTACTACTATTATCTGGACCTTGATCCGGAGGCCATCCTGCATGGCCACATCTGGCGGATCATCACCTTCATTTTCTATCCGCCATCCACGAGCTTTTTATGGATGCTGGTGGCGCTGTTTGTGTATTACAGCCTCGGAACCACGCTGGAGCGGGTATGGGGGACCTTTAAGTATAATTTTTTCTACTTTACGGGTGTGCTCCTGCTGGTGGTTTCTGCGATCCTGATCTATCTCGTGACGGGGTACTCGATTCAGCTGTATCCGACCTACATGACGTTCAGCATCTTCCTTGCGTATGCGCTGACCTTTCCGGATACGACCTTTTTACTGTATTTTATCATTCCGATTAAGGCGAAGTGGCTGGCCATCGCCGAGATCGTACTGTATGCCTATTACTTCCTGGTGCTTCCGGGCATCGGCAGCAAGGTGGCGATTCTGGTCAGCCTTTTAAATGTGGCCCTGTTCTTCTTCCTGACGAATCAGAGAGCGAAGCCACGAAACATTTACAACATGCGGGATTTCCGCTGAGCGAAAGCTGAAATGCGTAAAACCGACGACGCGGGTCGGAGGGGGGACACCCTGAACAGAAAATGCTGCACAGGAGCCTTGCTTCTCGTCCAGGTTTTCACTACGCGATCGAAATGGGGCGAGCATGTGCCGGATTCCGGTACTTGACATAAATGCCGGGCGCTGAGCCTGGCCGGTTCTAAAATAGAGGAGAAAGTATGAGAAAGACAAAGATTGTATGTACACTTGGACCGAATGAAAATGATTATGAAGTAATGAAGAAGCTGGCCGAGAAGATGGACGTGGCACGTTTCAACTTCTCCCATGGCAGTCATGAAGAGCACCTGGGCCGTCTTGCCCTGCTGAAGAAGGCACGGAAGGATACCGGCCGTGAGATTGCGGCACTGCTGGATACCAAGGGACCGGAGATCCGTACCGGTGAGCTCGAGGATCACAAGAAGGTCCTGCTTGAGACCGGGAAGGAGATCGTCCTGACAACGGAGCTCTGCACAGGTACGGCAGAGCGTGTCTACATTAATTATGATGGGCTCAATGAAGACGTCCAGGAGGGCAGCGTGATCCTGATCGATGATGGCCTCATCGGCCTCAAGGTCGAGCGCGTGGAGGGCGCGGATATCCACTGCCTCATCACAAACGGTGGAGAGCTGGGCGAGAAGAAGGGTGTCAATGTACCGAATGTCAGCATTCGCCTTCCAGGCCTTACGGAGAAGGATATCGACGATATCAAGTTCGGTATCGAGGAGGGCTTCGATTTTGTAGCCGCTTCCTTCGTACGAAATGCAGAGACCATCGAGGAAATCCGGAAGCTGATCGATGATGCAGGCTCGAATATGAAGATCATTGCAAAGATCGAGTCGCAGGAGGGCCTTGACAATCTCGACGCCATCATTGCCGCAGCCGACGGTATCATGGTTGCCCGTGGTGACCTCGGCGTGGAGATCGATGCGAAGCGCCTGCCACAGCTCCAGAAGGAGATGATTCAAAAGTGCAATTACGCTGGCAAGCTTGTCATCACGGCAACGCAGATGCTGGATTCCATGATCCGGAATCCGCGCCCAACGAGAGCCGAGGTCACGGATGTAGCAAATGCCGTGTACCTGGGAACCGATGCTGTCATGCTGTCTGGTGAGACGGCGGCCGGCAAGTATCCGATTGAGGCCCTCGATATGATGGCATCCATCGCAGAGTATACTGAGCAGTTCATTGATTACACGCAGTACAAGAAGCGCCACGTCGATGACAGCACCTATGCCGATGTGTCCAATGCTGTCTGCGCGGCATCGGTTACGACCGCAAGTGAGCTGGATGCCAAGGCACTGGTCGTACCGACCCTTACGGGTTCGACGGCAAAGCTGATTTCGAAGTACCGCCCGAAGACCGACATCTATGCGATGTCCCCAAGCCAGGCGACGGTTCGTCAGATGATGCTCCTCTGGGGCGTTACCCCGATCTGGGCAAGAAGAGCCGATACCACGGACGAGCTGTTTGATTCGTCCCTCGACGAGCTGCGGAGCCGCGGCGTGGTGGAGAAGGGCGATCTCTGCGTCATTACCGCCGGCGTGCTGTCCCGTCTGACACGGAATCAGCCAGTGACCACGACGAACATCATGCGTGTCATGGAGGCGTAAGCTTGAAAGAACCGTCCGCAGCCGTGCTCTTTTCGGAGCACGGTCCGCGAGGCGGTTTTTGCTGTGTATTATACTTGCCATAACCGGCAAGTATTTTCTTTTCTGCCCAAGCTGCACTATGCTTTGGACTTAGACTGATTGATATGGAGGACTACATGAAAACACCATTTACCACACTGGATCAGGTGAAGGAGATCGCAAAGACCTATCCGACCCCGTTCTATCTTTATGATGAAAAGGGCATTCGTGAGAATGCACGGAAGGTTTACAAGGCCTTCAGCTGGAATAAGGGCTTTAAGGAGTACTTCGCCGTGAAGGCAACCCCGAACCCGAGCATCCTGAAGATTCTGAAGGAGGAGGGCTGCGGAACGGACTGCAGTTCACTCACGGAGCTCCAGATGTCGGATGCCTGCGGCTTCCACGGAGAGGATATCATGTTTTCCTCTAACGATACGCCGCTCGAGGAGTACACATTTGCACACAAGCTGGGCGCGATCATTAACCTCGATGATTTCACGAACATCGAGGAGCTGAAGGACACCCTCGGAAGCTTCCCGGAGACCATGAGCCTCCGCTATAATCCGGGCGGATATTTCCGCATCGCGAACACGATTATGGATAATCCGCAGGACGCGAAGTACGGCATGACGACGGAGCAGATCATCGAGGGCTACCGCATCCTGAAGGAGGGCGGCGTGAAGCACTTCGGCATGCATGCCTTCCTGGCCTCCAATACCGTGACCAATGACTACTATCCGACCCTTGCGAAGGAGCTCTTTGAGCTCGCCGTGCGGATCAAGGAGGAGATTGGCGTTTCTTTGGATTTTATTAACCTCTCTGGTGGCGTTGGCATCCCATATAAGCCGGATCAGGAGGGCAATGACATTGAAGTCATCGGTGAAGGTGTGCATCGTGTATACGATGAGGTGCTGACTCCGAATGGACTTGGAAATGTCCGCATCTTTACGGAGATGGGTCGCTTCATGCTGGCTCCGTATGGTGCCCTCATCACGAAGGTTATCCACTTTAAGCATACCTATAAGGAGTATGCCGGTGTCGATGCCTGTGCCGTCAACCTGATGCGCCCGGCAATTTACGGTGCATACCATCATATTACCGTTCTCGGCAAGGAGCAGGCAGCGTGTGACCACACCTATGATGTGACGGGCTCCCTTTGCGAGAACAACGATAAGTTCGCCATTGATCGTGCACTTCCAGAGCTTGAGAAGGGCGACTATCTCTTCATCCATGATGCCGGTGCCCATGGCTTCTCGATGGGCTATAACTATAACGGTAAGCTCTGGTCGGCCGAGCTTCTCCTCCGTGAGGACGGCTCCGTCAAGCTGATCCGCCGTGCCGAGACCCCGAAGGACTACTTCGCAACTCTCGACATCGACGACTGCATGAAGAAGTACCTGTAAAATTGACCGGCGCCGCTGAAGATCGGTGAGGCGCTGTCTGGGCCGGGCGGGGTGCGTCCCCCGAAAGCCAGTACTCCAGGATCGGAAAAACATCAAATCGGGCCTTAAGGCGCACTAGGCCCTCTGCAATCGTCAGTTTTCCTGATGAAAACGCTCCGTTGTCAGAGGGTGTCAAGGAAAAATTCTCCAAGTGCTTCTAAAGGCCCGATTTTGGTTTTTCGACGATCCTTGCGTATGGCTTTCTGGGGACGCACCCCGCCCGGCCCAGACAATGCGTCAAATTCCAGCGGCGCCTTTTACGGTTCTTGCGTAATGCGGCGAGTGTTGTTATAATTAAAGGCCGTATGAACATGGATATGAGGTAAGTGTTATGGCATTAAAAAAGAAACCGGTGACCGGTATGAAGGACATTCTCCCGCGGGAGATGGAGCTTCGTCAGTACGTCCTCAGTGAAATCCGCCGCACCTATAAGGAATTCGGCTTCACGGAGATCGAGACACCGATCGTTGAACATATCGAAAACCTGCTCAGTAAGCAGGGCGGCGACAATGAAAAACTGATTTTTAAGGTACAGAAGCGAGGGGATAAGCTGGAAAGTGCATTCCAGTCTGGAAATCTCGATGCACTGGCGGATTCAGGACTTCGTTATGACCTGACCCTTCCGCTGAGCCGTTTCTACAGTCAGAATCAGGCGCAGCTTCCAAGTCCGTTTAAGGCACTGCAGATTGGCCCTGTTTTCCGGGCGGATCGCCCACAGAAGGGTCGGTTCCGTGAGTTTGTACAGTGTGACATCGACATCTTCGGCGATGGAAGCAATGTTGCGGAGATCGAGCTCATCCTTGCCATTTCTACCTTATTAAACCGCATCGGCTTCGGTGAGAAATATCACTTCTCCATCGTGATCAATGACCGTGAAATCCTTCGGGGCATGCAGGCGTATGCCGGCTTCCCGGCGGAGGACTTCGAGAAGGTCTGCATCAGCCTCGACAAGGCCGACAAGATCGGAAACGAGGGCGTCAAGGCAGAACTTCTGTCGCTCGGCTACGAGGAGAACGTTATCGATAAGTACCAGGAACTGCTGGCGACGATTGGTACGGGTGCGCAGGACATCCGTGCGCTGGGTGAGAAGCTGAAGGATGTGCTTCCAGAGAGCGTTACCGATAACCTTGCCACCATCGTGGAGAGCGTGGCGGCAGTAAAGAGCGTAAAGGTCGATGTACTGTTTGATCCGACGCTGGTACGTGGCATGGGCTATTACACTGGTCCGATCTTCGAGATTCGTGCCGAGGGCTTCAGTGGCTCCGTCGGCGGTGGTGGACGCTATGACCATATGGTCGGGAAGTTCACCGGGCAGGACACTCCGGCCGTGGGCTTCTCCATTGGCTTCGAGCGGATCATCACCATCATGCTGGATGCAGATGAGAAGGTTCCGGGAGAGGCAAAGAAAATTGCCTTCCTGCTGGATAAGAACCTGGACCGCGAGAAGACAGCCGCGGCGATCAGTGAAGCGATGACACGTCGTCTCAGTGGTGAAACGGTGCTTGTATCTCGCATGAATAAGAATAAGAAGTTCCAGAAGGAGCAGCTGACGGCGGAGGGCTATACAGAGTTCAAGGAATTCTATCAGGATTCCCTGCAGTAAGTCACCGGATGCAGTGAACGTCGAAGCCCGGATGTCCATCCGAAGGACGGGGACGGGCTGTAAATAAGAAGCAACTGTCTGTTCAGGACATAGAAAGAGGTAAAAGCGATGGCAGAGTCGATGAAGGGTCTGCACAGAACGTGCAGATGTACAGAGCTTGACGAGTCCTATATTGATAAAGAAGTGACCATGATGGGCTGGGTACAGCGCTCGAGAAACAAGGGCGGTCTGATCTTTACAGACCTTCGGGATCGTACCGGTATTCTTCAGATCGTGTTCGAGGAGTCGGAGTGCGGTACCGAGGTATTTGAGAAGGCAGCGAAGCTGCGTTCCGAGTTCGTAATTGCCGTGACCGGTATCGTTCGTTCTCGTGGAAAGGATGCCAATAAGGAGCTGAAGACGGGAAGCATTGAGATTTCCGCACGTGCGCTTCGCATCCTTGCAGAGTCCGAGACGCCACCATTCCCGATTGAGGATGGCATTGCGACCAATGAAAACACACGTCTTAAGTATCGTTATCTCGACCTCCGTCGTCCGGAGCTGGCAAAGCGCATCATGACGAGAGCGAAGATCGCGCACCTCATCCGGAACTTCATGACGGAGAATGGCTTCCTGGAGATCGAGACCCCGACCCTCATCAAGTCCACCCCGGAGGGCGCACGTGACTTCCTGGTGCCGTCCCGTATGCATCATGGTTCCTTCTATGCACTGCCACAGTCGCCACAGCTTCTGAAGCAGCTTCTGATGGTGTCGGGCTTCGACCGCTACTTCCAGCTGGCTCGCTGCTATCGTGATGAGGATCTTCGTGCAGATCGTCAGCCGGAGTTCACGCAGGTGGATATGGAGCTCAGCTTCGTGGATGTCGATGATGTCATCGAGGTCAATGAGCGCCTCCTGAAGTACATCTTCAAGGAGATCTGCGATGTAGACATTGAACTCCCGATCATGCGGATGCCATGGATCGAGGCCATGAACAAATATGGCTCCGACAAGCCGGATATGCGCTTTGAGATGCTGCTTCAGGATGTAACGGAGGTGGTCAAGGACTGCGGCTTCGGTGTCTTTGCAGACTGCGCGAAGAATGGCGGTATGGTGAAGGGCCTGAATGTCAAGGGCCAGGCCAAGATGCCGAGAAAGCATATCGATAAGTACACAGAGCTTGTGAAGGGCTATGGTGCGAAGGGACTTGCGTACCTCGCCATCAACGAGGATGGATCCTATAAGTCGAGCTTTGCGAAGTTCATGACGGAAGAAGAGCTGAAGGCACTCTGCGCAGCGATGGGCGGAGAGCCAGGCGATCTCCTCATGTTTGTTTCGGATACGAAGAATACGGTAGTGTGGAGTGCACTGGGCGCCCTTCGACTTCAGCTGGGTGCGGATCTCGACCTTATTGACCGCAAGGCATGGAAGTTCCTGTGGGTAACGGAATTCCCGATGTTCGAGTGGTCCGATGAGCTCGGACGCTATCAGGCCATGCATCATCCGTTCACGATGCCGATGGAGGAGGATCTTCCGATGATCGACACCGATCAGGGTGCTGTACGTGCGAAGGCCTATGACATTGTCCTGAATGGTACGGAGCTCGGTGGTGGTTCCGTGCGTATTCACCAGGCAGATGTGCAGGAAAAGATGCTCGAGAAGCTCGGCTTTACACCGGAAAAGGCGCAGAAACAGTTTGGCTTCCTGATGCAGGCCTTCAAGTATGGCGTACCGCCTCATGCGGGTCTCGCGTATGGTCTTGATCGTCTTGCCATGTGGATGGTCGGCTCCGATACGATTCGTGATGTCATTGCCTTCCCGAAGATCAAGGATGGCTCTGATCCGATGATGGATGCACCGGCGCCGGTATTTGATGAGGCGCAGCTGACAGACCTCGGCATTGCGGTGGTTCCAGAGGAGGAAGCGTCCTCTGAGGGCGAGAACTAAGCGTTCAGCAGATTTTCTGTGAAAATATGAACCGGGACTTGCGAGAAATGCAGGTCTCGGTTTATTGTATATTGAAGAGACATTTTACCAGAGCTTTTAAGAGAGGATATCAACTTGAACAAGGAACAATTCCTGCATGATCTTACGGTACAGCTGAACCTGAATGTATCCGATGAGGTCATTCGCGAGCAGATCGCATATTACAGCAGCTACATTACGGGCGAGGTTCGGAAGGGCCGCTCGGAGGCAGAGGTCATCGAGGAGCTGGGCTCGCCACGTCTTCTTGCGAAGACCATTATTGAGACCGCAGAGGCGGCCGGAGACCCGGTGGCGAATCAGGATGATGAGATCCGCGGAACCGTGGATCTGGAGCCGGATTCCGATGCCTTCGATGATCTTCGTGCGCAGTACAGCGGTGCGGCGGACAGCGCGTCATACCATGAGGATACCGCGAACAGCACAGAGGATGTGCGCCAGGATTATGAGGACGAGAATCATAAGGAACGGGAGAGCTATTCTGAAAACGGAAAGCGGAATGACAATGGCTGGAGCGACCCGTTTTACCGGCACCATCATGATCACGGAACGCAGTCGAACAGCACAGGCGTCCATGTGTTTGACGCGAGTGGCTGGGGCTGTATCGTCGTCTTCATCCTTTTCTTCCTGCTGTTCCAGCTTCTCGTGAGTGTGGTCGGCGGTGTACTCATGCTTTTCTCGCCGGTGCTTCTGCCGCTTCTTGTGGTACTGGTTCTGATCTGGCTGTTCAAGGGAATCTTCAGCCACTAGCTTGATAGGAAAGGAAATCTATGAAAACATTTGAACTGATCGCGCCGTGCCACTTCGGCCTGGAGGCGGTCACGAAAAAGGAAATCATAAAGCTCGGCTATGAGGTGACCGAGGTCACCGACGGACGTGTGAGCTTTACCGGCGATGCGGACGCGATTGCACGTGCCAATATTTTCCTTCGCACCACGGAGCGTGTGCTGCTGAAGGTTGGCTCCTTCCGGGCAGAGACCTGGGAGGACCTCTTTCAGGGAACGAAATCACTGCCATGGGAGAATTTCATTCCGAAGGATGGCAGCTTCTGGGTGACGAAGGCGAGCTCCATTAAGTCAAAGCTCTTTTCGACCCGCGACATTCAGTCGGTCATGAAAAAGGCCATGGTTGCCCGCATGGGATCGTACTATGGTGTCGACTGGTTCGAGGAGCACGGGGCAAAGTACCCGGTGCGCGTTTTCGCGTACAAGGATGTTTTTACCGTCTGCCTTGATACCTCGGGCGAATCGCTTCATAAGCGCGGATATCGCCTGAAGCAGGGTCTCGCGCCGATCACGGAGACGCTGGCAGCCGCACTCATTATGCAGTCCGGCTGGCGGGAAGATCATGCCTTTGTGGACCCGATGTGTGGCTCAGGCACCTTCGTCATTGAAGCGGCAATGATGGCAGCGCATATTGCTCCGGGGATGGACCGCGCCTTCGTTTCGGAAGCCTGGACGAATTTGATTGAAAAGAAGTGCTGGTACCGTGCGCTGGAGGAGGCCAATGAAGACATTGACGAGCAGCTCCTGGAGACGGGCATCAACCGCTACGGAAAGAAGGTGGATATCCAGGGCTATGACATTAACCCGGAGGTAATACCGGTCGCACGGGAAAATGCGGAGCGTGCCGGTGTGGAACGCATTGTTCATCTTCAGGTTCGAGACATTGCCCACTTCTCACATGGCGGAAAGTATGGCTATATTCTGACGAACCCGCCGTATGGAGAGCGCATTGAGGACAAGCGGAATCTGCCGCTTCTGTACACGGAGCTTCGGGAGGCGTACCAGAGCCTCGACAGCTGGTCCATGCACCTCATTACGGCCTGGGAGGATGCACAGAAGTACCTCGGAAAGGCGGATAAGAATCGAAAGATCTATAACGGTATGATGAAGACCTATTTCTACAGCTATGATAAACGCTACTTTCAGCATGCCGCGCCACATGACTTCCGTGCGAAGAGGGGAGCACAGAAGGAGAAATAACAGGACGCCTGAGAGGGCGAAGAGAAGGACAGGAATCCAGTGGATGATTCCTGTCCTTTTATGTTAGAATAAAACAGTAAAAAGCACGAGAGAAATAGGATGTGTACAATGCTGTGAATCAGTAAAGGAGAGATCGACATCATGGCAGAGCGCGAGGAAATGAAAGCAGAACAGCGGGATCGGAAATATATTTCAGGGACGGTCGCGAAGGCGGCGGACCGCTATGCAATGGATGTGCTGGGGATGCGGTCGCTGGATCTTATGGAGACGGCCAGCAGCAGAGTGGCAGAGTATATTACAAGGAAATATCTTTATCAGCGTGATATGACGATTTCGGTGCTTAGTGGTGTCGGCAATAACGGCGCGGATGGCGTCTGCGTAGCTCGGATGCTCCTGGAGGAGGGGTATCAGCCTCGGGTTTTCCTCGTTGGCAAGCTGGAGAAGGCGAGCTGGGAGCTCCTGTACCAGCTGTTTTACTATCAGCAGTGCGGCGGTGTGGTCACTCCTTATCGCGTGGATGAGACGTCGTCTTACGGCGCAGGACTGCGCTCGCGTGCGAATGATGAACGCATCCGAAAGGAAGCGCCATCCTGTTGCAAAAGAAACACGGATGTTCTTCGGGACGACGACCTTCTGATTGATGC
>DJEQ01000113.1:10261-11397 GCA_002431355.1 Oribacterium sp. UBA5894
GCACGCCATCGACATGGCTATACGCTGGCCATCGATGCCCCATCGGGGATTGATACGGATACGGGAGCACTCATGGGCTGTGGAATCCGGGCAGATGTCACGATTACCTTCGGACACAACAAGCTCGGACTCACGCAGGGCGAAGGCAGGCTGTATGCCGGAGAGGTGCGGGTCGAAGACATTGGCATCCCGGAGGAGGCCTATGAAGAGGCAGAAAAGCGGTGCAGAGCATGATGAACGGACATTTTGAAAAGCTGATCTCCATTGCAGTGACCATTGCTGTATTTGCAGCGTTGGTCGCTGTGGCAAACCGTATCTTTCGAAATATCAATCGACGAAAGAACAGCATCTTTTATAAATTTCTGAGCAGCTTCGTCTATGTCGTTCTGGTAGGAACGGGCATTTACTCCGTGCTGGCGCAGTTTGATCTTGCCCGCGAAATCAGTACTGTCATCCTGCAAAGCGGCACGCTGATTATCGCGGTGGCGACCTTTGCGGCGCAGCAGGCACTCGGCAATGTTATTTCCGGCTTTATGCTCTCCTCCTCGCGTCCCATCGAAATTGGCCAGAAGGTGAAGATCATGCAGGGCGGCACCCAGATCTGTGAGGGCATTGTAAAGGATATGAGCTTCCGCCATGTGGTGATCGAAAGCTATGACGGACAGAGCAATATTCTCCCGAACAGCCTCGTGGATCAGGCGGTCATTGTCAATGCAAACTACACAGAGGGGACCGGCAATTTCCTGGAATTCGAAGTCGCCTACGACAGCGACTTTGATCTCGTGCGCACATTGATCCGACAGGCCCTCGAGGAACAGCCGGAAGTCACAAGAAAGGATGTCAATATCCTGATGAATCGCGTCAGCGCGAACGGCGTCGTCTTTAAATTTACCGTATGGACGAAAACCGTAGATGAGAACTTCCGCGCCTGCAGCGAGCTCCGCGAGAAAATCCTGAAGCTGTTCGGCGAGCATGGTATCGAGATTCCATATCAGACCTTGGATGTGAACATGCACGCATAGGGCAATTGTCGTGAGATGGAGAGTACGCCCGGGAGGGGTGGCCCTCTGAAACACAGTACTCCGAGGTCGGAAAAATCTAAGCCAGGGACCCCAAGCGGCACTAGGCCCTCTGCA
>DJEQ01000114.1:0-22271 GCA_002431355.1 Oribacterium sp. UBA5894
GATATCCAGAAAATCATTCAGAAGGGAAAGACGCCGGCCGGCATGCATATTCCGATTATGGTGAATGAGATTCTCGATGTGCTGAAGATTCAGCCGGGGGAGATCGGTATGGATGCAACGCTTGGCTATGGAGGTCATACCGAGAAAATGCTGGAAAGGCTGGAAGGTCGAGGCCACCTCTATGCAACCGATGTGGACCCGATCGAATCAGTGAAAACGGAAAAACGCCTTCGGGAGAAGGGCTATGGGGAAGACCTTCTCACCATTCGGCACATGAACTTCCGTAATATCGATCAGGTTGCAACACCGGGGGAAAAATTCGATTTTGTTCTTGCAGATCTCGGAGTTTCATCGATGCAGATCGATAATCCGAGCCGGGGCTTCAGCTATAAAGCCGATGGACCGCTGGACCTTCGCTTAAATCCGGAGGTCGGCGTCTCTGCAGCAGAGCGCCTGCGCGAGCTCTCCTATGACGATATGGTCCATATGTTTATCGAGAACTCGGATGAGCCCTATGCAGAGCGGATTGCAAAGGAAATTGACCGTGCATTTCATAAGGGACGGAAAATAGAAACAACGACCGCGCTTCGAGCGCTGATTGCAGAGGCCCTTCGCTTTCTTCCGGAAAAGGAGCAGAAGGAGACCGTAAAGAAGTCCTGTCAGCGAGTGTTTCAGGCCCTTCGCATCGATGTAAACAGTGAATTTGAGGTTCTTTATGACTTCCTGGAAAAGCTCCCGGACTGCCTGAATCCTGGAGCCCGTGTTGCCATTCTTACCTTCCACAGTGGCGAAGACCGCCTGGTTAAGAAATTCTTCAAGGAAATGCAGAAGGAGGGCGTCTATCGTGAAGTGTCGCGGGAGGTCATCCGGCCAGGAAAAGAGGAGTGCTTTATCAACCCGCGGGCGCACTCGACGAAGCTTCGCTGGGCAGTGAAGTAAACGGAAGTGAACGACGGGGTGAAGGCAAGCAAATGAATTGACAAGGTTCCTTGTCTTTTTTATACTAATTTGGATTTTGTTTCAGAAAACTGGATGAATGAGCGGTGCAGTGCAGCATCAGAAAATGGGGGAATCGTACCATGTTTAAGCAGGGATTCGATAATGACAAGTACTTAAAGATGCAATCGGAACATATCCGGGAGCGCATTTCCACCTTCGGTGGCAAGCTCTATCTGGAGTTTGGCGGGAAGCTCTTCGATGATTATCATGCATCACGTGTGCTTCCGGGCTTTCAGCCGGACAGTAAGATCCGTATGCTCCGGGAGCTGAAGGACGAGGCGGAGATCGTCATCGTCATTAACGCCGGAGACATTGAAAAGAACAAGGTACGTGGAGACCTCGGTATCACCTACGATATGGATGTACTGCGTCTCATTGATGCATTCCGTGGCTACGGACTCTATGTCGGCTCGGTTGTGCTGACACGCTTCGATGGACAGGAGAGTGCCATTGCCTACCAGAAAAAGCTGGAATCGCTCGGCATCAAGGTCTACCGTCATTATCCGATTGCCGGTTATCCGGGAAATGTTCCGCTCATTATCAGTGATGAGGGCTTCGGGAAGAACGAATACATCAGGACCTCCCGTTCGCTTGTCGTTGTGACGGCGCCGGGACCAGGCTCCGGAAAGATGGCCGTCTGTCTCAGTCAGCTCTATCAGGAGAACAAGCATGGTGTCCAGGCTGGCTATGCAAAATTTGAAACCTTCCCGATCTGGAATATTCCGCTTAGTCATCCGGTCAACCTCGCGTATGAAGCGGCAACCGCAGATCTGAATGATGTCAATATGATCGACCCGTATCACCTGGAGGCCTACGGCAAAACCACTGTCAATTACAATCGTGATGTGGAGGTCTTCCCGGTACTGAATGCGATGTTTCAGCGCATCTATGGGGAGAGCCCGTATAAGTCACCGACCGACATGGGTGTAAATATGGCGGGCTATTGCATTGAAAACGACGAAAACTGCTGCTATGCCTCCCGCATGGAAATCATCCGCCGTTATTACACGGCACTCTGCGATCTTCGAAAGGGCAATGGCGCACAGTCCATCGTGGATAAGCTGGAGCTTCTGATGGAAAAGGCCAATGTCTCCGCAGCTGACCGTCCGGTCATTGCGGCGGCGAAGCAGACGGCAGAGCTGACCGGGGATCCGGCCGCAGCCATCGAGCTTCCAGACGGCACCATCGTTACAGGAAAAACCTCCTCTCTTCTTGGTGCCGTGAGTGCAATGCTTCTGAATGCGCTGAAGGTCCTGGGTGGTATCGACGATGCCATCAATCTCATGTCACCGGAAATCATTGAACCGATTCAGCATCTGAAGACCGCACATCTTGGAAACCATAATCCGCGTCTGCATCTCGATGAGATGCTGATCGCACTCACCATCTGTGCAACGCATGATGAAAATGCAGAAACTGCCATGCAGCAGCTCGAGAAGCTGAAGGGCTGTGAGGTACATAGCTCCGTAATTCTCTCAGAGGTGGATGCAAATACCTTTAAAAAGCTGGGTGTCCATGTGACCTGTGAGCCGCAGTATCAGACCAAGAAGCTGTTTCATAAATAAGCAGGAATCCTGTGCGGAGCGTCTTTCGGCTCCGGCACAGGATTTTACTCTATCTAAACGAAGCGCAGGCATGGACCCGATGGATTTTCGACTCGAATCATCTGAAAAGGAGCATGGAGCGATGAATAAAAATAAAGCATGGACAGAAGAGGGAAGACAACCGGAGGCATCCCTGCCTGCAGAACGGAGGGCCGATACCTCGCCAGCACGTGTCTCGATCTCCCTGGGCGCGGAGCTCTCGGAGGGCTATGTCATCCGAACCGAAGAGCCGGTACCGAGGATGCAGTGGATGCCTTTTCAGCGCTGTTCTCAGGAGCTCGAAGCGCCACAGGCACTCAGTGAACGACTGGCACAGCAGATTTCCGAGAATCTTCGTCGTCGGAACGAGCGGCCGATCAGCATTTCCTGTGACCTGTATCCGAAGTTTCCGACGACCTATACAGCAGAGCTTCTGTCGAAGACCTATCGTGTGCCTCTGTACCGCCAGCAGAAATGCCATCGCATCCTGCTGGATCCTGATGAGGGCTCCGCTGGGAGTGAAGAATCCATCGGTCTCTGCCTCGATACCATGAGCTACGGCTCGGACGGGACCCTCTGGGGCGGGGAAATCCTGTCCCTTCAGGGCGATGGCTTTACACGTCTCGCTTCGATTCATCCCTATCTTCTGATGGGAAGCAATATGGAGCTTCATCAGCCGGCACCATGGCAGACGGCTGTCGCCATGCTGTATGATCTTGCCCGCATGGCGCATGGCGAGGATGAAGCCATCCGTGACTTCGTCGCGAAGGGCGCCGCTTCCGAAGAGGTGCACCGACTCGATCTCTGCAGCCTGAATGATGCCCGCGCACAGTACATTGCACAGGATCGGAACAAAAACACGACCCGTTCGACGGCCGCCACCGGGCTCGTTGACGCAGCCTGCGCCATTCTCGGATTTCGGCGTACGGACAGTCGGACCGGGAAAAGCACAATGGAAACATTGGCCCACGCAGCGGAAGCCTTTGAAAAGCGTGCAGCGGGGGAAGTCGAAAGGGAGGCCTGCGTACAGCGGCTCCATAGAACTCTTTCCGTATGGATTCAGCAGGCGGAGGAGTGCGAGGATCCTACGCTCGAAACGGGAGACCTCTGGGAGGACACCGATGAGGGCGCTTTCTGTGAAGCCGGACGCGAGGACCATCCGGACATTCTGCATACAGAGCAGCTGATTCGCCTGCTTGCTGAAGAACGTATCGCATACCTCAATACGCAGGAGCGTCGCAATTATCCGCATGCTGTGGAAGGAAGCACCTGCGAGGATGGCCCGGAGGATGAAAACAATCAGCTTCTTTCCTGGTTCTTCTTTGATGCACTTTCGTCCATTTGTGCGCATTATGTCCGCACGCATACGAGCGCTCCGTTACGCATTGCCGGAGTACTGGGAACAGAGCCACATTTTCTTCAGCGCCTGCGCAAAAAAATTCCTGTATGGAGCCCTGGAGACGATGGCTGCTTCTGTTCTTCCTCCGATGCATCGTCTCCTTTAAAGTAAAGCTAGCAGGAGCGACGCTTTCATGATAGAATACTTCAGATAGATGCTCGTTTTTTATAAAGGAGATATTATGGCAGAAAAAAATAGAAGAGTCATGCTGAAGCTGTCCGGTGAGGCACTCGCCGGCGAGAAGCATTTTGGCTTTGATGATGATACGATCCGCGCTGTTGCACAGGAAGTAAAGTCCGCAGTAGATGCAGGTGTACAGCTTGCCATTGTGATTGGCGGCGGAAATTTCTGGCGTGGTCGGCAGTCAAAGGAAGTGGACCGCTATAAGGCCGATCAGGTTGGCATCCTGGCCACCGTTATGAACTGCATCTACGTATCCGAGATCTTCCGTACGCAGGGCATGAAAACCAGGGTAATGTCCTCGATTGCGATCGGCGACATGGCGGAGCTTTTTAATAAGGATCGTGCCATTCAGGCGATGGAAGAGGGAACCGTCATTTTCTGTGCCGGCGGTACCGGACACCCGTATTTTTCAACGGATACCGGCGTCGTGCTTCGCGCGGTAGAGCTGAACTGTGAGGAAATCCTTCTTGCAAAGGCCATCGACGGCGTATACGATTCCGATCCGAAAACGAATCCGAATGCAAAGAAATTTGATACGATTCGCATTCAGGATGTTGTCGATCAGCGCCTGGGCGTCATTGATCTGTCCGCGTCCGTTATGTGCATGGAAAATCATATGCCACTTGCCATTTTTTCATTGAACGAAGAAAATGGTATTTCAAACGCGCTGAAGGGCATCATTACCGGAACGCGTGTCACCGCAGATTAAGCAGGAAACCGAATTGCAGCATACCCCATGAACGGGTACACAACAGGAGGATGAAGATCATGGATGATCAGTTTACGATTTACATTGAAAAGATGCACAAGACGCACGACAATCTGATGGACGAGCTGGCTACGATCCGTGCAGGACGTGCGAACCCGCATGTACTGGACCGTATTACGGTTGACTATTATGGCACACCGACCCCGATTCAGCAGGTGGGAAATGTTTCTGTTCCGGAGGCACGTCTCATCCAGATTCAGCCATGGGATAAGAGCATGCTGAAGGAAATTGAAAAGGCCATCAATATGTCTGAGCTCGGGATCAATCCGGTAAATGATGGTACCGTCATTCGTCTGGTATTTCCAGAGCTCACCGAGGAGAGACGTAAGGAGCTCACGAAGGATGTAAAGAAGAAGGGTGAAGAAGCGAAAATCGCCATTCGAAACATCCGTCGGGATGCCATGGATCTTGCAAAGAAGCTGGAAAAGTCTTCCGAAATGACAGAGGACGATCTTGCCCGTGCTACCAAGGACATTCAGGAGCTCACGGATCACATGTGTGAAAAGATTGATAAGTCGGTGGAAGCAAAGAACAAGGAGCTGATGACCGTTTAATCGTTTGCAGGAGATGTCACTTGGATATCATCAACAATGAGGGCCGGAAGATTCCGGCCCATATCGCCATCATACTGGATGGAAATGGACGCTGGGCAGAGCATCACGGGCTTCCGCGGGCAATGGGCCATAAGCAGGGCTGTGAAACGCTGGAACAGATTGTGGCCGACTGTGCACGTCTTGGCGTACAGTACCTCACCGTCTATGGCTTTTCTACAGAAAACTGGAAACGTTCAGAGGAAGAGGTCGGCGCCCTCATGAAGCTGTTCCGCTTCTATATGGTGAAGCTCATCAAAGTGGCCAATGAGCACAACGTGCGTGCCCGAATGATCGGCGAACGCTCTCGTTTCGCACCGGACATTCAGGAGGGTATTCGTCGACTGGAAGAGGAAACCCGCGAAAACAATGGTATGACCTTCGTCTTTGCCGTGAACTACGGCTCACGGGATGAAATCGTACGTGCCGTTCGAAAATATACAATCGAAGCACTGCGGGAGGGAAAGACAGAGGCAGAAATCGAAGCCCTGACGGAGCAGGCGTTTGCAGGCTATCTCGACACAGCGGGGATGCCAGATCCGGATCTCGTGATCCGAACCTCCGGAGAATTCCGGATTTCAAACTATCTCCTGTGGCAGAGTGCCTATGCAGAGTATTACATCACGCCCGTCCTCTGGCCGGATTTCAATAAGGAAGAGCTTCTGAAAGCAATTGATAATTATAATGGCCGAGAGCGACGCTTCGGTGGAAGAAAAAAATAAAAAACCGAACGGAACAGGCTTCCTTTTTACCATGTATCAGCAGCGTATAAGGGTGGCCTGTCCTTTGTATTTTGAGGGTGAACTATGGCAGGAACTGAGAATTTAAAGAAAGATCAAAACGAAAAGAAGCTGAGCTCCTTTGTGACACGACTCCTGAGTGGCATTGTCCTTGTCGTGATCGCCATTCTGACCGTACCACGTGGGGGTCTTCCACTGTATATACTGACCTTTCTCATCTCCATGATCGGAGTCTTCGAGCTCTACCGTGTGTTTGGACTGGAACACTCATCGCTTGGACTGGTCGGCTACCTCACCACCATCGGGTACTACATCATCGTATGGTTCCATCTGGAAGAATATTATCCCCTGATGATTGTCCTGAGTCTGATGGCACTGATGGCCTTCTATGTCATCACGTATCCAGCCTATAAGATTTCCCAGGTGGCAAAGGCCTTTATGGGCTTCTGCTATGCCGGAATCATGATGAGCTATATTTATCAGACACGGACGCTGCCGGATGGCAAGTATCTCGTCTGGCTGATCTTTCTCGCCAGCTGGGGCTCGGACACCTGCGCCTACTGTACCGGCATGCTGATTGGCAGGCATAAGATGACGCCGATTCTGAGTCCGAAAAAGACCATCGAGGGTGCGGCTGGCGGTGTTCTGGGAGCGGCCATTCTCGGCTTTCTGTATGCCAGTGTGTTTCGAAAGGGCTTCGTCCTCATTTCGAATCCCGGGATTGCCTGCGCTATTTCCTGTGCCGTCGGCGCACTCATTTCCATGATTGGAGATCTGACCGCTTCTGGTATCAAGCGAGACTATCAGGTGAAGGATTATGGACACCTGATTCCAGGACACGGGGGTATTCTGGATCGCTTTGATTCGGTGCTGTTCACCGCACCTGCCGTTTATTTTGCATTGACCTTCCTGATTTAAGGGGGCATTTTTGAGGAGAGATATGAGAAGACTTGTTATTTTAGGTTCGACCGGTTCCATCGGGACCCAGACCCTCGATGTCATTGAGGGTGATCAGGACATAAAGGTTACCGGACTCGCTGTCTATGGCTCCATCGAGCGTCTGAAGGAACAGGTGGAAAAGCTGCATCCAAAAGCAGTCTGTATCTATGATAAAGAAAAGGCGGAGCGCTTCCGCAGCTATGGGCTTCCAGTGGAGGTACTGAGCGGAATGGAGGGTCTCTGTGCACTGGCCACCATGGATGAGTGTGACGAGGTCGTGGTTTCCGTCGTGGGCATGATTGGTATTCAGCCAACCATGGCTGCACTAAAGGCACATAAGCAGGTGGCACTGGCAAATAAGGAAACGCTCGTATGCGCCGGTCATCTCATTATGCCTCTGGCAGCCGCCTGTGGTATCGACATCAAGCCGATTGATTCGGAGCACAGTGCGATCTGGCAGTCACTGACCGGAGAGCCCCACAGTGCGATTGAGAAAATACTTCTGACGGCTTCGGGTGGACCTTTCCGTGGAAAGAAGCGGGAGGAGCTCCGAGGAAAAACGAAGGAAGATGCACTGAAGCATCCAAACTGGTCCATGGGGCGGAAGATTACGATCGATTCTGCAACGATGGTCAACAAGGGGCTCGAGGTTCTGGAAGCCCACTGGCTCTTCGATGTACCGGTGGATCAGATTCAGGTTGTTGTACAGCCACAGTCCATCGTGCATTCGGCTGTGCAGTACGTGGATGGCGCCGTAAAGGCGCAGCTCGGCCTGCCGGATATGCGGATTCCGATCGAGTATGCCCTCTATGCACCCGATCGCCGTGCCCTCAAGGAGGACGAGCGGCTGGATCTGGCCGCCCTCATGCAGCTCAGCTTTGAAAATCCGGATATGGAGACCTTTAAGGGACTCGCTCTCGGCTATCGTGCAGGACGCGTGGGTGGCTCGATGCCAACGGTATACAATGCAGCCAATGAAGAAGCCGTCGCGCTCTTCCTTGAAGATCGCATTGATTTTCTGGAAATCGCCGATGTGATTGAAGAAGCCATGGATGCGCATGAAGCGCATGTGCTTCCGAACCCGGATCTGGAAGAAATTCTGGATATGGAGGCGTGGGCCCGCGATTTCGTGCGTACGCATTCCCACATTGTACATGCATAGTCGATTGTCACTGCATGCTGCCTGTTCCCCTGCTGCTTTTTATCCGCAGGAGGTCCCGACGCGGCCTGTGCTATAAAGGAGCTTATGAATATCCTCAGTATCATCATTGCCATCTTTGGCCTTGGCTTTTTAGTATTTTTTCATGAATTTGGGCATTTTCTGGCTGCCAAGCTCTGTCATGTCGGCGTCCTGGAATTTTCCATTGGCATGGGACCGCGTCTCTTCAGTCGCGTCATCCGAAATACCCGCTATTCTCTGAAGCTCCTGCCCTTTGGTGGAAGCTGTGCCATGCTCGGAGAGGACAGTGCAGGATCCGGCGATTTTTTAACGTCGGAGGGAACGGAAGATGCGGAGTGGATCGACTATGATGGTGTCCGTTTTCGGCGCACGGAAATCCCAGACTATAATTTCAGTGAGAAATCCGCCGGCAAGCGCTTTTTTATCTGCATTGCCGGCGTGCTCAATAATTTTATACTTGCCGCCCTGCTTTCGATGATTCTGGTGGCCTTCTGCGGATATGACCGGCTCTATGTCATGGAAACAAGTCCGGACACCCCTGTATCCAGCGCCGGCTTCGAGCGTGGCGATGCCCTTGAGTCCATCGGCTATGCGGGGAAGAAGCAGCAGCCTGTCCCTGGGTATCGGGATCTCTTTATCTGGCTCTACGTGAACAGTGCGGATTTCGATGAGCATACGGAGCTTCAGGCCACCGTCTTACGAAATGGAGAAAAAATCGCCCTCCATTTTCAGCCCTATTTTGATACAGGCGCACAGAAATATAAGCTTGGCATCAGCTTTTACGGTGGGCGTTTTCTTCCGGAAAATGCAAAGGAATTTCTCGAAGACAGCTTCTATGAAGTGCGTTACAACACGACCGTCGTGCTGCAGAGCCTGAAGCTCCTTGTACATGGACGTGTCGAGCGACAGGAGGTGATGGGGCCTGTCGGAGCGGTGACCGTCATGGGCTCCACGGTTGAAGAATCCTCACAGTATGGTGCTTTCAATGCCTTCCTCGTGCTGCTCGAGCTCCTCGTCATGCTGTCCGCAAACCTCGGTGTGATGAACCTGCTTCCGGTACCGGCCCTCGATGGAGGACGCCTGCTGTTTATACTGCTTGAAATGATTTCACGTCGTCGCCTGAATCCGAAGCTGGAGGAACGCATCAATGAAATCGGGATGATCCTTCTTCTCATCCTCATGGCGCTCGTGATGTCCAATGATCTTTTTAATTTATTTACCGGCGCATACAGCGCCATGCTAGGGAGGTAAGTTCATGCTTGCAAGAGAGAAGACCCGCGTCGTTTCCATTGGAAACGTAAAAATCGGTGGCGAAAATCCGATTGCCATCCAGTCCATGTGCAATACCAAAACCGAAGATGTCGCTGCGACGGTCGCGCAGATTCACCGCCTGGAAAAGGCCGGCTGTCAGATCATTCGCTGCACGGTGCCAACGCATGAAGCGGCCAGCGCGATTCGCGAAATCAAAAAGCAGATTTCGATTCCGCTCGTCGCCGATATTCATTTTGACTATCGCATGGCCATTGAAGCCATCGAGAATGGCGCGGATAAGATCCGCATTAATCCAGGCAACATTGGATCCAATGAGAAGATCCGGGCGGTCGTTGACTGCGCGAAGGAGCGACATATTCCGATCCGGATCGGCGTTAATTCGGGTTCGCTGGAGAAGGATCTCATTGAAAAATATGGTGGCCATGTCACCGCAGAGGGCATTGTAGAGTCCGCCCTCGATAAGGTGCACCTGATTGAAGATATGGGCTACGACAATCTCGTCATTTCCATCAAGTCCTCGGATGTGCTGATGTGCGCCCATGCGCATGAGCTCATCTGTGAAAAAACGGACTATCCGCTTCATGTAGGGATTACAGAAGCCGGGACAGCCTGGTCCGGCAATATCAAATCAGCTCTCGGACTGGGAATCATCCTGTCACAGGGCATCGGCAACACGATCCGTGTATCCCTCAGTGCAGATCCGGCAGAAGAGATTAAATCCGCGAAGCTTATTCTTCGCACACTGGGACTCCGAAAGGGTGGCATCGAGGTCGTTTCCTGTCCGACCTGCGGACGCACGAACATTGATCTCATCGGACTGGCCAATCAGGTACAGACCATGGTCGAGGAATTTGATGATAAGTCTCTGAAGGTTGCCGTGATGGGCTGTGTGGTCAATGGCCCGGGTGAAGCACGGGAAGCCGATATCGGCATCGCAGGTGGTAAGGGCGTAGGGCTCCTCATCAAAAAGGGAGAAGTCATCCGAAAGGTTCCGGAGGATCAGCTGCTTACGGTATTGCGTGACGAAATTTCGAAGTTCTGAGCCAGAACTTCTGTCAGCAGCGTCCTCCTGTTGCCTGCAGGAGTAAGGTGAAAGCATGAAGAAATTTTTCGAAGTATTTGACACACTGGAGCTCTCGAAGGAAGCGGAAGCACTGCTCACGGATACCTTTGTAACGCGGGTGACCATCACCCGGGATCGTAAGCTCATCCGTATCCATATTCTGAGTGCGCATCTCATCGATAAACGGACGATCTATGCGCTCGAAAAGGCCATCAAGGAGCAGATCTTCGCCCGGAAGGAAATTACAGTACGCGTTGCAGAAGAATTTCATCTCAGCGCTCAGTACAATGCGCGTACTCTCTATGGCATGTACAGTGATTCGATTCTCCTGGAGATGAAGAACTACGATATTGTGCTCTATAACATGCTGAGCCGCGGAAAGCTTCGCTGGACTGCAGATGATGAAATGTCCCTGACGGTTCCGGACTCAAGGCTCTATAAAAATGCAGCGCGAAAGCTCGAAAGTGCCCTTCAGAGTATCTTTGAGAAGCGCTGTCATCTGGAGCTCCTTCTGGACATGCAGTATGAAGAGCGAAAAATCGAAGCACCGGCACAGCTGGACCGCGATTATGTACCAGAGGAACGCATGGACGATGCTGCAGCGCGTCGTCAGCGTATGCAGGAGCAGGAGGGCTTCATGGATACCCGTGATCCTTTCAACCTGGCCGGTATGGATCAGGCGGCCGGAGGAGCCGCCGCTGCTGCACTTTCAGAGAAGAGTGATCCTCGTACGAATCGTCCATCGACTGCAGCAGCACCGTCTGGGGCCTCTGCACCTGCTGGAGCAGCTGGCACTCGAACGGCCAGCTCGCCACAGAAGGAGGGCGGCTACAGCAATCGCTTCGGTGGTGCCGGGGCAGGTACCTTTCAGCGTCGGAAGCGCGCCTTCCGCATGTCCGAAAACGAGGATGTGCTCTATGGTCGCTATTTCGAAGGCGATCCTGTAAAGCTCGAGGATGTCGATGCAAGCTCAGGCAATGTCATCGTGGCAGGACAGATTTTTCTCGTGCATGATCCGGTTCATACCCGGACAGGAAAGAACATCCTCAAATTCGATGTGACCGATTTTACCGATTCCATTTCGGTCAAGATTTTTGTCGAGGACGAGGATCTGGAGCTTGCAAACAGCTTTGTAAAACCTGGCACGGCGCTGAAAATCAAGGGCACCGTTTCCTTTGACTCCTTCGATAAGCAGGTGGAGATGAGCTTTATCGATGGGATCGTCCGCTATCAGCTGAATCGTACCAGACGAGAGGATACCTATCCGGAAAAGCGCGTGGAGCTTCATCTTCATACGAAAATGTCCGATATGGATGGTGTCACCGATGTCAATGACTACATTGACACCGCGATTTCCTTTGGCATGAAGGCCATGGCCATCACGGATCACGGCGTCGTGCAGGCTTTCCCAGATGCCAACATTTACCTGAAGAAGATCAAGCACGACAAGGACTTCAAGCTCATCTATGGCTGCGAAGGCTACCTGGTAGATGACCTTGAAACCATCGTGCAGAATGAGAAGGGACAGGATCTCCAGCATGAAACGGTTGTATTCGATATCGAGACCACCGGCTTCAGTGCGGAAACAGATCATATCATTGAAATCGGTGCTGTGAAGCTGCAGAACAACGAAATTGTGGACCGTATGGATGTCTTTGTGAATCCAGGGGTTCCGATTCCGTTCCGCATTACGCAGCTTACATCCATCGATGACAGCATGGTCATGGATGCAGATCCGATTGAAAAGGTGCTTCCGGATTTCCTTCGCTGGTGTGGAGATGCAGTAATTGTCGCCCACAATGCCTCCTTTGATACAGGCTTTATCGCGAAAAATGCAAAGCGCCTCGGGCTTTCCTATGATCCGACCATCCTCGATACGGTTGGTCTCAGCCGCCTGCTGCTTCCGCAGCTCAATCGTTATAAGCTCGATACCGTTGCGAAGGAGCTCGGGGTGTCCCTCGAGCATCATCACCGTGCCGTCGATGATGCCGCCTGTACGGCTGAAATCTACATGAAGGAAATTGAGCTCGTAAAGGCGCGCGGTGCAGAACGGCTCGCCGACATTGACCATCTCGAATTCGATCATGCAGCCAATGTGATGAAGCTTCCGAGCTATCATATCGTCCTGCTCGCAAAGAATGATGTCGGTCGTATCAACCTCTACCGACTCATCTCCGAGAGTCATTTAAAGTACTTTAAATCCCGCCCACGTATTCCGAAGTCTCTGCTTCGGGAGCTTCGCGAGGGGCTCATCATCGGAAGCGCCTGTGTGGCCGGAGAGGTTTTCCAGGGTCTCGTCCGTGGAATGGATGAGCAGCAGCTTCTGAATGTGGCCTCCTTCTATGATTATCTGGAGGTGCAGCCGCTCGGAAACAACAGCTTCATGATTGCAAGTGACAAGTACACGGCAAGCAGTGAGCAGGACCTCATCGACTATAACCGTAAGATCATTGACCTTGCGGACCAGCTCGGGAAGCCAGTCTGTGCAACCTGTGACTGTCATTACGTGGATGAGGAGGATGATATCTACCGCCGCATCATCCAGGCGGGGCGTGGCTTCGATGAGGAGGAGAGTGATGCAAAGCTCTACTTCCGAACGACGAAGGAAATGCTTGATGAATTCAGCTATCTGGAGCCGGAGAAGGCACATGAGATCGTCATTGACAATCCGAATATGATTGCCGATATGTGCGATAAGATTCGTCCGGTACGTCCGGATAAGTGCCCACCGGTCATCGAGCACTCAGATGAAACACTCCGCCAGATCTGTCATGAAACGGCGCATCGGATCTATGGCCCGACGCTTCCGAAAATCGTATCGGATCGACTCGAGACGGAGCTGAACTCCATCATCAGCAATGGCTATTCGGTCATGTACATCATCGCGCAGAAGCTCGTGGACAAGTCCAATGAGGATGGCTATCTCGTAGGTTCACGAGGCTCTGTCGGTTCTTCCTTTGCTGCCACCATGGCGCATATTACGGAGGTGAACCCGCTGAGTCCGCACTATGTCTGTCCGAAATGCTACTGGTATGATTTCGATTCGCCGGAGGTCAAAAAGTACTCCGGTATGGCCGGCTGTGACATGCCTCCGAAAAAGTGCCCGAAATGCGGAACCGAGCTGAACCGTATGGGCTTCGACATTCCGTTCGAAACCTTCCTCGGCTTTAATGGCGATAAGGAGCCGGATATCGACCTGAACTTCTCCGGTGAATACCAGGCGAAGGCCCATGCCTATACCGGCGTCATCTTCGGCGAGGGGCATACCTTCAAGGCCGGGACCATCGGTACGCTGGCGGATAAAACAGCATATGGTATGGTGAAGAAATATTATGAGGAGAAGGGCATCGATAAGCGGAGTGCAGAGATCGACCGCCTCGTGCAGGGCTGTGTCGGGGTGCGCCGGACCACCGGACAGCATCCGGGAGGTATCGTCGTGCTGCCGCATGGCGAGGAGATCAATACCTTCACGCCGGTGCAGCATCCGGCCAATGACATGTCGAGCCCGATCATTACGACGCACTTCGACTACCATAAGATCGACCATAACCTCCTGAAGCTCGATATCCTCGGGCACGATGATCCGACCATGATTCGTCGTCTTCAGGACCTGACCGGCATTGATCCTGTCAAGGATATTCCGCTTGATAATAAGGAGGTCATGAGCCTGTTTGCCTCGACGGAAGCACTGAAAATCCGACCAGAGGACATTCACGGAGTAAAGCTCGGCTGTCTCGGCATTCCGGAGTTTGGTACCTCCTTCGCCATGCAGATGGTCGAGGACACGAAGCCAAAGTACCTGTCGGACCTGGTCCGCATCTCCGGACTCAGCCATGGTACCGATGTATATCTGAATAATGCACAGGACCTTATCAAAAACGGTACCACCACGCTGCAGGAAGCCATCTGCTGTCGTGATGATATCATGGTCTACCTCATGCATAAGGGAATGGACCCTGGCGAATCCTTCACGATCATGGAGTTCACCCGAAAGCATAAGGGGCTGAAGGACGAGTGGTGTCAGGACATGCTGGATCATGGCGTTCCACAGTGGTATATCGACGCCTGCAAAAAGATCAAGTACATGTTCCCGAAGGCGCATGCCGCAGCCTACGTGATGATGGCCTGGCGTGTCGCCTACTGTAAGGTATTTTATCCGGTCGAATATTATACCGCCTACTACAGTATCCGCGCCGATGGCTTCGATTACGACAAGATGTGTGGTGGCGTGGACAAGCTCCGCTACTATATCGATGAGTACATGAAGATTCCGCATCCGACGAACACCGAGGCCGTCTGCCTCCGTGACATGAAGATCTGTGAGGAAATGTATGCGCGTGGCATTGAATTCGCACCACTCGACATTTATAAGGCGAAGGCGAAAGACTTTACGATCACAGAGGATCGAAGGATCATGCCGAGCTTTACCTCCATGGCCGGTCTCGGCGAAGCCGTTGCTCAGGGCATTGAGGATGGGGCGAAGGGCGGAAAGTACCTGAGTAAGGATGATTTTATGAACCGCACACACTGCCCGAAGAGCTTCGTGGACAAGTTCTCGGAGCTTGGCCTGCTCGGCGATATTCCGTCCTCCAATCAGATGAGCATTTTCGATATGTTCGGATAAGCAGAAAAGCAGAAAACGACGGAAGGGCATTGCGCAGGGAAGAGATTCCTTTACGTAATGCCTTTTCTTTGCATTCGTATGGCCTTTTCACTGTATCCAGATTGACTTTAGCACTTTTTAGTGTTAAAGTCGCATTGGTTTCGATACATCATGTTTAAGATGATGAGATATCAGTTTTACATAAAGGGAGTGCAGTACTATGGCAACAGTAGCTTTTATCGGTTTTGGTCTTATTGGAGGTTCCATTGCGAAGGGACTGAAGAAAGGAGACCCATCCACCAGAATCTTTGCTTATGCGCGAAATAAATCGAGCCTCGAAGTGGCCCAGGAGGATGGCATCGTGAACGTCGTCCTGGACTCTCCATACAGCGAGCGTTTAAAGGAAGCAGATCTCGTGTTTCTCTGTGCGCCAGTGGAGGCCAATGTCGCTTATCTTGAGGGTGTCAGCAAGCTTCTGAAGGAGGGCGCAGTTCTCACCGATGTCGGATCGACGAAAACCGCCATTTGCACGAAGGCACTGGCGCTCGGGCTCGGGGATCAGTTTATCGGCGGCCATCCGATGGCCGGTTCAGAGCAGACGGGCTATGCTGCTGCAACGGATTATCTTTTCTCGAATGCCTACTACATTATTACGCCGATTTCGGATAATCCGGCGCTCGTAGATACGCTTCGAAATGTGGCAACCACTCTCGGTGCGATTCCGATCGTGGTCAATGCGGAGAAGCACGATGCCGCAACGGCAGCCGTTTCGCACCTTCCTCATATCATTGCAAGCTCCCTCGTTAATATTGTAAAGGACTCCGATGATGAGACCCAGCTCATGAAAACTCTGGCCGCCGGAGGCTTCCGTGACATTACACGGATTGCAAGCTCGAGCCCGGAGATGTGGGAGCAGATCTGCAATACGAATCGGAAGCCGCTCGTCGAGCTTCTGGACCGCTACATTGCCGAGCTTCAGGATATTTCCGCGTCCCTGAAGAAGGAGTCGTCGGATCTGAAAATCCTTCATATGTTTGAGTCCTCGAGAGAGTACCGGAACTCCATCAGTGCGAAAAACAAGGGTGTGCTGACGGCCGACTACAGCTTTTCCGTGGATATCGAGGACGAGGTTGGCGCCATCTCTACGATTTCTGTCATCCTCGCATCGAAGGGCATCTCCATTAAGAACATGGGCATCAACAATAGCCGCGATCATGGTGAGGGCGCGCTTCGTATTTCCTTCTACGAGGAGGAGGCCAAGGAAAAAGCACGGGCCGTGCTCGAGCGATACCGCTATGATGTTCGGGCGTAATGTAGTATAATTAATAATATTACGTTCATTTTTTCTTCCGCACAGGATACAGAAGCGCCTTCGAAAGGATGAGGCACTTCTATACCCCCTGTGAGAGAAAGCGTTCATAGAAAGAGTACAACCATTCATGCCAAAAGAGGAGAATCTCCAGCTGAAAGCTGAAAAGACCCGGCTCGTTCTGTCCGGTCTCAGCACCGACTATACGATTGCCTTCCTTGTCAATCTTGACACCGACGACTATGAAATCGTCTTTTACCAGAAAACCAATCACGCGCAGGAGATGAAGAATGTCCGAACCTTCACGGAATATGTTGAACGCTATGCTGAAAGTGTCGTGCTTCCAGGGTTCAAGGAACTTCTGAAGACAACGCTCAGCTGCGCCGATATGAAGAAGCGCTTTGAAACGGAATCCGATTATTTCTTTTCCTTTGAGACGATTCCCAATGCCGCCGGTCTGTCCTATTTTCAGGGACATATTGTCAAGGAATATTCTGAAAACGGTCATTATGCCCTTCTGGGCTTTCGAAGTGTGGATGAGGTCGTAAAGCAGGAGCGTTATTACAAGGAGGAGCTTCGAAAGGCCAACGAAGCCCTGCAGCATCAGCTGGATCTGATTACACATGCGATTCCGGGTGGCATTAAAATCAGTAATGATGATGAGGTCTATTCGTTCCGCTATGTATCTGAGCAGTTTGCAACCATGCTCGGCTATGCCTCCCCAGACGATCTCACTCATGGAGGCAAGCCATGGAAGCATCGTCGGTCTGGCCCACCCGGATGATCTGGAAACCGGCCTTGCGGATGCACTGGATCAGTACAGTCGAAGCGACCACTATGCCACGACCTATCGGGTGCGTTGCAAGGATGGCTCCTATAAGTACATTGAGGACCGTGGGCAGAAGGTGCAGTCCCCGGACGGGAAGATCGAGCACTGGAATCTGACTCTCGATAAGAACGATTATATGGAAAAGAGCATTGCTCTCGAATCTGAAAAACGGGCGAATAAAACCAAAACCGATTTTCTTTCGCGTATGAGCCACGATATGCGCACACCACTCAATGGTATTCTGGGGCTTCTTGAAATCTGCAGCCAGCATCCAGACGATCGTGCACTTGTGGATGCCAGCCGGACAAAAGCAAAAATTGCGGCGAATCATCTGCTGTCCCTTGTGAATGATACCCTGGAGCTGAATAAGCTCGGAACGTCCCAGTACAGCCTTCATGAGAAGGATTTCGATATGCGAATGCTGTACGCGGATGTTGAGACCCTGGCCCGCATGAATGCAGAGTCCAATGGTATTCAGCTTTTCATGGACGGGGATGTGCTGAATCCAGCCTGTCCATATGTACGTGGCTATCCGTTTGAAATGAAGCGCATCTGTCTCAATCTGATTTCAAACGCCATTAAATATAATAAAGCGGAGGGCTCCGTGCACGTAACCCTGCATGAGATCCCGGTGGATGAGCAGACCGTGCGCCATGAGATCTGCGTGCAGGATACAGGCATTGGCATGCAGGAAGACTTTATAAAGAAAATCTTCCTGCCATTTACGCAGGCAGATCACGGCGCTCGCAGCACCTTTATGGGTACAGGTCTCGGGATGCCGATTGTAAAAGCTCTTCTGGACCGTATGGATGGCACCATTCAGATTGAAAGCACGGTGGATGTCGGCACCTGCATCACGGTCTCCATTCCGCTGAGACGAGCAGAGAAGCCTGTGTCGACAGAAAAAGCCCCACTGTCCCGAAAGCATACGAACCGGAGACTGCATGTCCTTCTTGCAGAGGACAATGAATTAAACCGTGACATTGCACGCTTTATGCTTGAGGATGCAGGAATAAAGGTCACACTGGCAGAGAACGGGCAGCAGGCCGTCTCACAGTTTTTGGCGTGTCCGGAAAACACCTTTGACGTCCTCCTCATGGACATCATGATGCCGGTCTTAAACGGCCTGGAGGCCACAAAGGCCATTCGCAGGTCGGATCATGCAGATGCAAAGACGGTGCCGATCTTTGCAATGACTGCGAACGCCTTCGATGAAGACCGTGAAAAAACACGCGCCGCGGGGATGAATGAGCACTTTACGAAGCCGCTCAATATGCACGAAGTCATTGAAAAAATAGAAGTGTACAGTAATGAATTTTAGGGAGGGAAACAGAACCATGTATGATGTCCTGATTATTGGCGCAGGCCCAGGAGGAATTTTTACCGCCTATGAGCTGATCGAGCGACGGCCAGACCTGAAAATAGCCATTTTCGAGCACGGGCACGAGCTCACCCAGCGAAAGTGTCCGATCGATGGTGAAAAAATCAAGTCCTGTATTCACTGTAAATGCTGCTCCATCATGAGCGGCTTCGGTGGTGCCGGTGCATTTTCAGATGGAAAGTATAATATTACAAACGACTTCGGCGGTACGCTCTACGAGTATATCGGAAAGAAGACCGCCATTGAGCTTATGGAGTATGTCGATGGCATCAACCTTCGTTTTGGCGGTGAAGGCACGAAGCTGTATTCGACGGCCGGTACGAAGTTTAAAAAGACCTGCATGCAGCATGGTCTTCATCTTCTGGATGCCTCGGTACGACATCTGGGAACCGATATCAATTATGTCGTGCTTCAGCATCTGTATGACCATTTGAAGGAGAAGGTCGACTTCTATTTTGACTGCTGCATCGATACCGTCGAAAAAAAGGAGAAGAGCTACAGGGTCTACAGCGGCGAGCGCGCCTTTGAAGGACGAACCTGTGTCATTTCTGCCGGTCGAAGTGGCAGTAAGTGGATGGAGAAGGTCTGCAGAGACCTCGATATTTCCACGAATTCAAACCGTGTTGACCTCGGTGTCCGCGTAGAGCTGCCGGCGGAGATCTTTTCAGATCTTACGGATGAGCTCTATGAAAGTAAAATCGTCTATCGCACAGAGAAATACGAGGATTACGTCCGTACCTTCTGTATGAATCCGAAGGGAGCCGTCGTCAATGAAAACACAAACGGCATCGTCACCGTAAACGGTCACAGCTATGAAGATCCGGCGAAGCAGACGAAAAATACAAACTTCGCACTGCTTGTAGCGAAGCATTTCTCCGAGCCGTTTAAGGATTCCAATGAATACGGCGAGAGTATTGCACGTCTCAGCAACATGCTGGGCGGTGGCGTCATCGTTCAGCGCTTCGGTGATCTCATCCGCGGAAAGCGCAGTACCGAGCAGCGCATCAACGAATCCTTCACCGTGCCAACCCTGAATGCGGCAGCAGGAGATCTGAGCCTTGTTCTCCCAAAGCGCATTCTCGATGGCATCATTGAAATGATTTATGCACTTGACAAGGTAGCGCCAGGAACCGCGAACGACGATACCCTGCTCTATGGCGTAGAAGTAAAGTTCTATAACATGGAGGTGGAAGTCGATCATAATCTGATGACACGCCATGAGGGACTTTATGTAATCGGCGACGGCAGTGGCATTACCCATTCCCTGTCACATGCTTCGGCCAGCGGTGTCTATGTGGCACGTCAGCTCTGTGAAGCATTATAATCAGTAAAGAAGGAAAGCCGCAGTCTTTGGTTAAAGCAGCTGCTTTTCACGAAAACCGGAAGACCGATGAAGCTTCGCCTGAAAAGGAAAGCCTCGTCAGTCTTTTTCTGATATTGTAACGAGCTTCCATCGGTGTCGATTCTTTCAGAGCTCTGCCTGCCCCACTAAATATTGGTACATATTTCACAATAATCTTGTAATAGATGCCTTTTTTTAGTAAAATACTAACTATGAAATCTTCGTATGCACAGGAGGGAAAGACTTATGAAGGTATATGACACCGGAAACATACGTAACGTTGTTCTTTTGGGACATGGTGGCGCTGGTAAGACAACCGTAGCCGAAGCTCTGGCTTATGTCACCGGCACGACCACACGCATGGGCAGTGTTCCAGAGGGCAACACCGTTTCGGATTACGACAAGGAAGAAATCAAGCGCAAGTTTTCAATCTCCACCACAACCGTCCCGATCGAATACAAGGGCGAGCATGGAGATCTTAAAATAAATATTCTGGACACCCCTGGGTACTTCGATTTCGTCGGTGAAGTCGAGGAAGCCATTTCAGTGGCAGATGCTGCCATCATCGTGGTAAATGGAAAGGCCGGCATCGAGCCAGGCACCCTGAGAGCCTGGGATATCTGTGAGAAGTTCCGCATTCCGCGTCTCTTTTTTGTGACCAACATGGATGATGATCATGCATCCTTCCGTCAGCTTGTACTGAATCTGGAGAAGCAGTTTGGGCGCTCCGTTGCACCATTCCAGATTCCGATTCGTGAAAATGAAAAGTTTGTCGGCTTCGTAAACGTCGTAAAGATGGAAGGACGTAAGTTTACCAAACCGAACGAGTATGAGGCCTGCGAGATTCCAGAGTACGTTCAGAAAAACCTCGGCATCGCACGGAATGCCCTGCTGGAGGCTGTGGCAGAAACGTCGGATGAATTTATGGAGAAGTACTTCGGTGGCGAGGAGTTCACCGTAGAGGAGATTCAGTCGGCACTTCGGCAGAATGTAAAGACCTGCAGCATGGTCCCGGTGCTCATGGGATCCGGCGTCAATGTTCAGGGCTTCAATGTCCTTCTTCAGGTCATTGACAAATACCTCCCGTCACCGGATGAATTCGAAACCGTAGGCGTGGATGTATCCAACGGGGAGCGCTTCACCGCAAAGTACAATTCCGATGCAACGCTGACTGCAAAGGTATGGAAGACCATCGTAGATCCTTTCCTCGGAAAGTATTCTCTTCTTAAGGTATGCACTGGTACCATGAAGCCAAATACCGAAGTCTACAACGTCCATAAAGAAGCAAACGAAAAGATCGGAAAGATCTACGTACTGCGTGGAAAGGAGGCCATTGAGGTTCCTGAGCTTCGTTCTGGAGATATTGGTGCCGTAGCGAAGCTGAGTGTCACAGCTACCGGCGATACCATGGCTCTTCGCAATGCGCCAATCATCTATCATGGACCACAGTTCTCCGCACCGTATACCTTTAAGGCCTATGCCGCAGAAAACAAGACGGAGGAGGATAAGCTGGCTACAGCACTTCAGCGCATGATGGAGGAGGATAAGACCCTAAAGACGGTCTCTGATCCAGAGAACCGTCAGTCCCTTCTGTATGGCATCGGCGATCAGCAGCTCGATGTCGTCGCATCCGAAATCAAGGAGCGTTATAATGTGACCCTGGTTCTTTCGAAGCCTCGCTTTGCTTATCGTGAGACGATTCGGAAGAGTGCGAAGGTCCAGGGACGCTATAAGAAGCAGTCCGGCGGACATGGACAGTTCGGTGATGTTGTGATGCAGTTTGAGCCATCGGGTGATCTCGAGCATCCATATGTATTTGAAGAGCAGATTTTCGGTGGATCCGTTCCGAAGAACTATTTCCCGGCTGTTGAGAAGGGCGTACAGGAGTCCTGCGAAAAGGGACCACTGGCCGGCTATCCGGTCGTAGGCATCAAGGCTACGCTGCTGGATGGCTCCTACCATCCGGTTGATTCCTCGGATATGGCCTTTAAGACGGCCTCCTCCATGGCCTTTAAGGACGCGTTTATGAAGTGTCAGCCAGTGCTTCTCGAGCCGATTGCTTCCGTGAAGGTGACCGTTCCAGATGCGAA
>DJEQ01000114.1:22400-71222 GCA_002431355.1 Oribacterium sp. UBA5894
TGAAGTTCCAATGTCAAACCTCTATGGCTATGGTACGGATCTTCGCTCCATGACCGGCGGTACCGGTGACTATGAGTACAGCTTTGCACGCTATGAGCAGGCGCCAGGCGATGTACAGAATAAGATCGTTGCAGAGAATGCTGCACAGGAAGCCTAAGGTAATTTAAGTGATTCCCTCCTCCGGGTCATGTCAATCGTTGACATGGCCCGGAGTTTTTTCATGGAAATATACAGGACTTTACGTTATACTGTACGGGTATGTGGGAGCGACGCGGATCTCAGCTTCTCGAAGTGCTGCAGGATCCGGAGGATTCCAGATCGGCGCTCCTGTGCCCGTTCTTGCAAAATAGATCTGGGCATATTAAAATAAAAAGATATTTATCCTATCATGATAAAGGAGTCATATGGTCAGAATAGCAATTGACTGTATGGGCGGCGATCAGGCACCATCTGCCATCCTCGATGGCGCCCTTCGCTCCCTGACAGTAACACAGGATACAAAGCTTTTCCTTTTCGGCCCGGAGGGACTTTTACAGACGGAGCTTGAAAAATGTGTAAAGGCACTTGGCATTTCTCAGGAGACAATGCATGAGCGTGTGGAGCTGGTGGATGCGCCGGAAGTCATTTCCCTTCATGAAGCACCGGTGCTTGCCATTCGTCGAAAGAAGGAGTCCAGCATCGTCAAGGCCCTGCATTTTGTCAAGGACGGGCAGGCGGATGCCTTCATTTCGGCAGGCTCGAGCGGGGCTGTGCTGGCCGGTGGTCAGCTCATCATTGGTCGTGCGAAGGGGGTGCCACGTCCTCCGTTTGGTGCACTGATTCCAACCAGTAAGGGTGTAACACTGCTCCTCGACAGCGGCGCCAATGTGGATGCGAAGCCAGAGTGGCTCGTGCAGTATGCAAAGATGGGCACGATCTACATGAAAGAGGTATGTGGCATTCAGAATCCGACCGTCGGACTCGTAAATGTCGGCGCAGAAGAAGAAAAGGGCAATGCTCTCGTAAAGGAGACCATGCCACTCATGAAGGAGGTGAAGGACATCCACTTCATCGGTTCCTGTGAGGCAAGGGATATTTCCTTCGGCGCCTGTGATGTCGTCGTCTGTGATGCATTCGTTGGAAACTGTATTTTAAAGATGTACGAGGGTGTCGGAAAGATGCTGCTGACAGAAATTATGGGAGCCATTAAGTCGACGCCGCTTTCCATGCTGGGTGGGCTTCTTGTCAAAGGCGCCTTAAAGGGAACCATGAAGAAATTTGATGCCAAGCAGTACGGCGGTGCACCAATCCTGGGGCTGAAGGGACTGGTTGTCAAGGTACACGGGAATACCGATGGCCGTGAAATCACGCACGCCATCCAGCAGTGCTATGATTTCGTTCATGCCGATGCCGTGCGGAAAATTGCAGAGAGCATCGAAGCCGAAAATACCTCGAACGAAGAGAGCTGAGTTCGGAGGCCCCGTCGGAAGGTTCTTTTTCAGAGGGCCTATCCGATAAAATGAGTTGAGAATATAAGGGCTCGCAGTAGTACAGTAGACCGGCGCTGCCGGTCGGACAGGAGAAATTATGGAATTTGAAAAGTTAAAGGAAATCATTGCGCGTGAGGTATCCCATGTGGATCCTGCGAAGATCACACCGGAGGCCCGCTTTGTGGATGACCTCGAGATGGATTCTCTGGACGTTGTGCAGGTGGTGATGGCCATCGAAGAGAGCTTCGGCATCGAGGTCCCGGAGGATGCAGCGGAGCACATGCATACGGTACAGGATGCCGTGAATGCCATCAAGGAAGCGACGAGCAGAGCGTAATGCTTTTCTCTGTCAGAGAGGCTTAGAACAGTCCGTAAAGCACATGGAGAGACGCCGCACATCGGTCGTGCTCTCCATGCTTCATTTCTTTCAGGGACAGTAAAAGAGGAGTTATGGAACAGAATTTAGACCTATTACAGGAGGCCATCGGCTATCATTTTAAAGATGTCGCCCTGCTGAAGCATGCATTGACGCATCCTTCGTTCAGCAATGAGAGCGGCGAGCCGAAGGAGGCCTCGAATCAGCGCCTGGAGTTTTTAGGCGATGCCGTGCTGGAGCTTGTTTCCAGTGTTTTTCTTTTTCACCGCCGTCCCGTCATTCAGGAGGGTGTCATGACCAAAATCCGTGCCGCACTGGTATGTGAGCCCACGCTTGCAGAGGCAGCCCGAAAGGTGAATCTTGGTGATTACATCATCCTTGGAAAGGGCGAAGCACGGGAAGGGATCAATCGACGGGATTCCGTTATTTCCGATGCCTTCGAGTCCGTAATCGGTGCGATGTATCTCGATGGTGGATTTGCACCGGCCGAGCAGTTCGTACGTCGCTTTGTACTCTGCGATATCGAAAATGCCGGGCTGTACCGCGATGCAAAAACCGTACTGCAGGAGTATATCTCCCAGAACAAGAAGTCTCTCGAGTATCGTGTGATTGAAGAATCCGGTCCATGTCATGACCGTTATTACCGTGTGGAAGCCGTCATTGACGGTGAACCGTATGGCAACGGTGAGGGCTCCAGTAAGAAGAAGGGCGAGCAGGGTGCCGCCTACCAGACATTAAAACGCATTAAGGCGGAAACAGGTTATGTATTTAAAATCTATTGAAATTCAGGGCTTTAAGTCCTTCGCCAATAAGACTGTCCTGGATTTCAGTAAGGGAATCACCGGCATTGTGGGACCGAATGGATCCGGAAAATCCAATATTTCAGATGCCGTACGCTGGGTGCTGGGAGAGCAGAAGGTCAAGCAGCTGCGTGGAAGCTCCATGCAGGATGTCATCTTCGCCGGCACGCAGCTTCGCCGTCCGCAGAGCTCGGCCTTCGTCGCCATTACGCTGGACAACTCCGACCGCATCTTAAACATTGACTATGATGAGGTCACCGTTTCCCGCCGTCTCTACCGTTCTGGTGAGTCAGAGTATATGCTGAACGGTACCGAGTGCCGACTGAAAGATATCAATGAACTTTTTTATGATACGGGTATCGGAAAGGATGGCTACTCCATCATCGGGCAGGGTCAGGTCGACAAGATTCTTTCGGGCAAGCCGGAGGAACGACGGGATCTCTTCGATGAAGCCGTCGGGATCGTAAAGTTCAAGCGCCGGAAGGCCCTCGCCGAAAAGAAGCTGAGTGATGAGGAGGGAAACCTCACGCGTGTCACCGATATTCTGACAGAGCTGGAGCGCCAGGTCGGACCGCTGAAGAAGCAGTCGGAGCAGGCCCGTGAGTATCTCACAATCCGCGACCAGCTCGTCAATGCGGATGCGAATCTCTTTGTTCGGGATATGGAGGACAGCCTGAAGGGGCTCGATTCCGTCAGCGCGAATGCGGATACCGTACAGCATGATCTCGAAGCGATCCGACAGGAATCCGATCAGCTGAATGGCAAGTATAATGAGCTGGAGGAGCAGATTCGCGCACTCGATGAAGAGCTGCAGCAGGCGAAGGACAGCATCAACCAGTCGGATCTTCTGAAGACCAATCTTCGTGGTCAGATTGATGTGCTGAAGGAGCAGATCAATACAGAGAAGAACAATGCACTGCATTATACGCAGCGCATTCAGGCACTGGGAAAGGATGTGTTCGATCGCATTGCCCAGATTGAAGATAATCGCAGTCTTCTTCGCTGGATTCGGGAGCAGATCGTATTTATCAAGGATCATAAGGCAGCGACCGATGAGATGATGGAAAACATTGATCTCGACCTCGAAATGATCGATTCCACGATGGATGAGACCGAGCTTACGGTGTCCAGCTGTATGGGCGCGGACTTCGAGCTGGAGGATCGCCCGGTCAAGGAGGCAGAAACCGCGTCCCCGGTAAAGAATGATCATTTTCTTACCGATATTGAAGACCAGCGAAAGGCACTGGAGGAGCTGCAGCAGCGATTTCAGGAAGTGCAGGCCATCATTTCATCGGATACTGCTCTGGTGGACCGCCTCGGCGCGGAGAATCAGCAGCTTCGGGAGCGTATCGTAGAGAAGAACCGTGCACTCGATCGTCTGAAAAACCGTCTTGAGACGCTCCGAAATCTGGCGGAACGCTATGAGGGCTATGGCAATGCTGTCAAAATGGTCATGGATCAGCGTGACCGTCGCCCAGGGATTCTGGGTGTCGTTGCGGACCTGATTGAGGTTCCTGCGAAATATGAAACCGCCATAGAAACTGCTCTCGGCGGCGCGATCCAGAATGTGGTCACGGAGGATGAAGCTACCGCAAAGGACATGGTTCAGTTCCTGAAGCAGCATCGCTATGGCCGTGCCACCTTCCTTCCGCTCAGCAACATTCGCGGACGGAGAGACAGTAACTGTGAGCAGGCGGCCCATGCGCGTGGTGCCATCGGTCTGGCCTGTGACCTCATTGAGCTGGACAGGAAATATGCCCAGCTTGCAGAATTTCTGCTTGGCCGTGTTCTGGTGGTCGACAGCATTGACCATGCACTCGCAATTCAGCGGCAGTACCATCAGAGTCTCCGTATCGTGACACTCGAAGGTGAGCAGCTGAATCCGGGTGGCTCCATTTCCGGTGGTGCCTTTCGAAACAGCTCGAATCTCATGGGGCGAAAGCGTGAGCTGGAGGAGATCGAGGCAGAAATTCAGGAAACAGAGAAAAGTGCAGCTGCACTGCAGTCAAAGCTCGCGGAGGGGGAAAGCCGTCGTGCGCTTGCAAAGGCCTCCGTCGATGCACATCATGAGGAGCTCGAGCAGCTGAAGCTTGACCAGAATACCAAGACCATGGCGATCGCTTCACAGATCAACGTGGAGTATTCTTCCTTATCGACGCGTACCGACTTTGTTACGGAAAATCTGCATCGCCTGAACGCGGAGCTCGAAAACCTCACAGGAGAAAAAGGCTCCATGGAGGATGCACAGCAGAATTCCGATCAGGTACTCGCGGAAAAGGACGGAAAAATCGCGGAGCTCGAAGGACTGATTGCGCATGCTGATGAGGTAGCTGCGGAAGCGGAGACAAAAACGCAGCAGGCGAGTGAAGAAAAGGAAAAGCTGGTTGAAGAGCGAAAATCCTTCTTCGGACGAAAGGACGAGATTTCACAGCGCCTTCTCGATATGGAAAAGGAGTCGATGCGTGTCCAGAATAAAAAGGAAAAGCTCGACGAAAAGATTGATAAGCTGACAGGCTATATGTTTGATGAATATGGTCTTACCTTTGAAGAGGCAAAAAAGCGCTATTCTGAGGAGTACAAGAACACCTCGGAGGTGCGGTCTCTCGTGACGAAGCTGAAGAATCAGCTGAAGGCACTGGGGCCGGTCAACCTCGATGCGATCGAGCAGTATAAGGAAGTGAGCGAGCGCTATGAGTTCCTGAATACACAGTACCAGGACCTCACGGAATCAGCGAAGTCTCTGGAAAAAATCATTTCAGAGCTCGATGAGGGAATGCGAAAGCAGTTCAATGAAAACTTTCAGCGCATTCAGGTGGAATTTGATAAGACCTTTAAGACCCTCTTCGGAGGTGGCCAGGGACGGCTGGAGCTGGATACGGCAGATCCTGACGTGCTCACGACCTCCATTACCATCATCGCAGAGCCACCTGGAAAGAAGCTTCAGAATATGATGCAGCTCTCCGGTGGAGAGAAGGCGCTGACGGCCATTGCACTCCTGTTTGCCATTCAGAGCCTGAAGCCATCGCCGTTCTGTCTCCTCGATGAGATCGAAGCCGCGCTGGACGATTCGAATGTGTCCCGTTTTGCGGAGTATCTGCATAATCTGAATCAGACCCAGTTCATTGTGATCACGCACCGCCGTGGTACGATGGAAAATGCGGATCGTCTTTTCGGTATCACCATGCAGGAAAAGGGTGTATCGACGCTTGTTTCTGTCGACCTCGTGGCGGATCAGCTGGAGGCCTGAGCAACGACCGGTCATTGCGTTTACCGAGACGGAAATCGGACCACTATAGAAGGCGATCACTCAGTTCAAAGTACAGAACCTTCCTCGTGTTCGTGCCGTACATAACAGGCAGGCCTGTATGTACGGGCACGTACACGCTGGAAGAACCTGTTCTTTGAATTCGCAATCTGCCTTCTATAGTGGCTCCAATTTCCTGCAAGGTCATTTATATTTACAATTCAAAAGGAGTTTTTATGGCGAATTTTTTCTCAAGACTCATCCATAATGTATTTCAGTCCAATGAGGTAGCAGATGATGCTTTCTATGAGGGGCTTGAGGATGCGATGATCATGTCGGATGTGGGTGTCACCACGACCCTGAAGATTGTGGATGCAGTGAAGACGGAGGCAAAGCGGCAGGGGGTCAATACGACGCGTGAGGTGCGGAAGATTCTTCGGGATTATCTCTATGAGCTGATGCGGGTCGATGAATCCTACTATGATTTTGAACGTCAGAAGAGCATCATTTCTGTGATTGGTGTAAATGGTGTAGGAAAAACCACCTCCATTGGAAAGATGGCGGATTTCTTCCAGCGAAAGGGGAAGAAAGTGATTCTCGCTGCGGCAGATACCTTCCGTGCGGGTGCGATTGAGCAGCTGAAGGAGTGGGGAAATCGTGTCCATGTGGATGTGATTGCTCAGAAGGAGGGATCGGATCCGGCTGCGGTTGTTTTCGATGCCCTTCAGTCCTTCAAGTCCAAAAATGCGGATCTTCTCATCATTGATACCGCGGGTCGGCTGCACAATAAGAAGAATCTGATGCAGGAGCTTGGAAAGATCAACCGTATCATCGATAAGGAATTTGCAGAGGGCTTTCGTGAAACCCTCGTCGTGCTGGATGCAAGTACAGGGCAGAATGCCATGTCGCAGGCGGAAATTTTCAAGGAAGCCTGTCAGGTAACCGGTATTATTCTGACCAAGATGGACGGCACTGCGAAGGGAGGCATTGCCCTTGCCATCCAGTCCGAGCTTGGTATTCCGGTAAAGTACATCGGTACCGGTGAAAAGGCCAGTGACCTGAAGCGTTTCGATGCAAAGGAATACGTGGATTCAATCTTTAACGAATAGGAAAAGTGAACGCAGCTGGATCGGCGTCTTTTGAGCTGTATACTGCCGCTCCAGATAGAATACAGTCTATGAAACGGATGCTGTCAATAAAAATAGTTGACAGCATCCGTTTCTGTGCTATACTAGCTAAGGTTTGAGGGAAATTATGGATGAATTTGTAGTGCGCGGCAATCTTTTTGAGCTGTATGGCGGATTGCTGAACGACAATCAGCGAAAGGTATATGAGTACCATGTGATGGATGATATGAGCTTCACGGAGATCGGTGAGGAGCTTGGTGTCACACGTCAGGCAGCCCAGGAGCTTTTCCGTCGTGCCGATAAAAAGCTGCAGAGCATTGAAGAAACCCTGGGACTTCAGCATAAGCTGACGAGCATTCGTGAGAAGGCGGAGCGTATTCATGTATTGGCGGAGGATACGGATATCCGGGATCTTGCCTATGAAATCATCGAAGGTGTTTGAAAATACAGGAGAAACACAGTATGGCATTTGAAAATCTGACCGACCGATTAAGTAATGTATTTTCAACTTTAGGTCGTAAGGGAAAGCTCAGTGAGGATGACGTCAATCAGGCACTCCGAGAAGTACGTATGGCACTTCTGGAGGCGGATGTCAACTTCAAGCTGGTGAAGGAATTCATCGCAAAGGTGAAGGAAAAGGCCATCGGCGAGGAAGTACTGAACAGTCTGACACCGGCACAGACCGTCGTGAAAATCGTAAACGACGAGCTGACAGAGATGATGGGCTCGGAAACAACGGAAATCTCACTTCGTCCGGCCAGTGAAATCACGGTCATTATGATGGTAGGTCTTCAGGGTGCCGGTAAAACAACCACTGCGGCGAAGCTTGCTGGAAAGTTCAAGTCGGCTGGCCGCACCCCTGTACTCGTGGCCTGTGATGTCTACCGTCCGGCAGCCATTGATCAGTTAAGGGTCAATGCTGAAAAGGTGAAGGTTCCGTTCTTCTCGCTGGGCGATCAGATCAGCCCGGTGGAGATTGCGCGAAGAGCCGTCGAGGAGGCACGGACACAGCATTACAATGTCGTCATTCTCGATACCGCCGGTCGTCTCCAGATCGATGAAAAGCTGATGGATGAGCTTCAGAACATCAAAAAGGCGGTTGATGTTCAGTGGTCCATACTGACGGTCGATGCCATGACCGGTCAGGAAGCCGTGCATGTTGCGGAAACCTTTGCAGATAAGGTGGGGATCGATGGTGTGATCCTTACGAAGTGTGATGGTGACACCCGTGGCGGTGCAGCCCTGTCCATCAAGGCCATGACTGGAAAGCCGATCCTGTACCTTGGTATGGGCGAGAAGCTGGAGGACCTTGAACAGTTCTATCCGGATCGTATGGCTGGCCGTATTCTCGGTATGGGCGATGTGCTTTCACTCATTGAAAAAGCGCAGAAGAACATCGACGAGGATAAGACAAAGGCAACCATGGGAAAGCTGACCCGTGGCAAATTTGACTACAATGACTTCATGGATCAGATGGCGCAGATGCATAAGCTGGGGGGCCTTGGGGGCATCATGAAGCTGCTGCCGGGCATGTCTCAGCTCGGAGACATTGATCTCGAGGACACTGAGAAAAAAATGAATCAGGTCAAGTCCATCATCCAGTCGATGACCGCGAAAGAGCGAGCAAATCCGGACCTTATGAATCCGTCGCGAAAGCGCCGAATTGCAAAGGGTGCCGGCGTTGACATTGCAGAGGTCAATCGCCTCGTGAAGCAGTTCGAACAGATGCGAAAGATGATGAAGCAGTTTGGCGGTGCCATGCGAAACAAGCATGGCCGTGGAGGCTTCGGGAATCTCGGTGGCCTGGGAAATCTGGGCGGCATGGGCCGTGGCCGATTTCCGTTTTAAAGGATTCAACAGCATGGCTGTTAATCATAGATCAACTATAATTTATTAAAAAACAGGAGAAAATGACATGTTAAAGATCAGATTAAGAAGAATGGGACAGATTCACGCACCGTTTTACAGAGTTATCGTAGCAGACTCCAGATCCCCAAGAAACGGTCGTTTCATCGAAGAGATCGGTACCTACAATCCATGCGTTGAGCCATCTGAGATCAAGATTGATGGTGAGAAGGCGAAGCAGTGGATCGCAAACGGCGCTCAGCCAACTGAGACGGTTGCAAAGCTTCTGAAGAAGGCTGGCATCTGCTGATTATAGCCGAGAGGGGACCTAATGAAGGATTTACTCGAAACCATTGCCAGGGCCCTTGTGCAGAACCCGGACGACGTAAAGGTCGTTGAGGAGAACAAGGACGGTGAGATCGTCCTGACCCTGTCTGTGAACGAGCAGGACATGGGCAAGGTCATCGGTCGTTCCGGCCGTATTGCAAAGGCGATTCGCTCTGTGATGTCTGCTGCAGCCAGCAAGGCTGACGTTAAGGTTTCCGTAGACATTCGCTGAGCACTTCCAATTACGGATAATAAGGATTCATATGCAGGAAAAACTGAGAGTTGGTACTATTGTGACCACCCATGGCCTCAAGGGTGAGGTAAAGGTTTATCCTACAACCGAAGATCCAGACAGATTTTTCGATTTAGATAAAGTCTGGCTGGATCTTTCTGGTTCCATGGAAAACCTGCGCGAGCTTCATGTGGAGCGCGTGCGTTTCTCTAAAAATCTGGCCATTGTAAAATTCAAGGGAATCGAGACCATCGATGATGTTCTGCCATTCCGTCATGGTGAGCTGTATGTTGACCGTGCAGATGCCATTGCACTGGAGGAAGGAGAGTACTTCGTTGGCGATCTGATCGGCATCGACGTGCTGGATGACGAAAGTGGCGAGTCCCTCGGCACGGTAAAGGATATGCTGGAGACCGGAGCAAATAATGTGCTGATCGTGAAGGGAACAAAAAAGGACCTCATGATTCCATATGTTCGCGGTCAGTTCATCACGGATGTACAGCCAGAGCAGGGCTTTCTGAAGGTGCACCTGATTCCAGGCATGCTGGAGCTCTGATATGAAGAACTATTATGTGATGACGCTCTTTCCAGAGCTGATTACCAATGTAGTGCATGAGAGTATTACAGGACGCGCCATCAAATCAGGTCTCATGAACGTCGAGGCCTTCAACATTCGTGACTATACCAGAGACCCGCACAATCACGTCGATGATTATCCTTACGGTGGTGGCGCCGGGATGCTGATGCAGGTGCAGCCCATTGTCGACTGCTATCAGCATATCGTCGATACGATCGGTCATCGTCCGGCACGAGTGCTGTTTATGTCCCCACAGGGGCGTACCTTTGACCAGAAGATGGCCGAGGAGCTGGCAGAAGAAGAGGACATTCTCTTCCTCTGTGGGCATTATGAGGGCATTGACGAGCGGGCACTGGAGCTTCTTCAGGTGGAGCATGTCTCCATTGGCGATTACATTCTCACGGGTGGTGAGCTTCCGGCGCTGAGCATGATTGACTCGATTTCACGGCTTGTGCATGGCGTTTTAAATAAAGATGCCTCCCATGAGATCGAAAGCTTTTCAGACGGACTGCTCGAGTATCCGCAGTATACCCGTCCGGAATGCTTCCAGGATCAACGCGTACCATCGATTCTCCTTTCTGGAGATCATAAAAAAGTTGATGAATGGCGGCATCAGATGAGTCTGGAGCGCACGAAAGAACGACGTCCGGATCTGTATGAGGCCTATGTTGCAGCTCATCCGGAAGAATTTATGCCGAAAAAGCCGAAACGTCGGCGAAAGAAGAAAGAAATTCCTTGCAATATAGAGGAATCTATGATAAATTGTCAAGGTTGTGACTAAAGAGAGATATTCCGCTGACGGTTCCATCTGCTTGGAATAGGGGATCTGGCATGGGCCAGACGAAAAATCCGTGCATGAATGTCGAATAGTACTAGGAGGTACACAATGTCAAATAACGAGATTATCAAGAGCATCGAGCAGGGTCAGCTGAAGGCTGAGGTTCCAGCATTCAACACTGGCGATACGGTTCGCGTGTACAACAAGATCAAAGAGGGTAACCGCGAGAGAACTCAGGTTTATGAGGGCACCGTTCTGAAGATTCAGGGTGGTTCCAACAGAACAACCTTCACCGTTCGTAAGACTTCCAATGGCGTAGGCGTTGAGAAGACCTGGCCGCTTCACAGCCCGATGGTTGAGAAAGTAGAGGTCATCAGAAGAGGTAAGGTAAGAAGAGCAAAGCTTACATACCTTAGAGAGCGTACTGGTAAGGCTGCCAAGGTAAAGGCACTGTAATCAGACATCGATGAACATTGGGGGCGTTCCGTATCACGGGATGCCCCTGTTTTTTACTTTCTTCTGCACATAGCATGAGGTGACAAAATGCGAGAAAAAAGTCCTGTTCAGCATCTGGTCAATACCTTCACAAACCTGGTGGTCGTGATTGCGCTGGCGTGGTTTCTGGTACACAGCTTTCTGACGACCGTTGAAATTTCCGGCCACAGCATGGAGCCGGCTGTTTCTGCGAACGATATCGTTCTGGTTGACCGGCTGAGCTATACCCTGACGAAGCCGAAACGTATGGATATTGTGGTATTCCAGCGAAGTGATGCCACCGAAAATGTAAAGCGTGTGATCGGTCTCCCAGGTGAAACCGTGGTGATTCAGAATGGTCGGATTTATATTAATGGGAATCTCCTTGAAAGCACGGAAATTTCCAGTATCTCGCTCAGTGGGATTGCTGAAAAGCCGGTAGAACTGATGGACGATGAGTATTTCCTGATCGGGGACAATGCCGACTCCTCCGAGGATAGCCGCTTCATCAATGTCGGCAACGTGAAGCGCTCCCAGATTCTGGGGAAGATCTGGTTCCGTCTGCTGCCACTTGGGAAAATAGGCCCTGTCAAATAAGAAAAGAAAGCAAGGTGTACTATGACGATTCAATGGTATCCTGGCCATATGGCCAAGGCAAAACGTAATATTCGTGAAGATCTGAAGCTGGTCGACCTCGTCATTGAGGTCATCGATGCGCGCTGCCCGGAGTCTTCCAGAAATCCGGATGTCGACAGCTTTGCGAAGGACAAAGCACGTATTCTTCTCATCAATAAAGCCGATCTCGCCGATCGTCGCGAGACCCGACGCTTCGCGGAGTACTTTGCTTCCCGTGGCTACTATACCCTCGAGATTGATGCCCGAAGCAAAGGAAGTCTCAAAAAGCTGAACCCGCTCATTGACGAAGCCACAAAGAATCTGGTTGAGAAGAACCTGAAGCGTGGTATCAAGACACCGGTCATTCGCGCCATGGTGCTCGGCGTTCCAAACGTTGGAAAATCCACCTTCATTAATTCCTATGTAGGAAAATCCATGGCAAAAACCGGAAATAAGCCGGGCGTAACCCGTGGAAATCAGTGGATCAATGTCAATAAAAAGCTTCAGCTGCTCGATACCCCGGGCATTACATGGCCAAAATTCGAGCGCGAGATCGTCGGACTGAATCTCGCCCTGATCGGCTCCATCAATGATCAGATTCTGAACATTGACGAGCTGGTATTTTATCTTATCAAGTATCTGGTACGCTACTATCCATCCGCACTCGTTGAACGCTATGGAAGCTCCCTCCTGGGCCTTACGGAAGCCATTCAGGTCTTCGATGAGATTGGTCGTCGTCGGGGCTGTATCATGAAGGGTGGCAACATCGACTATACAAAAACTGCAAAAATTGTTCTGGATGATTTTCGGAGTGGGCGTCTTGGAGCCATTACCCTGGAGCACGTCCCGGCAGCTGCAGTTACAGGAGAGAGCGATGGCTAGAGAACTGAAGGGAGAACGCCTGGAAAAGGAGCTGCAGCGTCTCGCTGCGATGCACGAATATGAGAATGCGCATGCTGACATCGCCTACATTGCCGGCATCGATGAAGCCGGTCGTGGTCCACTGGCCGGTCCGGTTGTAGCTGCCTGCTGCATTCTTCCGAAGGATGCCGTCCTTCTTCATCTCAATGATTCAAAGAAGGTAACAGCACTTCGTCGTGAGGCCCTGTTTCCGGAAATCAAGGAAAAGGCTCTGGCATTCGGCATTGGCATTGTAGAGGAAAAGCGAATCGATGAAATCAATATCCTTCAGGCGGATTATGAAGCGATGCGCATCGCGCTCGAAAAGGCCAGTGCGATGCTGAAGGAAAAGGGCCTCGCGGAGGCTCCGGGACTTCTTTTAAATGACGCCGTAACGATTCCGGGCGTGACGCTTCCACAGCTTTCCATCATAAAAGGCGATGCGAAGTCGGTATCGATTGCCGCTGCCAGCATTCTTGCAAAGGTCACCAGGGATCATCTCATGGAGCAGTATGATGCACTGTATCCGGCCTATGGCTTCGCGCGCAATAAGGGATATGGTACGAAGGAGCACATCGACGCCCTGAAGCGGCTCGGTCCCTGTCCGATCCATCGGCACAGCTTCATTGGCCATTTCGTACAGGAATAGAGAGCGCTATGTATTATAAAGAACTCCCCGAACGGTTTACGCAAAAGGAAGCTTCTCCGGCAGCCAGAGGTCCTGCATCGGAAGCCCGTCGACGAAATCACGCGTCCGGGCAGCAGGGCGAGGAGATGGCCGCAGCCTATCTCGAACAGGCAGGCTATGTGGTGCTCGAACATAACTGGCGCTTTCATCGAAATGAGATTGATCTCATTGCACTGGATGGGGAAACGCTGGTTTTTGTCGAGGTCAAAAAGCGGCAGGATGCAGCACATGGCTATGGCTGCGAAGCGGTCAATGCAGAAAAGCAGCAGCGCATACGACGAGTGGCAGAAGCCTATCTGCGCTATACCCGGCGTCGTCCCGAGGAAACCAGCTGCCGCTTCGATGTTGTATCCATCGATGATGACAAGATACTACTGTTTCAAAACGCATTCTGATATGGTATACTTATTTTAAGTTTGGGCATTTATGGAGGCAACCATGTTAGCAAAAGATTGTAAACGTAAAGTGATTCTGACGGGTGACCGTCCTACCGGAAAGCTTCACTTGGGACACTATGTCGGCTCCCTTCAGCGTCGTGTGGCGCTCCAGAATTCCGGCCGATTTGATGAAATCAATATTCTTGTGGCCGATGACCAGGCGCTGACGGATAACTGGGATAATCCGAAAAAGGTACGCGATAATATCATTGAGGTTGCGCTCGATTATCTTTCGGTCGGCATTGATCCGGATAAGTCCTTTATCTGTATCCAGTCCGGGATTCCGGCACTCCATGCGCTGACCTTTTACTATATGAATCTCGTAACGACGCAGCGGCTTTCCAGAAACCCGACCGTCAAGTCCGAGATGCAGCTGCGCGGCTTCAGTGGAAGTGCTTCGGAGGATGACAATGCAGCCGGCCTTCCAGCGGGCTTCTTCACCTATCCGGTTTCGCAGACCGCAGATATTACAGCCTTTAAGGCGACGACCGTCCCGGCAGGCGAGGACCAGATGCCGATGATTGAGCAGGCCCGTGAGATTGCGCACCGCTTTAATACCATCTATAAGTGCGATGTTCTGGTCGAGCCGGACATTCTCATTCCGGAAAATGCGGCGCAGCGCCGTCTTCCGGGCATTGATGGAAAGGCCAAGATGTCCAAGTCCCTTGGCAATGGCATCTTTCTTTCAGATGATGCGAAGACTGTCAAGCAGAAGGTCATGAGCATGTACACAGATCCAACGCATATCAACATCGCGGATCCAGGTCACGTAGAAGGCAATATGGTCTTCACCTATCTTGATGCTTTCCTCCGGGATGACAGTCAGTTTGCGGACTATCTGCCAGAGTATAAGAACCTTGATGAGATGAAGGAGCACTATCAGCGTGGTGGCCTCGGAGACATGAAGTGTAAGAAATTCCTTCTGAAGGTCATGGAGGATATGCTTCAGCCGATTCGTGAAAACCGTGCAAGATGGGAAACCAACATCAACGATGTCTTCGATATTCTGAAGGCAGGCACGGATCATGCCGTTCAGGTAACAAACCAGACACTCAACGAGTGCCGGGAGGCCATGCGCATCAACTACTTTGATGATAAGGACAGCATGGTCAAGGACTGGGAGACCTGGCTGAACGAGAGCCATACAAAGAACTGATGGGCACCTGGAAATCCCGTGGCTTACGCGGATCCCAGCTTGAGGAGCTTATCAATCGAACGAACGAGGCCTACCTTGAAAAGAAGCTCGCCGTCGTGCAGAAAATCCCGACACCGATCACCCCGATCAATATGAATGAGGACCATACGCAGATCACGCTGGCCTACTTCGAGAAGAAGTCGACGGTCGACTACATTGGCCTCGTGCAGGGAATTCCGGTCTGCTTCGATGCCAAGGAATGTGCCACGAATTTCTGGCCGCTGCAGAACCTGCATCCGCACCAGGTCCGCTTTATGAGCGCCTTCGAGGCACAGGGCGGCATCAGTTTTATTATTCTTTCATTTACAGCCCGGAAGGAGATGTACTATATTCCCTTCCGGGATATTCAGTATTTCTGGGACCGCATGCAACAGGGCGGGAAGAAATCATTTAATATTGAAGAGATCGACCATAACTATCGGATTCGATCGCATAAAGATATGTTTGTACATTATCTAGAGCCATTGCAGCGGGATCTCGATGAGCGGGACCGCGTGGGATCGGCCGAAGAGGATGGAGGAGCCTAGAGCTATGAACATTATTGTGGTTGGCTGTGGCAAGGTGGGGCTTTCCCTTGCCAATCAGCTGAACAGGGAGAACCATAACGTCACCATCATCGATAACAACGAGAAGGTTCTTCGACATGCAGTGGATTCCCTGGATGTCATGGGAATCAATGGAAACGGAGCCATGCTGGCGATTCAGCAGGAGGCCGGTGTTAAAAATGCAGATGTCCTCATCGCGGCTACAAACTCCGATGAGATTAATATGCTCTGCTGTCTGATTGCAAAGAAGGAAGGCAACTGCAGCACCATTGCCCGGATTCGTAATCCGGAGTATAAGGACGAGATCACCTATCTTCGAGATGAGCTGAATCTTGCGATGGTCATCAATCCGGAAATGGCCGCGGCCAAGGAAGTGGAGCGCCTGCTTCGTTTTCCACCGGTCATGAAGATTGACAGCTTTTCCAGAGGAAAAATCGATCTCATCCGTGTGAAGGTACCGGAGAGCAGCGAGATCATCGGCATCAAAATTTATGACCTCGCACGTATCCTGAAGCTGAATGTCCTGATCTGCTCCATAGAGCGTGGTGATCAGGTCATCATCCCGACCGGCAGTGATGAGATCATGAAGGGGGATGTCATCAGCTATATCGCGGATGCAGAGCAGTCCAATGCCTTCGTAAAGCAGCTGGGCATCGACTACAAACCGATACGTAGCTGTATGATCGTCGGTGGCGGTAAGGTAACCTACTACATTGCAAAATATATGCAGGAATCCCATATGAAGTGTAAGCTGAAGATCATTGACATTGATCGGGATCGCTGCGAGTATCTGGCTGGCGCCTTTCCGGATGCGACCATTATCAATGGCGACGGTACGGACCAGGAGCTCCTGATTCGTGAGGGCATTGAAAAAACCGATGCCTTCTGCTCTCTGACCGGCTTTGACGAGGAGAACATCATGCTGTCCCTCTATGCAGGGAAGCTTTCGGGTGCACGCCTGATTACGAAAATCAACCGCATTGCCTTCGAAAGCGTCACCTCGGAAATGAATCTCGGCTCCGTTATCTATCCGAAGCAGATCGTCGCCGACCAGATCGTACAGTATGTGCGTGCACTGAAGAACTCGGAAGGCTCCAATGTTGAAACGCTCTATAAGATCGCGGATGGAAGAGCAGAGGCCCTTGAATTTAAGGTGGGTAATGATCCAACGCTGTGCAATCATACCTTCGCCGATCTGAAATTTAAGAAAAACGTCCTGATTGCCGCCATCGTGCGGGAACATCAGATCATCACGCCACGAGGCTCCGACTTCATGCTTCCTGGAGATAATGTGATCGTCATTACCACCAATACCGGCTTCAATGATCTGAAGGATATTCTTGCATAAGGAGCATTCGGAAAATGAACATTCCTATGATTGTATATGTGCTCGGATGGGTGCTGAAGCTCGAGGCAGGCATTCTGCTCCTGCCCATCGTCTGTGCACTGATTTATCAGGAGTTCTGGGCGGCGAAGGCACTCGCTGTGTCCGCAGTTCTTTCGCTGATACTCGGAACTCTGGTCACCAGAAAGGGGCCGAAGCGCACGGATTATTACGCACGCGAGGGTTTCGTCATCTGTGCCCTGAGCTGGATTGTGCTGTCCCTCATTGGGGCCCTGCCTTTTTATCTGACGGGCACCATTCCGTCCTATATCGATGCGGTATTTGAAATCGTTTCCGGCTTTACAACCACCGGTGCATCGATTCTATCGGAGGTCGAGCACCTCGGAAAGGGCCTCCTTTTCTGGCGTTCCTTCAGCCACTGGGTCGGTGGAATGGGCGTGCTGGTTCTGGTATTAACGATCCTGCCGCTGGGCGGAGGCTACAATATGATGATCATGAAGGCCGAATCCCCGGGACCCGACGTCAGTAAGATCGTACCACGTGTGGCCGATACAGCGAAGGCTCTCTACAAGATCTATGCAGCCCTGACCGTTGTATGGATTATTGTATTCAAACTGAGTGGCATGAGCCTGTATGATTCCATCTGCATTGCCTTCGGCAGTGCCGGTACAGGTGGCTTCGCCGTTCGAAATTCCGGTATGGCGGATTACAGCATGCTGAGCCAGTTCCTGATTGCCGTTTCGATGATCATGTTTGGTGTCAACTTCAATGTCTACTACCTGATGCAGAAACGGAAATGGAAGGATGCGTTCCAGTGTGAGGAAGCACGGGTCTACCTCGGCATTGTAGTCTTCAGTACACTGTTTTTTACGCTGAACATCGTAAAGATGTACGGTGGGCACTTCCTGTATGCCCTGCATCACAGCTTTTTTACCGTGGGTGCCATCATCACAACCACCGGTTACTCGACGCTGGATTTCGCTACCTGGCCGCAGGCAAGCCAGATGCTGATTCTGTTCCTGATGTTTACGGGCGCCTGCGCAGGCTCAACGGGCGGCGGATTCAAGGTATCAAGACTGATCATCCTGATGAAGGAAATCGGGAAGGAGCTTCTCGTACTGGTACATCCAGAGGCTGTAAAGCACATCCGTCTTGAAAACAAGAGCCTGGAGCACAGTGTGGTACGCTCTGTAAACTGTTATCTGATCATGTATGTCACGATCTTCATGGCCTCCGTGTTCCTGATTGCCTGTGCTGATAATTTCGATTTTACAACGAATTTCTCGGCCGTAGCCGCTACCTTTAACAACATCGGACCAGGCCTCGCGGCAGTAGGGCCAAGCTGTAATTTTGCCAATTATTCCGATTTCAGTAAGATCATCCTGACCTTTGATATGCTTGCCGGAAGACTGGAAATTTTACCAATGATTCTGTTATTCCTGCCGAGAACCTGGCGGAAGTCCAATTAAATGGGTTATGCTTTAATGGAATCAAAGCAGATCAAGTGAGCTGAAATATAAATACAGGGAAGCAATAATAAACAGCCGGAGGCAGGACCACGGATCTGGAAATCCAGTTGAGGATGAAGGATCTGCGGTCTTGCCTCTTTTATTTCGTATTTTTGCGTTAAACTATGGTTATGCGCAATAATGCGGATTGCAGAGTATGTGGGCACTCTGCTATACTAAGACCTGATTCTCCTCGCACTGCGGACGTATTGATATACGATTTGTCTTTTATTTATATCTACAGGAAGGTGTTACATCCTATGGCTTTAAAATATCATGAACAGGTTGACCGTGACAACACTCTGAAGCTTCGTACACTTTTATCGAAGCTTCCGAAATTCTGTACGCTGTATTTTCGTGCCATTGAGCCTCGGACAAGCTCCAGGACACGCATCGCCTATGCACGTGATCTCAAAATCTTTTTTCAGTTTCTGATCGATGAAAAATCCGATTTTAAGGGATACACCATGCAGGATTTCCAAGTCTCCGATCTGGACCGGCTGAAGGTTACGGATCTTGAGGACTATCTCGAATATGTAAAATACAGAACAGACGTTTCAACAGATAAAAACGGAAACAAAATCACAAAGGAAGTCGTGAACAGTCGTCCGTCCATTAAACGAAAGGTAGCGTCCATTCGCACCTTCTATAAGTATTTCTACCGCGACCAGCTCATCGAAACAAATCCCGCAGATCTTCTCGAAATGCCGAAGTTAAAGGAAAAAGACATTATCCGTCTAGACACCAATGAGGTTGCGGATCTCCTGGATGAGGTTGAAAATGGCGAGAAGCTTACCCGCCATCAGCAGGCCTTCCACGACAAAACAGAGCTCCGGGATGAAGCCATGATGACCCTGCTGCTGGGCACCGGAATCCGTGTTTCAGAATGCGTCGGTTTAAATATCTATGATGTCGATTTTAATAATGATGGTATCCATATTCACCGAAAGGGAGGCAAGGAGGTCACCGTGTATTTCGGTGACGAGGTCGAGGAGGCACTGCGTCCCTATATGGAATGGCGAAAACACCAGGTCACAGAGCCAGGTCACGAAGAGGCCCTCTTCCTCTCCCTCCGTATGCAGCGTATGAGTGTACGTTCCGTGCAGTATATGGTGAAAAAATACGCAAAAACCGTGACCCCGACGAAGCATATTACACCGCATAAGCTTCGCTCAACCTACGGTACCACACTCTATAAGGAAACTGGGGATATCTATCTTGTAGCCGACGTACTCGGGCACAGTGATGTCAATACCACGAAAAAGCACTACGCCGCACTCGAGGATGAGCGCAGGCGGAGTGCCCGGAATAAGGTACATTTACGCACGGATGAGTCCTGACGCTCCCTTCTTTTTCAAGTACAGGTGTTTAGAAAATTCTTGCAATGAACGCGTGTTCGTGATAAGATTTTGGTATCTGAATATATAAAGGAGAATACTATGGGCAGACATAAGAAGCAGCCAGATCCAGACCACATGACGCCGAAGCAGCAGGCCGTGTTTGATTATATTAAGCAGTGTGTGCTCGAACGGAATTATCCGCCATCCGTACGTGATATCTGTGCCGCTGTCGGATTGAAGTCTACATCCAGTGTCTTTACGTATATTAATGACCTTGAGAAAATGGGCCTCATCAAGAAGGATCCGGCACATCCGCGTGCCCTGATGATTACGGAAAAGGAATTTCGTCAGGATACGCTGCGGGATTCCTTCGGCGAGCGCAGCGCAAGTGCTACACTTCGCTCATCCGAGCGTGAAATAGCGGAGATTCCGCTGGTTGGAACGGTAGCAGCCGGCCTGCCACTTCTTGCTGAGGAGAACATTACAGATTACTATCCGATGCCGGTGGAGATGCTGCCGAATAAAAAGGTATTCATGCTGACGGTCAAGGGCGAATCCATGATCAACTGTGGCATTCTGAACGGTGACCGCGTCATCGTGGAACAGCAGAACACCTGTGAAAACGGAGAAATCGTCGTGGCTCTGGTTGAAGACAGCGCTACGGTAAAGCGCTTCTATAAGGAGAAGGACCATATCCGTCTTCAGCCTGAAAATGATGCGATGGATCCGATTATCGTGCCAGATTGTCAGATTCTTGGAAAGGTGATCGGCCTTGTGCGCATGGGCATGAAGTAAGTACTGCTCAAAGTACTGCTCAGTTTTACAAAAAATAAAGGGCCTGACAGAAAGCGAGTGGGAATTTCCCTTCGTCCTCTGTCTGGTCCTTTTCTGTTCTGTCTACAGGGTTCTTTTCGGCTTTATCACAGCTCGTCTACCGATACGATCTTCTTTCCATCCGACCAGATGCGCTCGAGATCATAGAACAGCCGCTGCTCCTTATCAAAGATATGCACGATGACATCGTTATAATCAAGAAGAATCCAGCCACTGTTTGTGACGCCCTCACGACGGCGAAGCTCATAGCCATGCTGTGCCATCTTATCCTCCACCTCATCGCAGAGCGCATCAACCTGACGAATATTGTCCGCCGTTGCAATCACAAAATAATCTGCAATGACGGAAACGCCCGCGATATCCATGATGGAAATATCCTTGCCCTGCTTTTCCTCGAGTGCAGCGCACACTACCTTTACCATATCCTTTGAAAGACTCATCTGTTTTCCTTTCTTAAATTCCGCAGGGATTTACTCTTCTGCTCCCAGAAGTCCCCTCTCCTGCATCCTCGTTCGATAATACTGGTACGTATCATAGGAATCCTTGCAGATATAGCCACCGGATTCCTCCAGATACTGCATCGTGTCATGATTGATCTCATAAACGGCACGCTCGAGATCGACGAATGCGAGCTGCCGAATCTCCGGCAGCCGTGCGGCCCTGTCTCTTCGCACTTCAATATAGTCCGCCGTAAATACAATAGCCTCCAGAAGGCTCATTTTTGGCCTTCCAAGCGTGTGATAGTAAATAGCCGAGAGAACCTCCGGATCCTCGATTCCGAAGCATTTACGGGCGTATGTGGCGCCGTAGATGCTATGGATTACCTGAGGCGCATGCCGCATGTCCTCCGTCAGCTCAACGCCATCCTCCTCACAGGCACGGATCAGCTCCTCATTTGAGAACTGCTTCGCACAATCATGTACAAGTCCGGCCAGCTCCGCCTTCTGGAGATCCACGCCATACCGCATGGCAAGGCAGACGCAGGTAAAGCTTACACTCAGCGAATGCTCATAGCGGGAGGGCTTCAGCATGCTCTGAAGCTTCGACCGAATATCCATCACTTGTTCCAGTTCAGTTTTCGACATATAAACGATGCTCCTTTATATACTCTGAAACCGCGTTCGGCACCAGGGCTGAGATGTCCTCTCCCCGCGCTACGCGCGCGCGAATCTCGGTACTCGATATATCTGTCTCCTCGAAGGAAAGCGGGGCAATGGCGGCGCCATAGCGCGTCTCCAGATACCGTACCTGCTCCTGAAAGCTCCGTGGCCGATCCGCATATTCCCGTCGAGCAGCCACCAGCGTGGCGAGCTGCAGGATGGTTTCCGGCGCATGCCAGCGCTCGATCTGATAGAGAGAATCCGAACCCAGAATGAAGTAGAAATGCGTCTCTGGGAAGCACGCATGCAGGAGCTCCAGGGTTTCCGAGGTATAGGTTTCCCCCGTTCGCTCCATTTCCATACAGGACAGGCGAAAGCCTGGTTGCCCCTCAATGGCGAGTGCTGTCATTGCGGCACGATCGGTTGCGGAGCTGACCTTCCGGCTGTGCTTCAGATAGGGGTCTCCCGCCGGCATAAACCAGACCTCATCGAGCTGAAGCTCCGCCTTCGCACATCGCCCAAGCGAGAGATGTGCATTATGAATCGGATCAAAGGTGCCGCCCATGATACCGATGCGCTTATTCGCTGCAGCTGTCATCGTCTCTCTCCTTCCGTCTGCTGCTCTTCTGAATGCTGTCAGACAGATGCAGCTCTCTACGGACGTTCCTTATTCTCCCTGCACGTCGTTGTCAAACTCCTCATCGTCCTCTTCGACGAAGCGAAGGCTGAAGCCTCCACGGCTGGCCGCATTCTTTGCCTCTGCGATTTCCTGCTTGTGACCTGCAGCCTTTCCACCCTTTTTCTGCTGCTTTGCAAGCTCAGCCTTTGAGGTCTCATACTTTCGCTTTTTAAAATCCGGATTTGGCTTATAGAGCACGATCTTTCGACCGATGACCTGTACGACCTCGGACTGTGTACGACCGGCCAGGGTATATGCAATTTCATTTGCATCATCATCACAGTTCTTCAGAATATTGATCTTGATCAGCTCGTTCTTCGTAATATTCTCCCGAACCGCATCGATAAACTCCGGTGTCAGGCTGTTCTTTCCGATGGAAAGCACCGGATCAATGGTCATCGCCGCGCCCTTCAGCTGAGAACGCATCTTACTGTCTCTGATATATTTCTTCATATAAATCTCCTATGTCTGTACCTTAATCGTTCAGGTTCGTATCCTCATCATCCGCATCGTTCTCCATCCTGTCCTCTTCATACGATGCGATGTCCTCGCCCTTTTCTCCATGACGCTTCGGAAATGCCTGATCAATGGCAGCCTGCAGATCTCCCTCTTCATATGCATCTGTATCATAGAACTCGAAGGTATGACCGTAGATCTTGATGGTATCTCCTTCCTGGATGCCCATCTTCTTCAGCTTCTTGATGATGCCCTGATCCACCAGGAACTGCTGGAAGAACTCGAAGCCCTTCTCCGCCTGCAGATTCGTATAGCCCAGCATCTTTTCGATCTTCGGTCCCTCTACGGAATACGTGTCCGCATTCAGCTTCTTGTACTCAATGGCGAGCTGCTCCTTATGACCGAGGTTCTCGAGATCCACTTCACTTTCGTACGTTTCCGTCTTCTCTGCACCGGCGGCCTCCACATAGGTCCAGGCTGCTTCGAGAAGATCTCGAAGGCCGGTATTGGTCGCTGCCGAAATGGCGAATACCTTGATGCCCTTCGGCTCATAGCATTCCTTAATACGTGTCAGCGCACAATCGGTTCCCTGCTCATCAATGATCAGGTCCGTCTTATTGCAGGCAATGATCATCGGCTTCTTCAGAATGGATGGATCATACTTCTCGATTTCATCATTGATCGTCCGAATATCCTCCATTGGATCACGCCCCTCCGAGCCGGAGGCATCCACGACATGGATCAGCACCTTGCAGCGTTCGATGTGACGAAGGAATTCATGCCCGAGGCCAATGCCTTCGGACGCACCCTCAATGAGTCCCGGGATGTCTGCCATCACGAAGCTTCGATCGCCCTTCAGGCCCACCACACCAAGATGAGGAGTAAGGGTTGTAAAATGATAGTTGGCAATTTCCGGACGCGCATTACTGCACATGGAAAGAATCGTGGATTTTCCAACATTCGGAAGACCGACCAGCCCCACATCTGCGATGACACGAAGCTCCATCTGCACCCACAGCTCACGGGAATCCTGCCCTGGCTGTGCAAACTTCGGCGCCTGCATGGCTGGTGTTGCAAAATGCATATTGCCGAGGCCACCCTTTCCGCCCTTCAGCAGCACCATTCGCTGGTTCTCTCCAGACATATCCGCGATGATCTTCTTCGTCTCAAAATCCCGGATAATCGTGCCCTCTGGCACACGAATCACAAGGTCCTTTCCATTCTTTCCATGCATACGCTTCCCGCCACCTTCTTCACCTGGCGTTGCAATATACTTCTGACGATTACGGAAATCCTCCAGGGTATTTAAGCCCTTGTCCACCTCGACGATGATATCACCGCCCTTACCGCCATCACCGCCATCCGGACCACCAGCCGGTACGTAGAGCTCACGACGGAAGGAAACATGACCATTTCCACCCTTTCCACTTTTGATGAAAACCTTTGCAACATCTGCAAACATAGAATTTTTCTCCTTTCCCAGCTGTATCCCCGTGGCGGCCATAGAAACCGACGCTAACAGCTGGAGAGCGTAGGAGTTTGCATCAGCAAACTCGTATATTGAAACAACTACATTATATACCATGCATCCATAAAACAGAAGCCAAAGCATGGCGGGCACTCGCTTGCGCATTCAAAGAACAGGTTCGGATGCGGTGTCCGTGCCGGGCATTCAGCTCGCTGCCATGACCGGCACGGACACCGCAACAGGTTCTGTACTTTGAACTAAGTGAGCAGTGCCCACCATGCTTCGGCTTCGTACGGAGCATTATAAGTAGCAAAAACCCTGTACTGAAAAACAGTACAGGGTTTGATTCTTGTAGAAGCGCTCAGTAAAATTACTCAGCATCCACTGGCATAACGGAAACCTGCTTCTTGTCTCTGCCGAGGCGGCCGAACTTAACGACGCCATCAACCTTTGCAAAAAGGGTGTAGTCATTGCCGAGGCCTACGTTAAGACCCGGGTGAATTCTTGTTCCGTTCTGCTTGTAAAGAACATTGCCAGCCTTTACGAACTGACCATCTGCTCTCTTCTGTCCAAGTCTCTTGGACTCCGAATCTCTACCATTCTTGGTAGAGCCCATACCTTTATGATGAGCCATGATTATCCTCCAAAAAACAAACTGATTAGCCGATCGAATCGATCTTTACTTCTGTAAAGAGCTGTCTGTGACCATTCTTCTTATGGTAACCAGACTTTCTCTTGTACTTGTAAACGATGACCTTCTTGGCCTTGCCATTCTTGGTTACAGTGGCTGATACCTTAGCACCATCAACGACCGGTGTACCGATCTTCATAGCGCCATCATTAAGAACAAGCACCTGATCGAAAGTAACCTTGTCGCCTTCCTTTACATCAAGCTTCTCAACTCTAATGATATCGCCTTCGCTTACCTTGTACTGCTTTCCACCTGTAAGGATTACTGCATACATTACGAGGGTCCTCCTTTTTATCATTACTCGCTGGCTTCGGTGGTGCTTTCGCACACTTTTACCTCGTCACGCGGCATACTCATGTAATTTACACTGATCCGACCACATTGTCAATAGGTTTTGCAAAACTTATTTATTTTTTCTGTTCTTCTCAAAGTGCTCCACGGCCTTAGTCAATCAGCTTTCGATAGTATGGATAGTTGGCGGTCACTTCACTGACAGAGACATTGTTCGCACTCGCATTTTCATGAATGGCGATCATGTTTCCATTGCCTGACCACTGAAGGAACATCACCACATGGGAATCCGCACCTACACGGATGATGATGTCACCCGGCTGAAGCTCAGAGCGCTTGATCTTCTTTCCTTCTCCAATCAGTGTGGCGGTACCACTGGCGCCTCCGAGCTTATCTCCGATTGCAGACCAGTATACCCACTGGATCCAGCCGGAGCAGTCCAGACCACGAAGCACGCGGCCCTTGTAGTCTGCTTCAATGACACGGCCGAAGCCATTACCATCATAGCCCGCACTGCTTGCCTTGCCACCCCAGTAGTATGGGATTTTACCGACCGAAGACAGCGCATATCGGATCACAGCCTTTCGTTTCTCTGAAATATTGTCCGGGAGATCCGAAAGATACTTTGAAATCTCTTCCTCCGTGAGTGGCTGCTTCGGGTTAATGGTCGAGATGGAAAGGCCATAGGTCTTAAACCAGTCCTGTGAAATCAGCTTCTGCACATAGCCCATCTGCTCTTCCGTCCAGCCATTCCAGCCCTTTCCTTCGAGCGCTGAGTCCAGACTCTTCGACGATTCATTTTCATCCTGATCATCCGCCTTGAGATCGATCGTTCGAAGTCCCTTCTCGTCCTCAAAGCCGTAGATCGTCACCTTCACGTAAAGATCCACATGCCCAGGGCAGTAGTTCTTGCTGTTCACATCCGTTTCGGTATTTGTGCTCTGCTCTTCTGCGGCCAGACTCTCCTGAATCAGCTGCCGAAGTGTGGTTTCATCCATATTCTTCAGCTGTGCCCCGGTAAAGGTTCCGAGCACGAGCTGCTGCTCCGTATTTTCTGTTCCTGTGGTCGAAGCAGCAGCTGTACCAGCGGCGCTGCTGCTTTCGACGGAAGCGGCACTCGAAGCCTTATTGACTTCATCGATTCCCTTGCCGGCCTCATAGCCACTGTATCGCTTGACCTTCTCTCCATTTGCATCGGTTTCTGCTGTACTTTGCGCTTCTGAGGTCTTTACGGCTCCCGACGCGGACACCGCACTCTTCGTTTCACTGGCTTCCGTCGAGGCGGCTGCTGTTTCCGGTGCAGCACCTGCCGCATTTTCTGCATCACTGTCACCGAAGACAAGCATATCGCTCGTCAGCGTTGCCGTACGCTCCCCGCTCTTTACCTGCTTCCTTGACACTGCATAGTCGCGTGCAGAGCCGTAGCTTCCCGGTGTTCCGTAGTGCACACCATTCAGAGAGCTGAGTGTTTCCTGCGCGGACTTTTCCATCGTGCTCGCAGTATGCGATGACTTGAGAGAAGACAGCTTCTGAAACCGCTGCATGGCACCGAGCACCAGAACATTGTCATTGGATGTCTGCGCCTTTGTTTCAGTGCTTTTCGTCGGTGCCTGTGTTTCCACTTTTTCAGCTTCCGTCGAGGCGGCTGCCGTTTCCGGTGCTGCCGTTTCCGTATGTTCCGTCTCATCCGCTGCAGTTGAAGAAGCACTGTCTTCTGCGTCATGAAAGACGATGCCCTTCCCACCGGCATTGCCATCGGCATCGGTCTGCGTTTCATAATTCTTCGTTTCAGCCGCGCTGCTTTCTCCCGTCAGGTTCAGCACGGCCTTATTTTCCGGTGAAATCGTTTCGCTTCCCTGCGACAGGGCATTCTGTGTGAGCAGTCCCTCACTTCGATCCGTCGCCGTCTGAAGGCTCTCCTTTAATGCATTCAGCGCTTCCTCTACCTTCTTTGCATCGTCCGCTTCTTCCTGAGCCGTACGATTAATACAGCCACTGTCATAGTACACCTTTCCGATACTGATGGTATACTTTCTCGACTTCTCATACAGCTCTTCACAGTACTTTTCGAAGGTGTCAACGTCAAGGTAATCATGGGCATAGCAGTAAACCGACGCCATAGCCATAATATCCTTTACATTGGAGTACTCATTGACCTGCTCACCATCCGCATTATAGAAGGAAACATTGACATTCTTGAAGTTCGGGATGTACCAGGTGGATGGATCATTCGGATCCTGTCCGCTTGCATTTGGATTGTATTTTCCCATGACGTTTGCGGTGCTGACACCGAGGCGCTTTGCAAGATTCAGCGGCGACACACCGGCCTCATCATAGATATTTGCAAGGTACTCATTGTCCGCGGTCATCAGCTTCTGATAGACTTCACCCGCATAGCTGTGAATGGTATCACTCGTATCCGCTCCATCTCTGTAAAAGTAGGCAAGATTCAGCTTATCCGGTGCCGGCTGAAATTCTGTGGCATCCTCGTCATCGGAAAGATCGGCAAGGGAGGACCGAAGGCCACTGAAGTTGAGACCATTCGCCGGGCTGAGCTCACTGAGTGTAGCTTCAGAGGACGTCGCCAGTGCATCGTCCGGAAGCTCCAGCCGGGAAGCGGAGGCATAATGCTGCGCCGCTACGGAGACAATAAGACCGGCAGCCAACATCGCTGCGATGGCTGCCGTCTGTTTTTTACTGATATGTGGAAGCCATCGACGTGCTGCTTCTACGTCGAGGACTTCTTTTTTCTTAGGTTTCTTCTGATCTGGATCCAGAGAAACGTCCGTTTTTGAATGTGTGTGTTCTGCGTTATTCATAGGCTTCATCATAGCACAGGCGCGGAATGAAAAATTTTAATTTTTACTAAATTTACTTCGAAGCTTCGTAAGAAGTTCCTTGAAATACTCCGGGTACTCCGAGCTGAACTCGACATACTCGCCTGTACGAGGATGAATAAAGCCGAGCACCATTGCATGGAGACACTGTCCCTCCAGATCAAAGGGACACTTTTTCGGTCCATACACCTCATCCCCCAGCACCGGATGCCCGATGGATGCCATATGCACACGGATCTGATGCGTGCGCCCCGTTTCCAGTGTACACTCCACCAGGGTATAGGCTCCGCCGAAGCGCTCAAGCACATGATAATGCGTCACCGCCGGACGGCCGTCCACTTCATCGATGGCCTGCTTTTTTCGATCCTTTTTCGAGCGGCCGAGCGGTGCATCCACGGTGCCATCCTCTTCTTTGATATTCCCGATCACGATGGCCGCATAGCGCCGTGTAATCGAATGCACCTTCAGCTGCGCAGCAATCGACTGATGCGCAGCATCCGTCTTACATACAACCAGCAGCCCTGTCGTGTTCTTATCAATGCGATGCACGATCCCCGGTCGCATGACGCCATTGATCGAGCTGAGCTCCGTACCACAATGATGCATCACTGCGTTGACAAGCGTTCCCGTGGCATGCCCGGCAGCCGGATGGACCACCATCCCCTTCGGTTTATTTACAATCAGGAAATCGGCGTCCTCGTAGACGATATCGAGCGGAATATCCTCCGCCTCGACATCGAGCGGAACCGGTTCCGGCAGATCGATGGACAGGATATCCTCCGCCTTCAGCTTCGTACTGGCCTTCGCCGGTTTTCCATTGAGCAGGATGCGGGATTCCTTCAGGAGCTTTGCTGCATAGCTTCTGGAAATTTCCGGCTCCTCGAGTGTCGCAAGAAACTGATCAATCCGTATCGGACAGACCTCTGCAGGGACCTGAATTTCGTTCATTCTCTCTCCTTTTCAGTGCTTTTCATGATACAGGAAATGCAGCTCCTCATCCTTATAGTAAAAGAGAAAGAGGAGCACCATCAGAAAGCAGCCGGTGGTCACGTAAATATCGGCTACATTGAACACCGGAAAATCAATCGGGCTGAAATAGATAAAATCAACCACATACTGCTGTCGAACACGATCGATAAAGTTCCCGATGGCTCCCGCGAAAATAAGCTCACACACCAGGAGCAGCGGGTAAAAATGCGGGGTTTTCACTGGAATACGCTTCACCACATAAAGGAGACCACAGAGTACAACCACCGTAATGACATAGAAAAAGAGCTGCGCTCCCTGAAAGCTTCCGAAGGCTGCGCCTCGATTTTCAATGTACAGAAGGTACAGAACCTTCGGGAGAATCGGAATCTGATCGTGGCCCATGAGATACTGAACAGCGAGCTGCTTCGTCCACTGATCGAGTGCCACCAGCACGGCCCCCAGGAGGAGAAACCAGCTCCAGCGCTTCATATTCTGTTTCATTCCTGCACTCCATTTCTCATCATGATTGCCTGAAGACCCTTCCGCATCTGTTCATCTGAGACGCCGAGATCAATGTAGGCATCGCCCAGTGCATGAAGCAGAATGAAGCGCACATGTCCATGATCCATTTTTTTATCCTTTCGCGTTGCCAGAAGAATCTCCTCGAGATTCATTGGCCGTAAGCGCGTTTCGAGGCCTACCGCCTGCATCAGCTGTTCAATGTCATCGACCTCCGCTGCCTGCAGAGTCCCGGAGATCGCGATGGCCGAAAGACACCCAAAGGCCACACACTGTCCATGACTGTAGCTGAAATTCGAGCATTTTTCGATGGCATGCCCTAAGGTATGTCCGAAGTTCAGAAGCTGCCGCTCGCCCTGTTCCGTCGGATCGACCTCGACGACGGCACGTTTAATGAGATTACTCTGGTACACGGTTTCCATGAGAGCAGCAGAATCCCGTGCTTTGATCTCCTCCTGATGGTCGCGCAGGAAACGAAAGTATGCCGGGTCCTTGATCAGCGCATGCTTTATGACCTCTCCCATACCAGAGGCATACTGCGTTCCGTCCAGAGACTGAAGTGTAGCAACATTACTGTAGACAAGGGATGGCATGTGGAAGGCTCCTACCATGTTTTTATAGGAGCGAAAATCCACGCCGGTCTTTCCACCGATCGAACTGTCCACCTGCGCAAGGAGCGTGGTCGGAATCTGAATGAAACGAATACCACGCATATAGGTTGCCGCTGCAAAGCCCGTCATATCCCCGATGACGCCGCCGCCAAGCGCGATGAAGACATCCTTTCGATCGAATTCTGCCTGTACAGCCGCCTCATAGATTTCCGCAATCGAGTCCGTATTTTTATGCTCTTCTCCAGAAGTCAGAATCAGCGTATGAAGCTCACGGAAAGAGGACTGCAGTGCCTCCTGTACGGCCTTCAGATAGAGCGGAGCGACATGCTCATCGCTTACGATCAGCGCCCGTCGTAGAGAGAGCTCCAGTCCATCGACTGCCTTTCGAAGACCATCGAAGCTTTCTTCGATAAAGATTGAATACGAAAATTTCCCATGATAAAGCACATCCAGCTGTCTAGCCATTTCGTCACCTCCCAAAAACTCATTTCATCTTATCATAGATGAGATGGAATGCCTAGCAGAAGCAGGCTCTCGGTCGTATGATACACAGAAATCAGAAAAAAGCCGTATGTACTTTTCTGAAGTACATACGGCAGTAAAGTCCCATCCCTTATACGCGAAGATTTAAGCCATTGACATTCACATCGGTGTTTGCTGCCAGAATATTCTGGAAGTCACCGGAAAGCTCCACATTTGGTGGGGTTGCAATGAAAATATAATTTGAAATCTTCTGAAGATTTCCATCCAGTGAATAGGCCGCACCGGATGTGAAATCGATGATGCGCTGTGCAATCTCCATATGAAGGCCCTCCATATTGAGAACAACAGCCTTCCCCTGAAGAAGATAATCGCAGATCTCGCTGGAATCATCCATCGAGGTTGGCTTGATCATGGTCACTTCCATCCCGCGATGAAGCTGCTGTGGCTGTGCTGCAGGCTTTCTGGAGAAGAGTGCCGGCTTCGCTGGGCGCTCTCCCTCATCTGCATCATCGGTATCCTGTGCTTTCGCACGGTTAAAGAAGCCTCCACGCTGTGGCTCCTCCTCATACTCATCATCATAGTTATAATCATCGTCCAGATCATAATCGTCATCATGATCTACACGCATGGATTTCATAATATTACTAATAAGGCTCATTTACTTCTCTCCCTCGCGTACGCAGTTTCCCTTCAATTCTAGGTCTATTTTATACAATTTCCTTTGCTTGTCAATAAATACTGCGCCGTGTTTCATGAACAAAACACAGAATAGTGAAATTCATGTTCGGCGCATGTCTTCCTTCCGCCTCATCAAAGCTGCGCTTCTGGTCTACTGATAGATCAGCTGCCCATCCTTCACAAGAGAAGCATTTAAGACGATATGATCATATACAGAAATACCATAATCGGTATTTTCTTTTACAATGATGTAGTCCGCGTTCTGCTCAATCGGTACGATCTGGCGAAAAATACAGTAACCGCGGTTGATATTATACACTCCCTGCAGTGATTTGACCGGACCAACCGGATAGGTCTGTGTTGAATCCAGCTGTCCACTCGCAGCCCCCTCCGGACGCACCAGAATATCGTTCGTCCGAATAGCCGTCGTGTCATGGTCATCCGGAATACTGAGGTAGCAGTACTGATCATCGATGCGATAGATGTCCGTCGGTACAAATTCGGTCGATGCACCGGAGCCATCCTGCGCAACGGTTTCTCGATAAAAGCCGGTACTTCCATCCGGTCCCGTCGCCTTGAATGCCTTCGGTACAATATAGAAGTCCTTTTCCGTCACCGAGGTAGACGGAATCTTCAGCCCCTTCTCATCGTTTGTTACGATATCAAACGAAAGAAAACGCTCATCACAGAACTGCTCCATGAGCTCCGTGAAATCAAGCCTGCCATAGCTGTTTCCATCTTTTCCGGTAAAGATCTGCAGCGTCGCCGCTGCCGTCAGGTCAGATTCCGTGAAATGAACCTTCACATTCTTCACGTCCTGATACTTTTCCTTGCCTTCCTCATCCACTGGAAAAACCAGACTCCAGGTTTCACTCGTAATCAGCTTATAGACCGGCTTCCCGCTTTCGATGAGGGCTCCCGGCTTCGTGATTTCCCGCTTGTAGCCACTCATGGAAAAAAGATCTGCCGTCACATCATCCGCTGTCAGTGCCTCATCTCCATCAATCGCATAGGATACGACCCCTGCCTGGTCTGCCGTCACACGGACATAATTGATGCCCTGCTTCTGAAGCACCTCATCCAGATCCTGCGCGTTGGCCACGCTGGAATACTCGAGTGCCGATGCGTCCAGCGAATACTTCGTGTTATAGAGCGTTGAAAAGCTGTCATTCTGAAACGAACGCGAAAACTGCGACAGGCGGTAACGGATATCGGAGATCTGTTCACTGGACATTTCCGTTGACAGCTCCGGGTGGTCCTGAAGATACGACTGCAGTGCTCCGGTTTCATCTATGGTATAGACATTACTGCCTACTCCCACTCTCCGGCCGTCCTGAATATAGTAGTGCACATAGCCGGAGCTGGAGGCATTGACCGTCTGCTCCTGTCGAAGGGCAATGCCGGTATACTGCTGTTCACGTACAATGCTTCCCTGCTGAACCTCATAATAACGGATCTGGTCACGGGAGACATAGGAGTATACACTAAAAACAATGTAGAGAAAGATAATCGCGAAGATTATCATCCCTACATTGAATCGAAATGGTCTTCTGTATGTAGCTGTTGAAGTATGTTGCTTTTTAGCGGCCATGTTCACTATGGATTAAAGTGCAATCGCTACATCCTTCTTCACGCTGTCAGGAAGCTCCTCGGCATCCATCGATACACTCAGCACGAAGGTTACCTTATACTTATCGCCGAGATCCTCTAAGCGCTTGATGCAGTTTGAAATATCTGCGCCCTCAAGAGCAGAAAGCTTAAGGAAACTGTCCAGGAACATATACTCAAGGTCATGATCCTGAGAAATGATGCCACTGACGAAGCCGATAAATGCATCCTCAGAGTCAATTGGGAACTCATTCACATTAATAAGACGAATCTTATTGCTGAGCTCATACATATGCTGTGCAGTCTTATCAAGGAAATCAACGTTGCCATTTGCTTCCTTCACAACAGCATTTGCCTTATCAAGAAGCTGCTTCGTCTTGCCCTTACCTCTCTTGCCTACAATCAACTGTACCATAGTCAAGTACCTCCTAACTTTTGTGGCTTTAGTATAGCTCTGTTAATGAATTTTTTCAAGGAGCAGCGTCATATTCGTGTAGAGGTCATCCTTCGTTTTTGCCTTCATGACCGTGCTGATAAACTCCTCTCCTGTGGCTTCCTTCTCGGTTGCCATCGTAAGGCAGTAGCCGGCTGCATTCGTCGTACCGGTCTTTCCGCCAAGCACCTTAAGGCCCTCCGGTGTTTCCACTTCTCCTAAGAGATATTTATTGGAAACCGTCCATTCCTGGGTTTTCGGCATGCCGTTCGCATCCTTGTAGTTCGGCGTATACTGAACGCTTCCGACAATTTCACGGAAGGCATCGTACTGAAGAGCCGCATGGAGCGTCAGATAAATATCGTAGGGTGTCATGTAGTGATTCTCATCCGGCAGACCATTGACATTCACAAAATGTGTGCCCGTTGCACCGATTTTCTGCGCAGTTTCATTCATCATATCCACGAAGGCATCCACTGATCCAGCCGTGGCTTCGGCTACAGCGACGGCAGCATCATTACCAGACGGCAGCAGCATTCCATACAGGAGCTCGCGGATCGTCAGGGTCTCTCCCGGATGAATATAGGCCGTTGAAGAGCCGGAAACGTTAATGTTTGAATTCTTCGTAACGGTAAATTCCTGATCGAGATCCTCTATGTTTTCGAGGCATACCAGTGCCGTCATCACCTTCGTAATACTGGCCGGATATGTACGCACATAGGGATTCTTCGATACCAGCACCGACGGCGTATCGCCCTCCGTGGAGACCAGCAGCGCGGCCTCTGCGGTAATCCCGTCTGCATTGACGGACTGCTTCTCATCCGGAATGGCCAGTCCCTTCGAAAATCCATCTGCATGGGTTCCGGTCACATCGCTTACACTCACCGCATTCATGCGGGTCAGTCCCATTCGGATATCATAGCTGTGGTCCAGCTTCTTTCGTCCACAGCCAGTCGTCATCATAAAAAACAGGCATAAAAGAACCGGAAGGAGTCCACGTCGGAAGCTCCATCCGGATACCCTCATGCTCTTCTCTTGTCTCGATCTATGCATGCCCAGTCTGTCTCCTCAGATATTCCGCCACTCCAGATCGCCGCGCTCCAGCGCCTTAATCAGAAGCTCAGCCGTTGCAAGATTGGTCGCAATCGGAATGTTATAGGTATCACACAGGCGTACAACCGAATTCACCTCCGGCTCCTGTGCCTTTACATGTAAAGGATCACGTAAGAAAATCACCATATCCAGGTTTCCCTGCTCGATCTGTGACGCAAGCTGTCTCGCACCGCCTGTTTCACCTGGCAGGAATTTATGGATCCGAAGATTCGTTACCTCTTCCACCAGGAGGCCCGTGGTTCCGGTCGCATACAATTCATGTTTACTCAGGATGCCACGGTATGCGATGCAGAAATTCTGCATCAGTTTCTTCTTTGAATCATGTGCAATTAATCCGACATTCATTTTTAAGACCCCTCGAATCGAAATCTTTTCATTTTCTGCAGAAACGAACGTACCCTCCATGGACGAGAGCCACTACACTCGATCACTTCTCTGCAATGCTACGTTAAGTACAATGCCCATTCCGGCATAGACTGAAATCAGTGAGCTCACGCCTCTCGAAAAAAATGGAAGTGTAATACCGGTATTCGGGAAAATCCCTGTCGTTACCGCAATATGCGTATAGGTCTGAAAACCAATCCATGCCATCATACCGACACAGATCAGACGCCCACTCAGATTTCTAGCCCTGCTTGCTATTATAAGACATTCAATGATAATCAACAAGAATAATATCAGAATAATCATGGATCCTCGAAAGCCAAGCTCTTCTCCGATCACGGCGAAAATGAAGTCATTGTCCTCCTCTGCAAGGAAGTTCCCGTTCTTTACAGAAAAAATCGAATGATTGTTCAGTCCCTTTCCACGAAGCATTCCAGAACCGATGGCCATCATCGAGTAGAGCTGCTGGTAAAAGGTCTGCCCGTTTTCGGAAGGATTCAGGAAGGTCAGAATACGCTGCGCCTGATATCCACGGAGCAGCGGAATGTGATCATAGAGTCCGGATTTGAACAGATAAATAAAGAGCAGTGCAAATGGAACAATCGCAAGCAGCACGCCCAGGATCCATTTCATGCTGATCCTGGAAGCAAAGACCATCGCCGCGACGATGACGGTGATGATGATACTCGTACTGAGGTTCGGCTGCAGAAGGATCAGAACCACCGGGATCATAAACCAGACAAATGCCATCAGTACCACCGGTGGCAGATTGATCTGGTCCTTGGCCTTCTGAAAATAGGCAGCGAAGAAAAGGATCATCCCCACCTTCACAAATTCCGCCGGCTGTACCTGCCCAATGACCGGCAGCTGTATCCAGCGGACCGCATCGTGTCCTGCTGCGGTTCCATATACCAGTACCCCGGCGAGCAGGAGCACGCAGAACAGGTAGATGACATTGGCCTGCTGCACGATCATACGGTAATCAATCAGTGACAGGGCAATGCAGATGGCCAGGCCGGCAAAGGATCCCATGATCTGTCGTACGACCTGGACATCACGAAAGTTTTCAGCGCCGACCGCGGAACGGATCACGAGAATACCGAAGATGTTCAGGATGATCATATAGAGCACGAGTCGAAAATCATAATGTTTAAAATTGTAGTCAAACCTCATACAGTTCCTCTTCTAACGAAGGAGCATCTGTGAAAGCCTCATCTCGAAAGGAGGGCTTTCACAAAGGACGCCCCTGGCACTTAGTCTGAAACATTCACCGAGGACACATAGGATGCGTCCCGTGAAAGGATGGCCTCAAGACTGTCCTTGCCATAGCAGTAGTTATATACATTATTTGCAAGACTCGCAGCATTACCGGAGGAATATCCATAGGGGATATTGACCGTAACAGCAATCTCAGGATCATCATATGGCGCATAGGAAACGAATACGGCGTGGTTACCACGGTCCTCGCGCTCCTGTGCCGTACCGGTCTTACCGGCAATCGGGATGTCCTGGCCGCGGAAGACATTCTTCGCAACACCCTCTGTGATCACTTCACGAAGGCCCTGCTGCACGGCATTCCAGGTCACATCACTGTAGTTCAGCTGCTCCTTCACCTTCGGTTCGATCGTGCGGAGGACATTGCCATCCGCATCGGTGACCTTATCAAGAATGGACAGATCAAACACCGTACCCCGGTTCGCAACCGCCGTGATGTACCGTGCAAGCTGTACATTATTATAGGCATGCGTGCCCTGTCCCATCGCCGAACGTTCCGGATCATAATCGGAGATGTGTGGCTTCGCCTCATCGATTTCCACGCCTGAAAGAGAATCAAGGCCGAAGGCGGACGCATACTTCGTAATGCGTTCGAGTCCGAGCGTCTGATTATAAATCCCGTTCGGATCCGTTGCAAGCCGGTGCCCCACCTCCGCGAAGAAGAAGTTGCAGGAGTTTTTCAGTCCGTCGATAATGTTTTCCTCTCCATGCTGTTCTGGATAGATCCAGCATCGGATGTTCGGCGTAACCTCCGTGTATACACCGGTACAGTCAATGATGCTGCTGAGGTCAATGACGCCCTCCTCCAGCGCTGCAATGGACGTAATCGGCTTGAAGGTTGATCCAGGCGCAAGCTGCGTCTGCGTTGCATTATTGAGGAGCGGCAGCGACTGGTCCTTGTTCACCTTGGCGAGATACTCACTGTCCGAGATCCGGTTATTATCAAAGCCCGGGTAGGTCACCAGTGCACGAATCTTTCCCGTCTTTACATCGGTCACCACAACCGAGCCGTTGCATGGATCCAGTGCAAGCTGCGCCGGAGTCAGTGCAATCTCCCGTACCTTCTTCACAAGAAAGGTATAGGCATAGTGCGCATCTCCGGTGGACAGCTGCAGATAGCTCTCCGCATCCTCCGGAAGGACACCCTGCTCATACAGGGCCATCAGTAAAAGATAGCCCGGAAGCGTATTATCCTGAATGGCATACTTATACAGAACCTTGTCAAAATCATCATCGTTTTCGATATGCTCCATCAGCTTCTGTACCAGCAGCGTATAGATGGTATCGGTATCATAGTAGTCATCGGAAAGTGAAAGCTTCGAGGTATCCAGCCAGGATTCCTCAATGCCATCGAGGATGAAATCATGCAGGCTGATGGTATCATTTCGCCAGGCCTGATAGGCATCGGATTCCTTGAATTTCTGATTTGAGCTATCCACAAGGCCAGAAGCATCGCTCAGGAGGTAATCATAGATCGTCACAATATAGGCCTGCATGTCCTTTGGCAGCTCATTCAGATCGCTGGTGCTCGGCTCCAGAAGCTCCTGTTCAATGTCGGCCAGCTTCTGTTCCTTATTCTTTGTGAAAATATCGGCGATCTGGCGTTCCGCGCTTCCTGGTGTTCCCTCGGTGAAGTGCCCTGCATTGAGTACATTGTTATTGATCAGCTGAAAATAGGCATCCTTTACCGGAATGGTAATCTGGGACTGCTTCACACTGTCATTCTGAGGAGCATCACTCTCCACGATTTTCGATGCCAGGATACCTGCAAGCTCCTGCTCGAGAAGATGGTAAATGGCAATCTGATCATTCGCAGAAATGGTGGTATAGATATCATTGCCGGCCTTCGCTTCCGACTCCGATACGACCTCCAGGACCGAGCCCACCGAATTCAGGTACATCTCTCGATAGCCCTTCTTCCCCTTCAGCTCCGATTCCATGCTCTTTTCAAGTCCCCATACGCCCACGGTATCGTTCAGCTCGTAGCTTTCATCCGTCTTTCGAAGCTCTGCCAGCTGATCCTCCCGTACCTGGCTCGTATAGCCGACAATGTGACTTAAGTACGGGGCGTAATTATACTTTCGTACGGATACATTTTCAATGTCAACGCCCTGCAGCTCTCCCTTCGATTCCAGAATCTCCGCCATACACTCCTTCGACACGTTTTTTACGATGGTGGTGGTCTGGTAACGCTGGTAGGCTGTAAGACGCATGGTGTAGAGAATGTTGATCATGTCCAGAGCCGTTTCATCCTCCAGAACGATCGGGTCTCCGTTTTCATCCTTGATGTTGTCGAAGCGATAACGGCTCTTGGACAGTGCAAACGCGTCCTTCGCACGGATTGTGAAATCCTTTTCCGAAAGATCCGATACATTCCGTCCGCGGATATTGGCAATGAAGCGTTTTTTCTCATTCTCCGAGCTGGTGGTGAACTGAAACTCATGCTGTTCATCCAGCTTCAGCTTATACTGTCCTTCGACCGCATAGCCATATTTTTCAATGATCTGTGCAAGATGGTACAGCATCAGGTTCCGACGGTTGATACCACTGTCCGTTGTATCATAGGCTCCGTTATCTGCAATCGTGATGTTGTACTGAAGCTCATTATACGCGAGGAGACGACCGTCTCGGTCGTAGATATTGCCCCTTGTTCCGGTCGTTGTCACCTTCGTAAGCGTACGGTTCTGGTAATCTGCCATATACTGGTCCCCGTTGATGATCTGAAGCTCAAACAGGCGGCCTGCAAGGATGGTAAAGAGAACCGTAAACAGAAGCCCCAGCGCGAAGAGGCGGGAGCTGATGAAACGAATGAAAAATTCTTTAATTGTACTCAGGAATTCTTTAAGCAATGGAAAGCCCTTTACCTTTCAATTCTCTCATGTGCAGAGAAGAAGAAACGATACAGTACCAGTGTGACCAGAAGTGAAAAAACGATGGACGGCAGAACAACATGCAGTCCATAGTACGGAAGATTCAGCTTTAAACGGATCAGAAAGCGGAACAGGTAGATATAGATGTGATAAATCAGAAGGTTCAGCACACACATGAACATCGGAAGTGTGATGTACTCTTCATAATAAAAGCGGCTGAAAAAGCCGTTGAGGTACCCGATAAAGACAAAAATCAGGCTGTAAAAGCCGAAGGGACCCGAGTAGAAAAGGTCCATCAGGAGCCCTGCTCCAAGTCCATAGAACATCCCTGGAAGACTGCCATGCAGAAAGCCGAAGGAAAAGGTCAGAATCAGCAGAAGGTTCGGAGACGCCGCGAGAAACGGAATCAGTGGGAAAACACTGGTCTGAATCAGAAAGGCGAGCCCCAGCGAAGCCACATAGAACAGAATCCGCAGTCTCTCCTTCGTCTTTCGCTTCAGCGGCTTTAATTTCAGTTTTTTTCTTTTAAATGCCGTATTCATTTTCTGCCTCAACCTGCATCCTCACTGGATGCCTCGTCCGTGCTCGCCTTCTCCGTGATTTCGCTGAGTGGTGTCAGCCCCTCCATACCGGTCCACTGCGTGCTGGACTCTGCTGTTTCTGCGGCTTCCGATGACGAATCGAGGGCCGCTGCTTCACCTTCTGAAGCACCGGTCGCCGTTTCTGCTGCCGATGTTTCTTCCTCTGCTGCTGCCGTGGTATCGGAGGACTTCATCAGGATATCCTGCCCATCGTTCTCATCAAGGAAGCTGTCGTCCTTCACCTCTTTCAGCACCAGCACCTCCGTCAGATCATCGAAATCCGCCACCGGTACCAGATAGCCTGTCTTCATCAGCTTCTTTTCATCATCCTGAATATCGACGGCATAGCCGATCAGGATGCCCGGCATGAATTTCGAAGAAATATTGGAGGTCACGATTCGATCACCGTCCTGAATCGTGGCATCCTTCTGCATATCCGTAATGCGCAGGCGTCCAGACTCATACAGGCTGAGATCGCCTGCGACAATACAGTCGCTTCCAGACTGAAGACTCATCGCAGATACGCGGGACTCATCATCAATAATGGAACGCACCGTCGCATAATTCAGCCCCACATCCGTAACGATACCGACGAGACCGCCGTTCGCCATGACGTTCTGATCCACACGAATACCGTCCTGAGAGCCCTTATCGATTCGGAACACCTGAAACCAGTTTTCAGAATCCTTCGCAATGACGCGCGCAGCAACCTTCTCATACTGAAGATAATCCTGGTCAAGGTCATAGAGTGCCCGCAGACGGTTCAGCTCCCCCTCATTCTGTGTCAGTCGATTGTTTTCCTCTGTCAGAAGACCGATTTCGTCATTTAAACGTTTGTTTTCCTCCAGGGCATCCTTCAGCGTCCGATGATTCTCGAGCTCCTCATAAAGTCCATAGCCTACCCGGTTCACGCCGGACTGAAGGGGTACAAGTACATAACCGATGGTATTACGAATCGGGTTCATGAGACCGTCCTTTACACTCGAAAGGACGATCATCATGATGCATAGTACTGAAAGAACAATAAAGATGTATTTACTCTTCCTGTTTTCCACTGATGTATTCCTGTTCTCTGAAGCTGATATAGCGGTTGTCACCAATGACGACATGGTCAATCAGACGAATGCCGACAAGCGTTGCGGCCTGATCCAGCTCTTTTGTAAACTGGATGTCCTCCTCCGAAGGTGTCGGATCTCCACTTGGATGATTGTGCACCATGATGAAGCAGGCGGCGCGAATGCTAAGCGCTTCGATAAAGATATCACGTGATGAAATTGCCGAACGGCAGCAGGTGCCTGTAGAAAGAAGCTTGTCCTTTAAGAGCTGCATCTGATAATCCAGATACAGGATGCGGACGACCTCATGATCCAGATAGCGGAGGTCCTCCATATAGTACGCTGCAACCTGGTCCGGGCGCGAAAACACCGTATGCTTCACACGCTTCGATCGCTGCCAGATGCGATGCGCAATTTCACCGACCACACTGAGCTGAATCGCTTTGATCTGTCCGATCCCCTCCACCTGCTGGTACTCCTCAGGTGTGAAATGCATCATGCCCACAAGCCCATCGAATTCCGGATTCATGGACAGCACCTTTTCGGATACCTCAAGCACCGAATGCTTTTTTGTTCCGGTGCGTAGCAGAATGGCGAGAAGCTCTGTATCGGTGAGGCTCTCCGGCCCCAGTGCTCTGCACTTCTCATACGGCATTTCTTCTGGTTTCAGCTCTTTCCATTTATTACACATATTCGCTCCTTGTCCCAGGGAAGAACATGGAGCCCACGATGCTTTATTCTACCATAAAGCAGTAAAACCGTAAACGTCGAAAGAGTTTACGGTTTTGTGATGATTCAATGTCAGAGACCCTGACATTTTTTCTTTTCCTATCGCTTCTCCGCGCCTTTAGAGCTGGATCAGCCCCTTTTCCAGCATCTTCTGCACGGACATCATAATGCCCAGCTTTCCATGGTACCAGGTAAGGCCACCCTGGAAGTAGACATTGTACGGCGCACGAATCGGGCCATCTGCCGAAAGCTCAATGGAGCTTCCCTGCACGAAGGCACCGGCCGCCATGATCACCTTGCTGTCATAGCCCGGCATGTCATCCGGATACGGCGTCACGAAGCTGTCAATCGGTGCCGCGGCCTGAATTCCCTGACAGAAGGCCACCATGGCCTCCTCCGAGCCCAGGGTGATGGCCTGAATAATATCATAGCGTGGGGTATCCGCGCTCGGATGACAGGCAAAGCCCAGCCGCTCATAAACCTTCGCAGCGAAGATCGCGGTCTTCTCTGCATTGGCCGTAATCACAGGGGACATGAAGAGCCCCTGATAGAACAGCTTGTTATTCTCGAGGGAAGCGCCAACCTCCTTCCCGAGTCCAGGCGTCGTGAGACGAACGGCAGCCCGCTCCACACAGTCGTGGGTACCGGCAATGTAGCCACCCAGCGGGGCCAGTCCGCCGCCCGGGTTCTTAATGAGGGAGCCTACAACCATATCTGCACCATAAAGGGAAGGCTCCTCTCGACGGGTAAACTCACCATAGCAGTTGTCCACCATGCAGATGACATCCGGCTTGATGGATTTTACGAAGGAAATCAGCTCCCCGATCTGCTCTGGAGAGAAGGTATCGCGGCTCGCATAGCCCTTCGAGCGCTGAATCTCAACAAGGTGCGTGCGCTCATTGATGGCGGCACGGATGCCGTCATAATCGAAGCCGCCATCCGGCAGCAGATCAACCTGCCGATACGTGATGCCATACTCAGCCAGACTTCCAAGGGATGGACGAATACCGATGATTTCTTCAAGTGTGTCATAGGGACCACCCGCCGGGCAGAGAATCTCATCGCCCGGACGCGTATTGCCGGCAAGTGCAATTCCCAGTGCATGTGTTCCCGACGTAATCTGGGAACGCACAAGCGCATCCTCTGTGCCGAAAATATACGCATACACCTGCTCCAGGGTATCGCGGCCAATGTCGTCATACCCATAGCCCGTGGTGCCATAGAGATGTGCCTCGGATACATGGGCATCCTGAAAGGCCTTGACCACCTTCAGCTGATTGTACTCTGCAATGCTGTCGATTTCCGAAAAACGGGTCTTCAGATCCTGAAGCGCTTCCTCACACAGATCATACACCTTTTCGCTTATGCCCAGTGCTTTAAACATGTCTCGATTATCCATTGTACGATTTTTTCCTTCTGATATTCAAAATTCTGAAGCTCTACCCAGTGCACATCGCGTTCACGTCGGAACCAGGTGAGCTGACGTTTCGCATAATTTCGCGAGTTCTGCTGTATCTTTGCGACAGCCTGAGCCATTATAGCACGATTTTCCTCACTCGCAAGCGGCAGCGCCCGAAGCTCGTGTTCGGAAACCCGTCGTACGGCAGCTTCCTCTGGAGAAATGCCGTATGTATAGGCCAGTATGACATTGAGCGCAGCGAGTACCTCCCGATAGCCAATGCCCTTCATCGAGGTCCGCTCCTCCGGCAGATTCTGTGCCCGAAGCCAGAGGCATTCCTCGAGAAGCCCCTCGGACAGCATCTTCTCCACCCGGGCATTGATGCGCTGGTAGAGCTTCTCACGTTCATCGTTCAGTACGAAAAACATGCTGTCATAGATGGCCGTTTTCTCCCGTTCTTCTTCATTATGCTGCGAAATCGGAGTACCATGGAGCTCGTAAAAGCAGAGGGCCCGGACGATGCGGCGCACATTATGTGCATGGATTTTTTCCGTGGACTTCGGATCGACCTCCTGAAGGCGCTGATATAGTCTTTCCGCTCCCCCAGGCATCTCAGCAATGGCCTGCAGCCTGGCTTCTACCGCCTGCTGCTCTCCCGTATCCTCCTGCATGAAATCAATCCCGTAGAGAAGTGCCTGAATATAGAAGCCGGTGCCTCCCACGAGAATCGGCACATGACCACGCTCATAGATCCCCTCGATGGCCTCCGTCGCCATCGTCTGAAAGCGCTGCACATCATAATCCGTGTTGACATCGATCACATCGATGAGATGATGGGGTACGCCCTCCATTTCCTCCTTCGTCACCTTCGCAGAGCCAATGTCTAAGCCGCGGTACACCTGCACGGAATCCGCTGACACGATTTCCCCATGAAGCGCCTTTGCAAGCGCCACCGAGGTGCTTGTTTTTCCGACCGCCGTCGGCCCCGCCAGAATGATGAGCGGCCTCTTCTCAGGATTTACGTTCATAGCTTTTCTCCCCCTTCCAGTCCGGTGAGCGGGCAGCCTTCTGAAGCACAGTCCGCCCTGCGGCGGCAAAATCTATGATGAGAACCCCTAAGCGGCACTAGGCCCTCTGCAATCGTGGAGTTTTCCTGATGAAAACTCCACGTTGACAGAGGGTGCTGAGGAAAATTACACCAAGTGCCGCTAAGGGATTCCATCATGATTTTGCACGTCCTCGGCGCATGGCTTCAGAAGGCTGTCCACTCATCCTGACTGGATTAATTGAACTATACAATTCTTTTGAATTTCTTTTCGAGCTCTGTCTTCGACATCGAGATGATCGTCGGTCGTCCATGTGGGCAGGCATATGGATTCTCGAGCGTGAGCAGCTCACCGATCAGCGCATCGGCCTCCATGAGGCTCAGACGGTTGTTGCCCTTCACCGCTGCCTTACAGGACATGGAGGCAATCTTATCATAGATGGCATCTGGCGTCGTCATCCCGGCCTCCTCGGTCAGCTCATCGAGCATATCGAGAAGAAGCTCCTTCTTTCCAAGCTCCGGGAGATCCATCGGGATGGCGGAAATGCTGAAATCACGGCCCCCAAGGCTCGAAATCACATACCCGAGCTGCTCGAAGGCCTCCATATGCTCCTCCAGAACACGGGCCTCATCCGCCGTCAGGGTAAGAAGAATCGGCGGGTTCAGATACTGGCTTGCAGGCTGCTTTTCCCGAAGACGCTTCATCATACGTTCGAAGTTCACCTTCTCATGCGCCGCATGCTGATCAATGATGTACATCTGATCACCATACTCCACGATCCAGTAGGTTTCAAAAACCTGTCCGATGATGCGGTGCTGAAGTCTCGCCTTTTCACTGAGGAAGCGATCTGAGAACAGGGTCTCCTGCTGCGGTGTTTCAGGTGCAGGATCTTTCGGATGCGTTTCGTCCTCCCCAGAGGTTTCAATCTGCACCGGCTTTTCCGTATTTGCTACGGCGTTCACACTGGTCTCCGACAGCACCGGAGTGCGGCCCAGGCCTGCTTCTTTCGCAGAAGGAATGGAAGCCTCGTTCCGTGGCTCTTCGGTCACCATCCTGTGTTCTTCCACGGAAGGCGCAACGTACGTTTCCGTTTTCTGTTCATCCTCGGTGCGCGGTATGGATTCCATCGCTCTATCAATCGAATCGGCGATGTTTTCCAGGGTGAATCCATGCGATGGTACAGACTTCTGTTCCATACGTGCTTCATGGAGCTCCTGTGACTTCCACTCATCGGCACGCGTTCGATAAATGTCCTCCTTCGGTGCCTCCTCCGAAGGTTTCGGTTGCAGTGCCGATTCTACACGCGTACGCGTTTCTGCAAGACGTTTGGCTTCAAAAGGCTCGACATGCGGAAGCTCCCGGAGCTCTCGCTTACTGTCACGATTTTCCTGTGCCGTGGCATCCTCACTGAAGTTCACCTTGACGATGAGCTCCGTCGCGCGGAGCGCATTCTGCACAGCATCCAGCACGGAATTATAGATCAGCATGCCGTCTGAGAAGCGCACCTCCAGCTTCTGCGGGTGCACATTTACATCAACGATTTCCGGATTCACGTCAATCATCAGCACCGTAAATGGAAATTTATGCTGCATCAGAAAGGCACGGTATCCGTCCTCGATGGCCTTCATGATCATCGGATTCCTGACGAAGCGCTCATTCACAAAATAAAGCTCGAAATTTCGATTTGCGCGTGTGATGACGGGCTTTCCGATGAAGCCTCGTACCGTCACGGCCGGGAGACCGGTGAGCGTCGAGCGCTGGTAAGCCCGATTCACCGTGAGAAGCTGATCGGTCACATCCCTTCCATAGATGGAATAGATCACGTCCATGAGCGAACCATTTCCAAGGGTTGCCAGCTGCTGACGGCCATCCTGAAGATAGCGGAATGCGACCTCCGGGTGCGCCAGGGCTTCCTTCTCCAGAATATCCTGGATCCGTGCTGCTTCCGCCTGTGGACTTTTCAGGAACTTTCGACGTGCCGGCACGTTTTTAAAGAGATCCCGTACGACGAAGGTCGTGCCCTCCGGCGCGCCGATCTGAGAGAAATCCCTTTCTACGCCACCCTCGATCTGATAATGCGTGGCCATCAGGGCCCCCGGTGTCTTCGTGATCAGCTCAACGCGGGCAACACTCGCAATGGAGGCCAGCGCCTCTCCGCGGAAGCCCAGGGTCTGGATGCTGAGAAGGTCGCGTGCATCCCGGATCTTCGAGGTGGCATGCCGAAGAAAGGCCTGCCGCACATCCTCTTCCGCGATGCCGCTTCCATTATCGGTCACGCGGATCATGGAAATGCCACCATCTCGAATTTCTACAGAAATTGCCGTACTTCCGGCATCGATGGCATTCTCGAGAAGCTCCTTAACGACGCTGAGCGGCCGTTCAATAACCTCGCCCGCAGCAATCTGATTGATGGTTTCATCACTTAGAACATTGATCTTCATCTTTTCCTGTCCTTTTGCATCCGTTGATTTCCTGCCTGCTCCACGCCTGTCTCCTCTGCCCACGTCCTTCAGGAAAGGTGGAAGCGCTCCTTTAATTCATAGAGTGTATTCATTGCATCGAGCGGCGTCATGTGGTTAATATCCAGCTGCTCAAGATAGTGCATGGCCTCCTGAAGCTTCGCCGGGATGTGCGCGCCTTCACCGGATATGTCCTCCGCATCTACGCCTGCCTTCTCCTGCTTCTTTCCTTCGGCTTCCTCGAAATGGATACTTTCCTGCTGCATTTCTGCGTCCACATCCAGCGTTCGTGCCTTTGCCAGGATATCCGCATCACTCAGCTCTGCGGCAATTTCCTTTGCACGATCAATCACCGGCTTCGGTACACCGGCGAGACGTGCCACGTCGATACCGTAGGACTGATCGGCTCCTCCTGGAATGATTTTTCGTAGAAACACAATGTCCTGGTCATGGTTCGTCACGGCAATGCAGTAGTTGTTGACACCCTCAAGCCTGCCCTCAAGCTCCGTCAGCTCATGATAGTGTGTGGCAAACAGCGTCTTTGCCTTCACCGACTTCGAAATATACTCCACCACGGCCCAGGCAATGCTGAGTCCATCGAAGGTCGATGTACCACGACCGATCTCGTCGAGAATCAGAAGGGATCGGGGCGTCGCATTTCGAAGAATGTTGGCAACCTCATTCATCTCCACCATAAAGGTCGACTGACCGGACGCTAGATCATCGCTCGCACCGACACGGGTAAAGATACGGTCGCAGATGGAGATATCTGCATGAGCTGCAGGAACGAAGGATCCAATGCTTGCCATCAGGACAATCAGTGCAACCTGACGCATGTAGGTTGACTTTCCGGCCATATTCGGTCCGGTAATGATGGCGATGCGGTCCTGTGCATCGTCCAGGTAGATATCATTGGCCACAAACATGCCATCCTGAATCAGCTTTTCAATGACCGGATGACGACCATCCTTAATGTCAATGCGCCCCTCTTCATTGATCTCCGGGCGACAGTAATTACTGCTCGTCGCCACCTTGGAAAGTGAAATCAGGCAATCCAGCAGCGCTACATAATGCGACGTCTTCTGAATACGCTGTACATTCTCCGCAATGGTATCCCGTACATCGCAGAAGAGCTCATACTCCAGCTGGTGAAGCTTCTCTTCTGCACCGAGAATTTCATTCTGCAGCTTCTCGAGCTCATCGGTCGTATAACGCTCGGATCCCGTCAGCGTCTGCTTCCGAATGTAATCGGACGGTACCAGATCCTTAAACGTGTTGGTGACCTCAATGCAGTATCCGAAAATACGATTAAACTTGACCTTCAGGGTCTTGATTCCGGTCCGCTCGCGCTCGCGCTGCTCGAGGTCTGCGAGCCACTGCTTACCGTTCAGCTTCGACTCCATATACCGATCGGCTTCCTCGTGATAGCCCTTCCGGATGATCCCGCCATCCCGGCTCGATACCGGCGGATCCTCCACAATGGCCCGATCAATCATCTGATAGAGCTCCTGCATTTCATCCATGCCTTCATAGACCTCCTGAAGCAGGGGGGCCTTGAACTGTCGGAGCTCCTGCCGGATGTCCGGCAGCATGTGAAGCGACTGCTTAAAGGCAAGGAGATCCCGCGGATTTGCTGTCTTATAGCAGATTTTTCCAAGGAGACGTTCAAAATCATACACCGTGTTCAGGTACTCTGACATTTCCTCCCGATCAATGTAGTGACTGCAGAGCTCCTCAATGGCATCCTGCCGTGCCAGAATCTGTGCACGATTGATCAGCGGCTGCTCAATGAAGCGGCGAAGCATCCGCGCTCCCATGGCCGTTCTGGTCTTATCCAGTACCCAGAGAAGCGTGCCCCGCTTCTTCTTTTCCCGCATCGTCTCCGTGAGCTCGAGGTTCCGCTGCGTTGCATTGTCAATGATCATGTACTGACTGCTGGCATAGTATCGGATATTGGAAATATGCGCCACGGTATTCTTCTGTGTGTCATAAATATACGAAAGCGCTGCGGCTGCACTGAGACGTGCAAGATCGCGATCCTGAAGGCCGATTCCCTGCAGGGTCGCATGAAAATGCTCCTCCAGCAGCTTCGTCGCAGCCTCATCCTTATAGACGCTGTCCTCGAGCTCCGTAATGATGAGGTTAAAGCGATCCTTCATATAATCTGTGTCAACACCGGAAATCATAAAGGCCTGATTGCATACGATTTCTGCCGGCTGGAAACGGCTCAGCTCATCCAGAACCTCCTTCACGCCGGCGCAGGTTGTGGTCAGAAACTCACCGGTGGACACGTCGACACTGCTGACACCGAAGCCGGACGCATCATAGAAAATACTCATCAGGAAATTGTTTCTGGTCTCATCGAGTCCCTGCTCGGCCGTCTGGGTGCCGGGTGTCACGACGCGAATGACGCCTCGCTTCACCAGTCCCTT
>DJEQ01000114.1:71322-80453 GCA_002431355.1 Oribacterium sp. UBA5894
ACATAGCTATCCGCCGCATGAAAAGGAATGCCACACATTGGGGCGCGTTCCGCCTGTCCGCAGTCCTTCCCGGTCAGGACGAGGTCCAGCACGGACGATGCGGTTTTGGCATCCTCATAAAACATCTCGTAAAAATCGCCGATGCGATAAAAAAGAAGACAGTCCGGGTACTGCTTCTTCGTTTCGAGGTATTCCGTCATCATCGGGGACAACTTTTTCTCTGCCATCTGCCTTTTACTCCTTTAGTCTGCGAGCTCTCCGAAATAATAGAAGCCCTTCGATTCGGTGAGCTTCACGTTCTGCATGGTACCAATCAGCTCCTTCGGGCCCTTGAAATGTACGAGCACGCTGTTCGACAGACGTCCCGTAAGGTACCCCTCCTGGTTCTTGTTTTCGTCCTCCACCAGTACCTCCATGGTCTTCCCGAGATCCCGTGCTTCGTTTTCCGCAGAGCTCTCCTGCACAACCGTGAGAAGCCGGTCAAAGCGATCCTTTACCTCATTCTCCGGTACCTGTTCAAAGGTCGCCGCAGGTGTACCGGTACGCTTACTGTAAATGAAGGTGTAGGCCGCATCGAAATGTGCCTTCTTCACCACATCGACGGTATCCTGGAAGTCCGCCTCGGTTTCACCTGGGAAGCCCACAATAATGTCCGTCGTCAGTGCAACATCCGGAAGCTCCCGGCGAATCTTCTCCACCAGCTGAAGGTAGCTTTCCTTCGTGTAATGACGGTTCATGCGCTTCAGAATGCCCGTAGAGCCGGACTGCAGCGGAAGGTGGATGTGCCGTTCAATATTTGGATGCGTCTTCATGACCTCGATCAGTTCATCCGAAAGATCCTTCGGGTTCGATGTCATATAGCGCACGCGGCGAAGACCCGGGAGCTCCGCAACCGCAGCCAGAAGCTCCGGGAAGCTCGTGCTTCCTGGAATGTCATTACCATAGGAATTCACATTCTGTCCAAGCAGCGTGATTTCGAGACAGCCATCCTGAATAAGCTGCTCGCACTCATGAAGGATGGCCGTCGCATTCCGGGATTTCTCGCGCCCACGTACATATGGGACAATGCAGTAGGTGCAGAAGTTGTTACAGCCGTAGCTGATGTTCACGGCTCCCTTAAAGCGGTATTTCCGGTCGCTTGGCAGCTCCTCCACGATCATGCTCGTGTCCTCGAGTACCTCAAAGGTCCGCTTTCCCGTCACGAGATTCTGATACAGAAGCTCCGCGAGCTTATATACATTATGCGTACCAAATACGAGACGGACATAAGGATAGTGCTTTCGAATTCCTTCCACCTCATCCTTTTCCTGCATCATACAGCCGGTGATACCGATAATCATGTCCTTTCGGTGTTCATACTGATGCTTCAGGCGTCCAACGCGGCCATACAGCTTCATATTGGCGTTTTCACGTACCGTGCAGGTCGTAAACAGAATGACATCCGCATCCCGGTCATCCTCCGTCACCGTATAGCCACAGCGTTCCAGAATGCCGAGCAGCTTCTCCCCATCCTTTGCGGACATCTGGCAGCCCATTACCTCGACCATACAGTGTGCAGCATAGCCCTCCTGCTTTCGCATCTCGACAAGCTCACGCACACGATCCATGAAATAATACTGGCGTTCCGGCTCCTCCTTCGGTGCCTGTTCTATGATTTCCTTATAGTCTACAACATACTCCATTGGTATTCACTTTCTCCCATATATACAGTTGAAACGGAGCCCGCAAGATGCAGGGCTCCGTACAGTTCATCGAATCTGTCCATTTCCGTAGATCTTATATTTATATGTGCAGAGCTCTCGAAGCCCCATCGGACCACGGGCCTGCAGCTTTCCTGTTGAAATGCCGATTTCCGCGCCGAAGCCGAAGCATCCACCATCGGTAAAGCGGGTCGAGGCGTTCCAGTAAACGCAGGCACTGTCAATGCCATTCAGGAACTGCTCTGCATGCGCTGCATCTTCGGTCAGAATGGACTCACTGTGCCGTGTGCTGCAACGGTTGATATGCGTGATGGCCTCCTCCACGGAGGCAACCGTCTTCACAGAAATCTTATAGTCAAGGTATTCAGTGAAGAAGTCTTCCTCCGCGGCTTTCTGCACGAGGTCCATACGGATCGCCGCTCCCCGGTCGGCGGCTGCCTGAAGCGCGGCATGGCTTTCTTCATCACAGAAGGCGATGACGTCCTTTTCCTGCAGTTTCTCAATCACCGGTACCAGCACGCTGGAAAGCACGGAACGATCCACCACCAGTGACTCGCAGGCATTGCATACACCAATCCGCTGGGTCTTCGCATTAAAGACAATCGGCACGGCCTTCTCAACATCCGCACTTCGATCGAGAAAAATATGGCAGTTTCCGGCGCCGGTTTCAATGACCGGCACGGATGCATTTTTCACCACCGCCTGAATGAGCCGACGTGACCCTCGCGGAATCAGAACATCAACATAGGCATTCATCTGCATAAAGCGATGGGTCGTTTCATGATCCGTGGCTTCAATGAGCTGCAGGACATTCGGGTCGATTCCGGCCCCCGCAATAGCCTCCCGCAGTACCTCCGTAATCGCCCGATTGGACTCGATGGCATCGGATCCTCCCTTTAGAATCACGGCATTCGCGCTTTTAAAGCAGAGTGACCAGGCATCACTTGTGACATTCGGACGGGCCTCATAAATGATGCCAATGACGCCAATCGGAACCGAAACCTTCTGAAGTCGAAGACCGTTCGGACGCAGCGTTTCCGACAGTACCTCTCCCACCGGATCCTCGAGCGCCGCGATCTCCCGAATAGCCTCCGCCATGGCATGAAGGCGCGCTTCCGTAAGACACAGACGATCCCGGAGTCCCGCCGCCATATGCTGCTGATCGGCTGACGCAAGGTCCACTGCATTGGCCCTCAGGATGCGTGCCTGCTTTTCCTTTTCATCGAGCGCAGCTGCCGCCGCCTCCAGGATCCGGTTTTTCTCCGCCGTGTCCAGGATCGCAAGCTGCTGCGCGGCATGTCGTGCCCGTGTACCAATCACTTCGAGTTCGGTCATCACTTTTCTTCCTTCAGCTCCGCATCCGTTTCTGCCATCGCCTTTTCTGCCGAAAGCTCTGCATCGGTTGCAGCCATGGCCTTCTGCGCCTTCTCCTTTGACGAAAAGGCATCCTTTGCATCCTCTTCATCCTGCTTCGATGCGTTTTTAATATCCTTCAGATACACACCGAGGTTTGCCTTTACCGCATCAATGTAAGCGCGGCGAAGGGTCGCCTGCTCGGCCTTTTCCTCCTCGGTCAGTCCATTTCCTTCTTTTGATTTATGATAAAGCTCATTGATTCTCTGAATATCCTGCTCTGTAATCATGCCTCATTCTCCTCATTTTCAAGATACTGCACAAGATGAAAGTCCTTGTTTTCGTGCGCTGCAAAAAGTGTACCCACGTTCTTTCCATCCAGAATGTCCTGGATGACATCCGCACTGGTAAATCGGGCGATCACCATATCCGCACCACTGTCGGTCGCGATTCGGGCGGCTGCCAGCTTCGCACTCATGCCACCGGTGCCGACATTGGACCCGCTCTCTGCCTTTCCCATCTCGAGAATTTCTTCATTGATCTCTGGAATGAACGGCAGAAATTTCGCATCTGGATTCTTCTTCGGATCATCGGTGAAAAGACCATCGATATCGGAGAGCAGAATCACGAGGTCGGCATGGACCACAGCGCCCACAATCGCCGCCAGCTGATCATTGTCTCCGAAGGACTCCACCTGATTGATTTCAGACGTCGACACCGTATCATTTTCATTCACAACCGGTACGGCACCGAGATTCAGAAGCTCGAGGAAGGTGTTCGTGGCATTCTCCTGGGAGCGTGGGTCCAGCATGATATTTTTCGTGAGCAGAACCTGCGCAGCAATCACACTGTACTCTGAGAAAATCTTCTGATAGGTCATCATCAGCCGTGCCTGCCCAATCGCGGCAAACGCCTGCTTCTCGGCCATGCTGCGTGGACGTCGATGCATGCCGATGACACTGCGCCCCGTCGCAATCGCGCCGGAGGAAACGAGAATCACATCCTTCCCCTCTCCGTTCAGGTCGGAGATGACCCGCACCAGCTTTTCGATTTTACGAAGGTTCAGTCCCCCCGTTTCTTCATGGGTAATGCTGGCTGAGCCCACCTTAATGACGATGCGCTTCTTCTCCTTCAGGCTTTTACGCATTTCCTCATTTGTCTTTTCCATATTGTCTCCTGCGAAGCGTCCGATAAATAATAGTAAATTTTATAATGAATTATATTTCTTGACAAGTGCTTCTGCGGCTTTCATACCATCCATCGCTGCACTCATGATGCCACCCGCATAGCCGGCGCCCTCTCCACACGGATAGAGCCCCGGCAGATTCGAGCAGAAGCCTGCATCTCGTGGGATTCGCACCGGACTCGAGGTACGCGCCTCGATGCCGGACAGCAGGGCATCCTCCCGAGAAAAGCCATGCAGCTTATGCTCGAAGCTCTCCATGCCTTCGATAAAGGTTTCATTAAAATCGTTCAGTGAAGCATAGGGTGAAGTGGCATCAAACTCGAAGAGACCATTCAGGCGACTGTAGCCATACGCGCCCTTGATGGCTGGGGCCACTGAGCCCGCGCTTTCTGCTGTCGTCGCGCGATTTTTCTTAAAGTCCCCATAGGTCTGCACCGGCACCCTCCCATCGAGGAGCCGATAGGCACGGGCTTCCAGCTCCTGCTGAAGGGCAATGCCGCCGAGCGGGTGCTCCTCGCCGTGATAATCCGACTTCCGGATGGACACAATGATGGCTGCATTGGCGTTTTTCCCATCCCGCGCATGATAGCTCATGCCGTTCACGCAAAGATGCCCCGGTTCCGACGAGCTGTTCACGACATAACCGCCCGGACACATGCAGAAGCTGTAGACCCCACGACCGTTTTTCGTGCTGGTATGGGTGATTTTATAGGCTCCTGGGCCGAGTATTCGACGCGTCTCCGCATCGATGGCTCCATAGAGATCCGCATCGATCATTTCCTGCGGATGCTGTACGCGGAAGCCCATCGCAAAGTCCTTCGCTTCCATGTGAAGACCTGCCCGAAAAAGCTCCTGATAGGTATCCCGTGCGGAATGTCCGATCGCGAGAATAATATTCCGGTCCCGGTCCCGTTCCGGATCGTAACAGAATTTCGCATGAAAGTGGATTTCGCCGCCCAGTGCTTCAATCTCCTGACGGATGCCACGCACCACGTCGAGAAGTCGGTCCGTACCGACATGCGGCTTTGCATCGATGAGAATCGATGGATCCGCGCCATATCCCACAAAAAGGTTCAGAATAAAACGGCTGCGTCCATCTGGATCCTTTGTAAGGGTATTGAGCTTTCCGTCTGAAAAGGTCCCGGCACCCCCTTCACCAAACTGCGGATTCGAATCCGGATCGAGCTTTCCAGTGGTCCAGAAGGCTTCCACATCCTGTACGCGCTCCTCGACGGAGGCACCACGCTCATACACAATCGGATGCATGCCTGCACGGGCCAGAAGAAGTGCTGCAAACATCCCGGCCGGACCGAAGCCGACCACGATCGGGCGATGCGCCTCCTCCTGAAAATAGCTGCGCCGTGGCACACCCGCGATGGTTTCCTGCAGCATCGGCGCGCAGTATACGTTCCGTTCTCCGAGAACAATGTCCCGGTTCCGAAGGTGCTTCACCAGCCGCTCCTCTTCCTTCCTGCTAAGCGTTGTTTCCAGAAGCAGCGTGTAGCTGAAGAAAAGCTCCGGCTTCTTCCGTGCATCAATGGAGCGTCGCAGTACCTCGAGTGTAGCAATCTCCTGCTCCTTTATTTTTAAAAGCTTCGCACAGGCCGGCTTCAAATCCTGCACCGAGGCCTGTACCGGCAGCTTCAGCTGATGAATTTTAATCATGTGTTCTCCTTTACGTATAAAAAACAGCTTCATCATAGCATAGAACCGCGGAAATGCGAAATTCCATTCAAAAAAGCACCAGGTGCTCATCGGAGAAACGATGTGCACCTGGTGTTCCATGGTTCATATTCAGCCTTCCAGCATTTTATTCTGAATCTCCTCTGCACAGGTATCCAGACTTCCCCGTTCATAATAGTACTTATCTGCGGCATCCTTAAAGAGATCCATCACCGTAGACGACTCCAGTGCCGGAATCATGACCTCATTCTGATCCTGCATGGACTTGATTTCCTCTGAGGCGGCATATTCCAGTGAATTCAGCATACGTGCAGATTTCAGCGCATCGAGGGCCCGTTCCGAAATCGGAACGCCCTTCTCCGTTCCCTGCAGCTTCGCCATATCCGCATCGTTGATGAGGAAATTCAGGAGTCGAGCCGCCTCCTTCGGATGCTGCGTTGTCGCACTGATTGCATAGAGCGTTGCCGGCTTCGTATACCAGCCACTTCGAAGTGCAGAGGACTCCGTAAGATTCTGGCCGAGAACAACATTCGTTCCTGCCGATACCAGACTGTCGCAGTAGCGCGATGCGTCACTTGCCCAGCAGCTCGTTCCTGCGGTCCTTCCACTTTCAAAATCGCCACTGTTATAGTCTTCAACCGACGGAACCACCTTTCGATCCATCAGTTCCTTATAAAACTGAAGCATTTCCTTCCAGTCCTCTACGGTCCCGCAGTAGCTGCCATCCTCTGCATATAGCATATGTCCGGTTGTCTGCTCGAAATGCGCGACGATGCTTAAAAAGAGATGCTTCTTTACCATGCCAACCGGGTAGATGCCATCCTTGGACATAAGATCCGCTGCCTGAAAGAGCTCATCCCAGGTGGTCGGAATTGCCAGGCCATACTGATCATAAAGATCCTTGTTATAGAAAAAAACCGTCATATTATAGGCAATCGGAATCGCATTCAGATGCCCGTTCACGGTTCCAAGCGCCAGATCCGACTCCGAATAGCGGCGAAGATCCAGCTCCTGTGTCAGATAATTCAAATCATAATAGCCTGTCCCATCCGGGGAATAGGTATCGAGCCAGGAATAGTTGATCTGCATCACATCTGCATTGGTATGGCTCTTCATAAAGACACGATTTCTGGTCTCATAGCCATCCCACACACCATAGGTATGATTGACACGGATATCCGGATTTTTGTCTTCAAATAGCTGAAGCCCCGTCAATGTATACTGATGCCGCTGGTCATTTCCCCACCAGGAGAAGGAAATCATCGTCTGATCATTTTCCTGCCGGTAAACCGTCCGATCTCCATTTTTTTCGATCATGAAGCTGTCGAAAATGCTGCAGCCTGTCATGCCAATCGCTGCAGCAGAGCCCAGAACGCACGCCATTATTTTTTTCCATGCGAGTTTTCTCATGCTCTCACCTCACATCACATAGCACGGACGTGCTTTTCCGGAACGCTTCGCCTCATACAGGGCCTGATCTGCACGCTTATAGCTCTCTTCGAAAGTATAGCGCCCCTCATCCATCATATAGATACCCGCACTGACGGAAATCTGACACTGCTCCCGTTCCTTTGCGAACTCTCTTGCAAACATATTGTACAGATGCTGCATTTCATCCCGTGCAACCTCCTTCGCTTCCTTAAAGGAAAGATCCGGATAATTTCGGAAGATCGCATACTCATCACCACCCATGCGGCCAATGAATACATTTTCCGTGTAGGCATTCTGGAGCAGTTTTGCCATGCGGATGATGACATCATCCCCCACACTGTGACCGAGCTGATCATTCACCTTCTTGAAATTATCAAGGTCGAGCATGATAAAGCTGCTTGGATGATGCTCCGTTGCAACGGACATTTTACTGCTCACATAGGTCTGGAAGGCGGTTTTATTGAGAAGCCCCGTCATAAGATCATGGCTTGCCTTATCATTCAGATCCGTCACCATGCCATTCACCGAACGATTCACAAGCGTATAAAGGAAAATACCGCCCACGATCAGGATGCCACAAAGGCAGGCCACAATGAAAATGGTTTTCTGCGCGGCCATCGTATTGACACGAATCATCGCTTCCACCGACATGGTACAGATGACATACCAGTCGTTCTGACAGCTGTTTTTTGTCACGAGGTATTCCTGGTTCATCGCGCTTCCGCTTTCCACGCCCACCAGCAGCTGATGAATGTTCTCTGGAAGCTTTTCTGAAACCTCTTCCTGACGGCTGGAATACAGGATCTCATCATCCTCATTCACAAGGCGCACCGTCATATCATTGAGGGCCTTTGGAAGCTCAAACACGCTCTCCAGCTCTCGATTATAAATGGAGGCAATGACGAGTGCATGCTCATTGAGACGCTTTGTATAATAAAGCCGATCATAGTTTCCATTCATCCCAAAGGACCAGCCATCCGCGGTCTGCGAATTCTGAATGTTCTCAGCGAAGGTCTTATACATGCCCCCATCCGGGAACATGGCCTTCGTCACCTGTGAAATCCAGCCAAGCGTCTTATCGTTACTGTAGACGATGCCGAAGTCCGAGAAATTCTCCATGATACCGAGATCGACGATTTTTTCATTGATCTGCTTCTCTCGCTGAAGCTGGTCATAGGCATCCAGCAAAGTATCCGTGGGGTCATACAGATAGTAGGCTTCATCCGAAAAAAGGAGGGCCGCCTTCTGCTGAACCTCCCGAATATAGTTGTCGATATTGAGCTCCAGCTGCTTCGAATTGGCAGATACCAGCACAGAGACCTGCTGTCGCAGCGTTTCATTGGAATTGGAAAGCGTGAGACTCGTTACGATGATCGCCACCATCAGAATTCCCAGTGAGAAAATGATGATCATCGTGAGCTGAATCTTATGCAGCATCTTATTCAAGGCGATACTCCCCCTTTAGAGCACAAATGTTTCGGCTATTCTTTATAAAATCACGAACATTCTTACTGTAATTAATAAACATTTTACTATGAAAGGGACTGCATCGCAAGTTTAACTCACTGGATTCCACCTTTTTCCCGATCTTAGCAGATCGCCGACAGGCTGTCTGGAAATAAGGGATGCAAAAGGTCAGGGTCCCGGAGGGGGCTGTCAGAAACCATACGGAAAGTTCGTGTAAAATCAAGCCAGGTCCCCCGGAGGGAGCCGTCTGAAACCAGTACTCCAGAACCGGAAAACCCTGAAATCGGCCCTTAAGAGGCACTAGGCCCTCT
>DJEQ01000114.1:80560-93225 GCA_002431355.1 Oribacterium sp. UBA5894
AAGGAAAAATTACTCCAAGTGCCTCTAAAAGGTCCGATTTTGGATTTTCAACGGTTCTTTCGTGTGGTTTCAGATGGCTCCCTCCAGGTTCCTCTGGCTTAGATTTTTCCGAACTTGTAGTACTGTGTTTCTGCCCCCCCTCTGGAGCCCTGACCTCTCCATCCAAATGGTATCACATCGCGGCATGCCGTCCCGCAACATACCCCGAGGCCCAGGCCCACTGCAGATTGTAGCCACCGCAGATGCCGTCAATGTCGAGGAGCTCTCCAGCGAAATAAAGCCCTGGAACGAGCTTCGATTCCATGGTCTCTGGATCCACCTCCTCCGTGTTCACACCACCGGCGACGACCTGCGCCTGCTGAAAGCCATTCATTTCGAGGCATTCCGCCTTAAAGCGAGCCGTGAGAGACGCAAGACTTCGAAGCTGCTTTTCACTGAGCGCCGAAACCGGAAGCTCTGCAGGAACATTTGCCATCCGAAGCAGCACCTTTCCCAGCTTCTGGTGGAGAAGCCCGGTGAAAAAATGATCCATTCTGCGCTCCGAAAGACGCTGCTGCCGAAGCTTATACAGGCGGATAACCGCTTCCCTGGGGTCTTCGATCAGCTCACCCTCCGTCCGGTTGATCTTCCGCTCCGGTCGTCCCACGGTCGTGCTCGCCGGTCGATGCGCCGTGTTCTCTGTATGGGTCGGATCTGGAAGGAAATTGATATAAACCGCCGCTTTTTTCTCCTCGCGGAGAGCATAGGCCACATCGCGTGACAGCTGAAAGACCGGGATCCCGGAAATGCCGTAATCCGTGAGCTGCAGCTCCCCTCGCTCCTCCCTTACAGCCTGGCCATCGATCACCAGCTGCAGTCCGGCTTCAATGCGGATGCCTGCGAGCAGGGGAAAGGCATCCCCTGCACAGTGAATGCCACAGAGTGCCGGCACATACGGGATGAGGCTGTGTCCGAGCTTTCGTGCAAGGAAATAGCCATCCCCGCTGGAGCCGGTCTTCGGGGCTGCCTTCGATCCGGCGGCCAGAATAATACGTTCCGCTTTTACAACGGTGTCTGTACCGTGGACCAGAAAATACGGATACGGTGTGGACTCGATCCATTCAATGCTTTTCACCGTTTCGTCCGTATGCAGCTTAACAGAAAGACGCCGAAGCTCCTCCTGCAGGGCCTCGACGACCGCACTCGCCTGATCCGAATTCGGATAGACATAGCTTCCTCGGAAGCGCGGCTCTACACCGATCTCCTGAAACCATTGGATCACTGCCTCCGGTGGCAGCGCATGAAGCGCAGCCTCCGCAAAGTCCGCATGTCTTCCATGAAACTTTCCGCCAATGCACGTTGTCATATCGGTGTTTGTATAGTTGCATCGTCCATTGCCGGTGGTGGCAAGCTTTTTTCCAGGCTGGGGATTTTTCTCCAGGATGGTCACGATGGCTCCCTGCCGTGCAGCTTCAATCGCCGCCATCATCCCGGCGGCGCCCCCGCCGATGACGGCAACGGTATGCTTTCTCATTTCATTGTTCTTCATATCAGTCTACAAATCTCTTCAGGCGTCCACCCATCGGCATATGATCGAGATCCTCTCGGGTAAAGGCATGCATGCCAAGCAGCATGCCGAAATACAGTACAATGGCCAGAATCACAGCCGGTACCACCATCAGTACCGAGCCGATACGGGAATACTTTTCTGCCTCTGGCAGCAGCATGCGCACCCCTGTGGAAACGGCGAACGCTGCAATGCCCATGACAACACTGGCGATGATCGGCATAACATAGGTTTTGGCTACGCCCTGACGGAAGCGCACATGCTTCCGGATGGCCAGCTGATTCAGGAAGCACATCATAAAGGCAAACAGAATGTTCGACAGTACGACGGCATAGACGCCCATGCCGGTCATGAGAAGAAGCAGCAGGCAGATCACATGAAGCACCAGGGAAATAAGTGCATTGATCAGCGGTACATTCAGGTGGCCGAGCCCCTGCAGAATGGCATTACTGATGGTACTCAGGCTGTAGAAGGCAACTGCCAGGGCGCCGATACGGGTCAGCAGAATCAGCATTGCCACATGCTTTCCTGGGAAGAGCATACGGCAGATCGGGTCTGCCAGCGCGCAGAGTCCCACCGTGGATGGAATGGCAATCAGCATGGTGAATCGGATGCTGTGCCGCACGCGGGTGACCGTATCCCGTCGGTTGTGCTCTGCGACGGCGCGTGTCAGACTCGGGATCAGTGACGATGAGAGCGCATTGGCCAGGGCAACCGGAATATTGAAAAGGATATGATACTCGCCGAATACGCCCCACTGCGTCACGATTTCATCCTCATGTCCGAGATAAGACATCACATTACCGAAGATAGCATCATCCATGACGGATGAAATATTGTACACGGTCGAGGAAATCAGAATCGGGAGCATGGTACCCAGCAGGAGGAAGCCGATGGTCTGATAGCTTTCCACCTCACTCTGGTCATCCCGGATGTCGCGACGCATCCCAGGAAGCTGGCTAAGGAACAGGATCACGAAGAACAGCAGTGCCGTCAGCGCACCAGCTCCCGTTCCGATGGCACCGCCCGCTGCGCCGAAGGCATAGCCATACTCTTCACTCTGATACAGAATATTCGCGGTCTCACCACGATGAAAGAGGATGCTCGCAGCCAGTACGGAGATCACCGCATTCATAATCTGCTCCAGGATCTGCGAAATAGCGGTTGGCACCATGTTTCCGCTTCCCTGGAAGTAGCCGCGCAGGATGCCGAGATAGGCCATCAGCCACACGGTGGGTGCGAGTGCGCGTAAGGCATAGGAGCAGAACGGCTTCTTCAGAAATGCGTCCGCAATGAAATCTGCACCAAACCAGAGTGCACCGCACATCACGGCGCCGGCAACCGTGGCATATAAAAACGCGGCGCGAAGCACACGTGCCGTATTCCGATACTGCTTATTTACGAGATTTGCCGATACGATCTTGGAGACTGCCGTCGGCATGGAAAAGCTGCTCAGAATGAGCAGCAGGGTGTAGATGCTGAAGGCACTGGTATAGTACCCGTTTCCTTCATCGCCGATAATGGCCGTCAGCGGAACACGGTAGACCATACCGATAATACGTACGATGATACTGGCCACCGCAAGAAGGGAGCCCTGCACGATAAAGTTATTCCGCCGGTTTTTCTTCTCTTCGTCACTATGCGTACGCTGCACACGGATGGTCTGCTGTTTCATCTGTCTCTGCCCCATCGGACGTCGCCTCTGTCGTTCACTCATCTGAAATACCCTCTTCCCTCCAGAATTTCTTTCTGTCGCCGCTCCATTTCCAGGCGTTCGCCGTCCTCCATGTGATCATAGCCAAACAGATGGAGCATGCTGTGTGCCACCAGAAACGCGAGCTCCCGGCGCTCTGGATGCCCATATTCTGCTGCCTGTGAGGCGATGCGATCCTGATTCAGGACAATGTCGCCGAGCAGCAGCTCCCCGCTGTCCGGGTTAAAGATGTCTGCATTGTTCTCATCAATCTCTGAAAAATCGGCCGGCTTTTCCCAGTCAATCATCGGGTAGGAAAGTACATCCGTCGGGCGATCGATCCCGCGTGTCTCCCGATTCAGTGTATGAATGCCATCATCATCCGTGATCATGACGCTGAGCTCACACTCGTACGGGCAGTGCTCATACTCGATGGCAGCGGCAATGATCTCGCGAATGATGGTGTCGAAATCGAGATCCAGTTTTTTCTCTGCTTCAAAATCGATATTGATCGTCATAGCTTCCTTTCCACATCTCTCCTGGAGACGCGTTCACTTTTTCTGCTTTCTGATTTTCGCTTCCTGACCATCCTCACTCCCGATGGCGGTTTTCATTTCGGTGCTCGCCATAGCTCCGTGGGCTCTGCATGGTCTGCGCCCGTCGTGCCCGCTTCGCTTCATCCTTTTCGTAGGCATTGACGATCCGCTGCACCAGCGGATGTCGCACCACATCGGCACTGGTCAGCTCCACGAAGGCAATGCCCTCGACGCCCTTCAGAACCCGCATGGCGTCCTCCAGTCCGGATTTCTTTCCTTCCTCCAGGTCCTTCTGGGTCAGGTCTCCGGTAATGATCACCTTTGATCCGAATCCAATACGTGTCAGGAACATTTTCATCTGGGCCGGGGTCGTATTCTGCGCTTCATCGAGGATAATGTAGGCATTGTCCAGGGTACGGCCACGCATATACGCAAGCGGTGCGACTTCGATCAGTCCCTTTTCGGAATTTGTCTGGTACTGCTCTGCGCCCATGATGCTGTACAGTGCGTCGTAGACCGGACGCATATAGGGATCCACCTTGGACTGAAGATCTCCTGGCAGGAAGCCGAGCTTCTCTCCCGCCTCGATGGCTGGACGTGTGAGAATGATGCGCTGCACCTCCTGCTCGCGGAAGGCCGTGATCGCCATCGCCATGCCGAGATAGGTCTTACCGGTACCGGCCGGTCCTACACCGAAGGTAATCATATTCTCGCGGATCGCATCGACGTAGTCCTTCTGCCCCAGGGTCTTCGGCTTTACCGGCTTTCCTAGTGCCGTGCGTGCAAGAATATCCTTATCAATTTCCACCATATCGCCGCTCGATGCCTTTTCTGAAAAGCTGAGTGAGATGGCATAATCCACGTTCTGCTCCGTAAGCGTATTGCCACGCTGGCTGAGCTCGAGGAGATTTTTCAGTACCGTTCTTGCCTTTTCTGTATCCCTCTCCTCCCCGATGATCTTCAGAACGCCATTTCGGTCAATGATGGTAACATGAAAGCTGCGTTCGATTTTCTTCAAATTGCTGTCGAGAAGCCCAAGTACATTCTGCTCATGCTCCATAGGGATGTCAAAAATTGTCTCTACCGTTGCCAATGCTTTCCTCCTCGCCGTCGGATGGACGGTCCTCTTCTGAATGTTCTGTCATTTATCTCCGTCCATGCTGCGGAACCTTCGATCGTTCCTCTGCTTCAGGACACTCTCAAGGATCATAGAATAAAATATAAAAAAAAGATAGCCCCAATTCATCGCTGAATCAGGGCTACATGAATCATCTATTAAGATTAGTTGAACTTACGCTTTCTAGCCGCTTCAGACTTCTTCTTGCGTCTTACAGATGGCTTCTCGTAATGCTCTCTCTTGCGAATCTCCTGCTGGATGCCGGCCTTGGCGCAGTTTCTCTTAAATCTACGCAGTGCGCTATCCAGAGACTCGTTCTCTTTTACGATAACATTTGACATGCTGAAACCCAAACCTCCCTTCGGGTGCAAACTTGGTATTAAGTATAACACACAAAACAGATTCGTCAAGTAATTTTTTCTGTCTCTGTGCTGCACCGCCACTTATCGGATCTGTGCTTCCACTGCAGCCTTCGCAGCTTCCATGGCCTCATCAATCTTCGTGGCATCCTTACCACCAGCCTGTGCCATGGTTGGACGTCCGCCACCGCCGCCTCCGACGATTGGCGCGATCTGCTTGATCAGGTTACCGGCATGGGCACCCTTCTTTACGGCACCATCCGTGGCCATGGCCACCATCGATACCTTGCCATCCTTCTCTGAGATAAGAAGAATCACACCCTCACCGAGCTTTGTCTTTAAATCATCTCCGAGGTTCCGAAGCTCATTCATATCCACGCCGGAAACGTGTGCGCCGAGGAACTTTACATCCTTGACAGTCACAACATTGTCCATGACATTGCCGAGGGCATTCTGGGCTTCCTTGCTCTTCAGTGCTTCATTTTCGCTGCGAAGCTCCTTGAGTTCCTTCTGCAGAGACTGAATGTGCTCCTTCAGTGTCTGCGGCGTCGCCTTGACAAGCTCTGCAGCCTCGTTCATCTCATGCTCCAGATTCTCATAGTACTTCCGTACATTGTCTCCGGTCAGGGCTTCGATACGACGCACGCCTGCAGCCACACCGGTCTCGGACAGAATCTTGAACTGACCGATCTGCAGTGTATTCTTTACATGCGTACCACCGCAGAGCTCGGTTGAGAAGTCGCCCATGCGGACAACACGAACCTCTGCACCGTATTTTTCTCCAAAGAGTGCCATCGCGCCGGACTTCTTTGCCTCCTCGAGGCTCATAACATCCGTCCGTACCTCCAGACCCTCCTGGATTTTCTCATTGACCATGTCCTCGACCTTTGCGAGCTCTTCCTTCGTCATGGCCTGGAAGTGTGAAAAGTCGAAACGGGTTCTGCCTGCATCCTGGTAGGAGCCTGCCTGCTCCACATGCGTGCCGAGTACCTCGCGGAGGGCCTTCTGAAGAAGATGCGTTGCACTGTGGTTACGACAGGTTGCCAGGTGGTTCTTTTCATCCACCTTCAGCGTTACAGTATCGCCAAGCTTCAGCATTCCCTTCCGAACCACACCGATATGTGCGATCTTGTTACCGCCCACATGCTCCGTGGACTGAACCTCAAAGAATGCGTCCGGTGCTTCTGTGCAGCCGATCTGAATGCAGCCGATATCGCCGATCTGACCACCCATCGTGCCATAGAACGGTGTCTCTTCCGTAATAATCGCACCGTGCTCCCCATCGGACAGTGCCTCCACCACGGCATCCTCGCTATCGGTGTCCGCCGTTGCAAGGGAAACCATGGCAACAATCTTCGAATCTGCGGTCAGCTGATCGTAGCCCACAAAGCGACTGGAAATGGCCGGATCCAGCTCATCATAAACCGTTGCTGCGTGTCCGCTATAATCTGCCATCTTGCCCGAAGCGAGACGATCCTTTCTTGCCTGCTTCTTCTGGCTGTCCATCGCTGCCTGGAAGGCCGCCTCATCCACGGTGAAGCCCTTTTCTTCCAGGATCTCCTTCGTGTTATCCAGTGGGAAACCATAGGTATCGTAGAGCTTAAAGGCATCCTCACCGGAAAGCTCCTTTGCACCGGAGGCTGCAAGCTTTGCTTCCATTTCCTCCAGAATCGCCATGCCCTGCTCATAGGTCTTTTCGAACTTCTCTTCCTCTGCCTTTACAACACTCAGAATGAAATCCTTCTTCTCGGCGAGCTCCGGGTAACCATCCTTCGAGGTTTCAATAACACGTGTAGCCAGCGTTGGAAGGAAGGATCCACCGATGCCAAGCTTTCGGCCATGACGAACGGCACGGCGAATGATACGACGAAGTACATAACCACGACCATTGTTGGATGGCATGATACCGTCGGAAATCATGAAGGTCATCGCACGTGCATGATCTGTGACGATACGCACCGACACATCACTTTCCTCGCTGCCCGCGACCTCATACTTGACGCCACCGGCCATTTCACAGATCAGATCACGAAGATCCTTCAGTGTATCGACATCAAAGATCGATCCCACGTCCTGTACGGCCACAGCGAGACGCTCAAGACCCATGCCGGTATCGATGTTCTTCTGTACAAGGTCAGTATAATTTCCCTTACCGTCATTGTTGAACTGAGAGAATACGACATTCCAGACTTCCATATAACGGTCGCCTTCGCCGCCCATCACATCCTCCGGGCCGGTGCCATACTTCTCGCCACGATCATAGTAAATTTCCGTGCAAGGACCACAAGGGCCGGAACCATGCTCCCAGAAGTTGTCTTCCTTGCCGAACTTGTAGATATGATCCTCCGGAATATGCATCACATTCTTCCAGATATCATACGCTTCCTGATCATCGACATAAACAGACGGATACAGACGATCCGGGTCCAGACCCACACGCTCCGTCAGAAACTCCCAGGCCCATGGAATGGCTTCCTTCTTAAAATAATCACCGAAGGAAAAGTTACCAAGCATCTCAAAGAAGGTACCGTGGCGAGCTGTCTTACCAACATTCTCCAGATCACCGGTACGGATACACTTCTGGCAGGTAGTGACTCTCCGTCTCGGCGGAATCTCCTGTCCTGTAAACCATGGCTTCATCGGTGCCATTCCGGAATTGATAATGAGCAGTGAATTGTCATTATGCGGAACCAGTGAAAAACTGTTGATCCGTAAGCATCCCTTCTCCTCGAAGTAGCTCAGGAACAGCTCACGCAGCTCATTTACGCCTCTGTACTGCATTCTTGTTTTCTCCTTGCTTTCATCATATATAAGCCCATGACGGGCAGCATAGACATTAACTCGTAAAATATAGCACAGCGCTTATGAACTTTCAAGGAGGTAGCGCCGATAGTCCTTTAGAAGATCCCTGCATCGCTGCTCTGTCAGTGTGATCTCGCGCCGAAGATAATCCACGTTTTCGAGTACACTCAGCTTATCCTTCCCAAGCTCCTTCATACACTCATGATTTCGGGAAATCAGAAAGGCATTGGCTTCGGCAATGTACGCCTCCTTTTCACTTTCACTCATCGACTTCGTAATGGTCTGTCCAAGTGCATCCAGCTCCTTATTCCACAGTCTGGCGATCGTCGTATAGTCTTCCTTCAGTGCACTTCCCTCCTGCTCCTGCAGAATCTCCTCTTCCAGTGCATCGAGCTCCAGAAAGTCTGCCTCGAACTGCTGGATCGGATCCACCGGTGCACGACCCGTTTCTGCTTCCTGAACGGCAGCAGTTTCTGAAAGAATCAGCTGCTCCCTCGTTTCAGAGGGAGCAGCTTCCGTCACCTGGTGAAGCTCGTGCTGCGTGAGGGCCTGCCGAAGGTAGATTCGAAGTCCCAGAGTCATCAGTACAAGAATGATCACAAGTCCTGCAATGCCATAGAGCATGCGTTTCGAAATATACTTTTTCATAGTGGATTGAACATCGATCCTTTCCTATCGTATCCACTTATCATACAGGCTGAGAATCTGGTTTGTAAAGCGTATGAGATCCTTGTTGGCACCGCCATAGTTTGCCTTTACGGCGGCAGCCAGCTTCTGGTACGCCGCCATCAGTGCATCATAGGCTGCATCACTGGACTTTCTTCGTTTCGCTTCACCGGATACTCCGCCAGGTATCAGCCGTTCAATCTTCTTTGGCTCTGCGATACGCTCCCACTCATTCTTCATCAGGTCAAAGACCGATCCGGAATAAGGGCAGTTCACCGTATAATGCAGTTCATCTTCGATGAGCTTCGACAGCGCTTCCATGCCATCATCATTGCCATGCACGAGAAAAACGCGTTCCGGTGCCTTTTCGTATGCGCGAATCCAGTTCATGAGTCCCTTCTGATCCGCATGACTCGACATATCCGCCATCTGGGCAATTTCCGCCTTCACCGCGATTTCCTCGCCAAACAGCTTCACATAATCTGCCCCATCCAGCAGTGCACGTCCCAGTGTTCCCTCTGCCTGATATCCAGCGAAAACAATCGTGGATTCCGGACGCCAGAGGTTGTACTTGATGTGATGACGGATTCGACCGGCATCGCACATGCCAGAGGCCGAAATGATCACCTTCGGCGTTTCATCGAAGTTGATGGCCTTCGACTCCTCACGCGTAATGGCGAGATGAAGTCCGCGGAAGGAAATCGGGTTCATGCCACGCTCCACAAGAGCTCTCGTTTCATCATCGTAGCAGTCCTGAAGATTCTGCGTAAAAACATGGGTCGCATCCACGGCAAGCGGGCTGTCGACGTAGACCGGAAAGTCATCATGTCCGACGATCCGATGCTCCTGCTTGATCTGTCGGAACAGGTAAAGCAGTTCCTGTGTTCGGCCCACGGCAAACGCCGGCATCACTACATTGCCTCCTCGATCGAGTGTCCGCTGCGTGATCTCGACAAGGTCCTCCAGATGATCAATGCTGGTATCATGGAAGCGGGCGCCATAGGTCGACTCCATAAGGATATAATCCGCATCCTTGATATATTCCGGATCCCGGATCAGCGGTTTTCCAAAGTTTCCGATATCTCCGGAAAAGACCAGCTTCTTCGTCACGCCTTCTTCGGTAATCCACATCTCAATGGAGGCGGAGCCCAGGAGATGTCCGGCATCCACGAAGCGTACCCGAATGCCATCACCCAGCTCTACCATCTGATGGTAGTCTACTCCATGGAAGTGCTCGAGGACATTTGCCACATCCGTCAGGTCATAGCTCGGGGTCTGTTCCGCTTCTCCTGCACGACGTGCCTTCCGGTTTTTCCACTCGACCTCCTGCATCTGAATATGCGCGGAATCACGCAGCATGATTTCGGAAAGTGCCTGCGTAGCCTTCGTCGTCACCACCGTACCGTTGAATCCATTTTTATAGGCAAGCGGAATCATTCCGGCATGATCAATGTGCGCATGGGTCAGTAAAATATAATCAATTTCTGAATACTTCACCGGCAGGGGCGCATTTTCATAGTAATTTCGTCCCTGTTCCATTCCACAGTCGACCAGAATCTTCAGTCCCGCTGCATCGACATAATGAAGAGAACCCGTTACCTCATGATCTGCACCGATAAAGTGAAGTTTCATATTGTGCCTCCTGAAATAAAAGTTTTTTTGTTATTTTTATTATAGCAGAAGGAATATTTCTTTTCCATGTACAGATCTGCACTCTCTGTTCATTTTACTCGTGCAGAAAGCACATTCGATGAATAGCGTGCAGAATCCTAAAAAAGGCAGGCACGAAGTGCGTTCGTTGCCTGCCTTTTATTTCCTTTATCCTTGAATATCGGCCTTTACTCTGACAGATAGGCGGCCTTCACCTTCGGATCACTTGCCAGATCCTGTGCCTTTCCTTCAATCGTGATATTACCGGTTTCCAGTACATAGGCCCGGTCCGCAATAGCCAGAGCCTTATTTGCATTCTGCTCTACCAGAAGAACCGTTACACCGGATTCATGAATCTTCTCAATGATGTTAAAGATCTCATTCACATAAATCGGGGAAAGACCCATGGACGGCTCATCCATGACAATCATTTCCGGCTTGCTCATCAGCGCACGTCCCATGGCCAGCATCTGCTGCTCACCACCCGACAGCGTTCCAGCCACCTGGTTCTTTCTTTCCTCCAGTCTCGGGAAGTGCTCATAGACCGTTGCCAGCGTGGCAGCGATGCCATCCTTGTCCTTCCGCGTATAGGCTCCGAGCATCAGGTTCTGGTACACGGAGAGCTGTGCAAAAACGCGTCGCCCCTCGGGAACATGTGCGAGACCCTCACTGACCATCTTGTGCCCAGGCGTATGGGTGATTTCCTTTCCGTTATAAAAGACATGTCCTGACCGTGCCGGAATCAGTCCGGTAATGGTCTGAAGAGTCGTGGTCTTTCCTGCACCATTCGCGCCAATCAGTGTAACGATCTCTCCCTTATCAACATGGAAGGAAATGCCCTTTAATGCATGGATCACGCCGTAATAAACGTTCAGATCCTGTACATCCAAAATCGTACTCATGTCTTCTCCTCCTTAGTCTCCGAGATAAGCCTTGATGACTTCCGGATCATGCAGAACATCCGCGGTCTGGCCCTGCTTCAGTACCTGACCGAAATTCAGCACGGTCAGACGGTCACAGATTCCAGATACCAGCTTCATATCATGCTCAATCAGAAGGATCGTCATATCAAATTCGTCGCGAACGAGTCGAATGGTCCGCATCAGCTCTTCCGTCTCGCTCGGGTTCATGCCGGCCGCCGGCTCATCAAGAAGCAGCAGCTTCGGCTCTGTCGCAAGTGCACGTGCAATTTCCAGCTTACGCTGCTGACCATATGGAAGGTTGGATGCCTTGTAATCTGCGAAATCCTGAAGATCAAACACCTTCAGAATATCGAGCGCCTTCGCATCCATTTCCTTTTCCAGCTTATGGTACTTCGGTGTTCTCAGAATCCCATCCAGCGTCGAATAGATATAGTGATTATGAAGTCCGGCCTTTACATTATCGAGTACAGACATATTGTGGAAAAGTCGAATATTCTGGAAGGTACGTGCAATGCCCTTCTTATTGATTTCCTCACAGCTTAAGCCCGTAATATTGTCGCCATCCAGAAGGATCTGTCCTGCGGTCGGCTTATATACGCCTGTCAAAAGGTTAAATACCGTGGTCTTTCCTGCACCATTCGGTCCGATCAGACCATACAGCTCATTTTTTTCAATCTGAATATGAAAATTATCTACCGCCTTCAGTCCGCCGAAGGAGATGCCCAGTGCTTCAATGTCTAACATTGCCATGATTACGTCGTCTCCTTTCCTTCATCATCTGCGTTCTTCTTTTTAAAACGGTACATGATCTGCTGGCGAAGAGAAATCAGGGATGGTGCTGATGTGAACAGCATCATCAGAATCAGTACGATCGCATACATCAGCATACGATAGTCGTTGAGACTTCTAAGGACCTCTGGAAGCAGCGTCAGGATCACAGCGGCAATCACAGAACCACGAATATTTCCGATACCACCCATGACGACGAATACGAGGATCATGATGGACTGGTTATAACCGAAGTTCTTCGGCAGTGCCTGCAGAGAGCTGAGGTTATGCGCATACAGCACACCGGCTGCACCGGCAATGGCTGCAGAAATCGTAAATGCAAGCAGCTTGTAACGTGTAACATTGAGGCCGATCGATTCAGCAGCGATCCGGTTATCACGGATGGCCATAATCGCACGTCCGGTTCTGGAATTAATCAGGTTCAGTACGACGAAGAGTGCAATCAGAAGCAGAATCACACCGATTGTAAAGGTCGCCTGCTTCGGTGTTCCCGTGATGCCCTGTGCTCCCTTGATGATCACCGTACCTCCGTCCATACCGAGGGAAAGAGAATCCTTGAGTGAGAAATGTGGACCATGATCATC
>DJEQ01000114.1:93325-135843 GCA_002431355.1 Oribacterium sp. UBA5894
GTCACGATGGCGAGGTAGTCGCCCTTCAGACGGAGAACCGGAATACCAATCAGGAAGCCAAACAGTGCTGCAGCAGCGGCACCGATCAGAATGGCAATGATAAAGCGAAGCATCGGTGGCATCGGACTCGATTTCATCAGCATGGTCCAGGTCGCAGATGCAAAGGCACCAACGCACATGAAGCCCGCATGACCGAGCGAAAGCTCTCCCGAAATACCAACCACCAGGTTCAGGCTGACCGCCATAATGCTGTAAATCGTAAGCGGTACCAGAAGTCCCTTAATCAGAGAGCTCACATGTCCGCCGCTCAGGAAGATTTCCACGATAACATAGGCAAGAATCACCATGCCATAGGTAATCAGATTGCTTCGTAAGGTTTTTGATTTTGCTGTAATTTTCGTCTTCATATCGTATCACACTTTCTCCATGATCTTCTTGCCCAGGATACCGGTCGGCTTTACGAGAAGAACGATGATCAGCACTGAAAATACGATAGCATCACTCAGCTTGGATGAGATATACGCCTTCGAGAGGTTCTCCAGTACGCCAAGGATGATGCCACCGATAAACGCGCCTGGGATCGAGCCAATACCGCCAAGTACGGCTGCAACGAAGGCCTTGATACCTGGCATGGCACCCGTGGTCGGGGTCAGTGTCGGATAGGCGGAGCACATGAGAATACCACCGATGGCTGCCAGTGCCGAACCGATGGCGAAGGTCATGGAAATGGTCTTATTCACATCCACGCCCATGAGCGTCGCCGCGCCCTTATCCTCGGATACTGCAAGCATCGCCTGACCGGCCTTCGTCTTGTTAATGAAAGTTACCAGTCCTCCCACGATGATCAGACAGCAGAGAATGGTTACGATCGTCTCGCCCGAAATGGTAAGTGCACCACCTGCGAGCTTTAAAGGCTGAATCGGAACAAAGGAGGTAAAGCTCTTTGGATTCGCACCAAACAGCAGAAGTGCAACATTCTGAAGAAGGTACGATACACCAATCGCCGTAATAAGGACATTCAGAGAGTTTGCCTGACGCAGTGGCTTGTAGGCTACCTTTTCGATTACGACACCTAGCACGGTGCACACGACCATTGACAGGAGGGTCGATACAAAAATCGGCAGACCTAACTGATTCAATGCAATAAATGCTGCATAACCGCCGACCATGAGGATATCACCATGGGCGAAGTTGAGCATTTTTGCAATTCCATATACCATTGTGTAGCCCAGGGCGATGATTGCATAAATCGAGCCTAAACTCACACCGCTCAGCAAGTAGGAAATGAAACTCATCATCTCTAAACACCTCTTCTATTCCGCTTGTCTTTAAAACCTGCAGATGTAACTAAATTAATTATAATAAGGGTTGCTTGTGTCAAGCAACCCTTTATGCTTTTATTTATCACGGATGTAAAGCTAATTCAAACAACGTTTGTGATTAGTCTGCTGCAGTATAAGTGCCATCCTTAACAATGACTGCCTTCGGCTCCTTATCGACATCGCCCTGCTCGTTCCAGGTCATGCCAGAACCTGTAAGGCCATCATAGGTAAGAGTCTTCATCTGCTCCTCCATGCCAGTTCCGATATCGGATACAGACATATCTGGTGTAAGGTTACCAGCCTCGGCAGCAGCCTTGATGATGTAAGCTGCATCATAGGCATCTGCAGCGAACTGAATCGGTGTATCACCGAATGCATCCTTATAAGCCTTGACGAAGTTCTGTGTCTTCTCGTCCTTGGCATCTGCAGCGAACGGAGTCAGAAGCATCAGACCTTCTGCAAGAGAGGTATCAAAGTTCTCGACATCCAGGATACCATCCATACCATCACAGCCGAAGAAGGTTGGCTTGTAGCCCATGGTGTTTGCCTGAGTAAGAACCAGCGCAGCCTCTGTGTAATAGAATGGAAGGAATACAAGCTCTGCGCCTGCACTCTGCATCTTCTGAAGCTGTGTAGAGAAATCCGTCTTGGAATCTGCCGTGAACTGCTCGTCTGCTACAACCTCAAGACCCTGATTGCCAGCCTCGGCAACGAAGGCATCATGAATACCCGATGAATAAACATCTGAAGAATCATAGATGATACCGATCTTGGTTGCCAGCTTGTGGGTGCCGATGTACTCTGCGGACTTCGTGCCCTGTGCAGGATCAGAGAAGCATACACGGTATGCATTTGGTGCTGTTGTACAATCAACCGCGGAGCCTGATGGGGTCAGAAGGAACATGTTATCATTCTCTGCCTCAGAAGCAACGGCGATGGTCGGTGCGGAAGTGGTCGGTCCGATCAGCATCTGCATGCCCCAGTCCTTCAGAGAGTTGTAAGCATTGATGGCCTTTTCCTGATCGTGCTCATCATCTGCCGTCTTATACTCTACCTGATAGCCATTGATACCACCGTTTGCATTGATCTCATCGATGGCAACCTGTGCACCATTGATGACAGCCTTACCATAGATGGCTGCACCACCGGTCAGAGGTCCCTGTCCGCCGATCTTCCATGTGAGATCGGAAGAAGCTGCGGAAGAATCTCCAGCTGCTGCCGTGGTTTCGCCGGCTGCAGCGGTTGTTGTATCACCAGCTGCAGCTGTTGTAGCCTCTGGTGTAGATGAAGAACCGCAGGCTGCTAAGGAAGCAACCATGCTTGCTGCAAGTACTGCACTTAATACCTTTTTCATAATTTTTCTCCTCTCAGTTTTCGTAAACTAAAGTCTTTTGAAAACTTTTCATCATTATAATTTTGGAAGTTATGGAAGTCAACCTCTTTTATAACATAAATGCAGGGATATTTTGCATTACATAACCTTATGTAATAGCTATTATGAATCAGGTGAACATTTATGTTCTTTTCGCTGCTTCTTATGCATCAAAGGGAACATTTACATTTTCAATCGTTCGATCACGGAGCATCAGTTCCTTCACCGCCTGTCGTGCAGGCTTTCCTTCAAACAGAATCTGATTGATGCTCTCCACGATCGGCATGGCTACCTCGTATTTCTCTGCCAGTGCACGTGCAGCCTTCGCGGCATAGACGCCCTCGACGGTCTGACCAACCTCTGCCATGGCCTCTTCATAGCCTTTTCCCTGTCCCATCAGAACGCCAGCATGACGATTCCGACTATGCACGGAGGCACAGGTAACGATAAGATCACCAATGCCACTTAATCCATGGAAGGTTTCGATGCGGCAGCCCATCTTCGTTCCCAGGCGTTCAATTTCAGCAATACCACGTGTAATCAGTGCCGCCTTCGTATTATCGCCATAGCCGAGACCATCGGCCATGCCCGCCGCAAGTGCGATGACATTCTTCGTGGCTCCACCGATTTCGATGCCCTTGATGTCCGGGTTGATATATACGCGGAAGCAGTCACACATAAAGGCATTCTGCACAAAGCGTGCTGTTTTTTCGGTATGTGCTCCCGCCACGATGGTGGTCGGAATGAAGCGTGAAACCTCCTCTGCATGGCTTGGCCCCGAAAGAACAGCGACATCTGCCTGTGGTATTTTCTCCTCAATGATATCGGACATTGTATCGAGTGTACTCTCCTCTACGCCCTTTGCTACAGAAACAATGATCTGCCCAGCCTTTACATAAGGGCTCATCTCCTGTGCGGTTCCACGTACAAAAATCGATGGCACCGCCAGCACGACGAGCTCTTTTTCCTGCAGTGCAGACTCCAGATCAGCCGTAAATTCCACCGTGTCCGGGATCACCGCGCCCGGCAGATTCTTATGTCGATGCGTCGCCTGAAAGGCCTCAACTTCTGCAGAAAACTTCGACCAGATGGTCACCTCATGGCCATTATGCGCAAGCAGAATGCCGAGGGCCGTTCCCCAGGTACCTGCCCCAATGATGGATGCTTTCATAAAGACTCCTTTTCACTTTTTAAAATGAAATTTCGACTCCGTACCATTCTGAAGCCGCTTCAGGTTTGAACGATGCTGCCATACACCCAGGACCGCAATCAGAAAAAATACCGTCAGCACAATCGGATAAATCTGCATGGACATTGGAAGCAATCCAAGGTATCCAAATACAGCCGTCAGTACAAAGAGCATGGAAATCCCGCAGATGGAACCGACGCTCACATAGCCTGTCGTCTTTGCAATCACAATGAACAGCAGCAGAAGAAGAATCGCCATGCGCCAGTCAAAGGCAATGATCAGTGCTCCCGTACAGGCAATGCCCTTTCCTCCATGACACATCGGAAGAAACGGAAAATCATGGCCGAGGATGGCCCCAAAGCCCGTAAATACCGTAATCAGGGTAGCCTCATCCTCACCAAGTGGCTTCAGGATCATATGCATCATCAGAATCGGAACAATGCACTTTGCAATGTCGAGAAGCAGTACAGTGGCACCAGCCCGCTTTCCCAGCGTTCGTCCAATGTTGGTCGACCCCGGGTTTCCAGAGCCCTGCTTATAAATATCAACCCCCTGGGATTTTGCATACAGATAGCCATTCGGAATATTTCCAAAAAGATAGCCTGCCAGGAGGCAAAGAATCATATGCTGTACACTCATCACTCATCCTCTCCTGCCTGCCGTTCGCGAATCAGGAACTTGAGCGGCGTTCCAGGGAAGCCGAAGGCCTCTCGGATCTGATTCTCAATGTATCTCGTATACGAGAAATGCATGAGCTGCTGATCATTAACAAAAATCACAAAGGTTGGTGGCTCTACCGCCGTCTGTGTCATATAGAAGAGCTTCAGACGCTTGCCCTTATCACTCGGCGGCTGCTTCATCGCCGTCGCTCTCGTCATAATGTCATTCAGAACGCCCGTACGGATGCGAAGTGTCTGACTCTCCCGCACCTGATCGACCATTTCAAAGATCTTATTCAGGCGCTGTCCTGTTTCGGCAGAGATAAAAAGATACTGTGCATACGGCATGTAGGCGAATTTTTCCATCAGCTTGTTCTGGAATTCCTTCATCGTCTTGTCATTCTTATCCGGCACGGCATCCCACTTATTTACGCAGATGATCACGCCCTTTCCGGATTCATGGGCAATGCCGGCGATCCGCGCATCACCCTCTGTAATGCCCTGTGTGGCATCGATGAGCACCAGGCAGATATCCGCACGATCTACGGCTGCTACCGTACGAATGACGGAATAGCGTTCAATATCATCATCAATCTTTCCCTTTCGGCGCAGGCCTGCCGTATCAATAAAGGTATATTCCTTCCCATTATGCACGATCTTTGTGTCAATGGCATCCCGTGTCGTACCGGCAATGTTCGATACGATCACACGATTCTGTCCCAGAAGCTTATTGATGACCGAGCTCTTTCCAACATTTGGCTTTCCAATCAGCGCCACCTTAATGGAATCATCCTCATCCTCTTCTTCTGCCTCCACAGGAAAATGCTTGATGACCTCATCCAGCATATCACCTACACCCAGCTGGTTCACAGAGGATACGCCAAATGGATCGCCCAGTCCCAGATTGTAGAACTCATAAATATCATTTCCAAACTTCTGGAAGCTGTCCACCTTATTTACGCAGAGGACGACCGGCTTCCCGGACTTCCGAAGCATATTGGCCACTTCATAGTCTGCATCTACAAGACCGGTTCGAACATCCACCACAAAAATGATCACATCCGCGGTATCGATGGCAAGCTGTGCCTGTGCCCGCATCTGAGACAGAATGATGTCCTGCGAATCCGGCTCGATGCCACCGGTATCAATCAGTGTAAACCGGTTATTCAGCCACTCGGCATCCGCATAGATTCGATCACGTGTGACACCCGGTGTATCCTTCACGATCGAAATCTGCTTTCCGGCAATCAGGTTGAACAATGTAGACTTTCCTACATTCGGGCGGCCAACCACCGCCACCATTACTTTTCTCATATTTTTACCTTCATTCGTAGAGCCCAGCTCTACGTGCAACCTACATACTTAACTGAAATATATTAACATGAGAAGACCAAAACAGCAAGACGTGCATCCATACACAAAAAAGAGAGCCGGCAGCCGCCGACTCTCTTCTTATAAATAATGCTCAAACAGATCAGTTGTTGTACAGGTCAATGAGCTTCTTCAGATGCTCATATCTAGCCTGAGACTCTGCCTGGTTCTTCTCATCAAGAGCCTTCGCTCTCTCCGGGTTCTTAAGGCCGAGAGACAGGTAACGTACCTCGCCCTTCAGGAAATCCTGGTAGCCAGTGAAATCCGGCTCCTTGGAATCAAGCGTGAACTTCTTGTCGCCACCAAGCGGGTTGAATCTGAAGTTGTTCCAGTAACCAGTCTGGAGTGCAAGCTTCTCCTCGGTCATAGCCTTCGCCATACCCTTCTTGATGCCGTGGTTGATACATGGTGCATACGCAATGATCAGTGATGGTCCTGGATATGCCTCAGCCTCTGCAATTGCCTTTACGGTCTGCTGCATGTCGCCGCCCATGTTGATATGTGCTACATAAACATAGCCATAGGACATTGCAATGCCAGGAAGATCCTTCTTGCCGGTATCCTTACCACCTGCAGCGAACTGTGCAACTGCACCGGTCGGTGTTGACTTCGAAGACTGTCCACCTGTGTTGGAGTAAACCTCGGTATCGAAGACCATAACGTTGATGTCCTTGCCAGAAGCCAGAACATGATCAAGGCCGCCGAAGCCGATATCATAAGCCCAGCCATCGCCACCGAAGATCCACTGGCTCTTCTTTGCGAGGAAGTCCTTATTCTTTACAAGATCCTTTGAAAGCTCATCGGTCTTGTCTGCAAGTGCTGCAACAAGCTTATCGGTAGCTGCACCATTTGTCGCACCAACGCTGAAGGTATCCAGCCACTCCTGAGCAACATCCTTTACAGATGCATCCTTCTCAGCAAGCTCCTCGACTTCCTTCTTCAGTCTGTCACGAATTGCATTCTGAGCAAGTAACATACCATAACCGAACTCTGCGTTATCCTCGAAGAGGGAGTTGTCCCATGCCGGGCCCTGACCCTTCGCATTTACAGTGTACGGTGTAGAAGGTGAAGAGTTACCCCAGATAGAGGAGCATCCGGTTGCATTTGCGATGTACATTCTGTCACCAAAGAGCTGTGTGATCAGCTTCGCGTACGGTGTCTCACCACAGCCTGGGCATGCGCCTGAGTACTCGAGTAACGGCTTCTTGAACTGTGAGCCCTTCACAGTCGTCTCCTTGAACTTCGCAACAACGTCATCCTTCTCAGGAAGCTTTACTGCGTAATCAAAGAACTTCTGTCTGTCAAGCTCCTCAGCGATCGGCTTCATCTCAAGTGCCTTCTCGCCCTTCATGCCAGGACATACGTTTGCGCAGGAGCCACAGCCTGTACAGTCAAGTACAGATACCTGAATGCCGAACTTGTAATCTGGCATACCGGTCATCGGCTTTGTAAGCATTCCCTCTGGAGCCTTGGCAGCCTCATCTGCAGTAAATGCAAATGGACGGATTGCGCCGTGTGGGCAGACATAAGAGCAGAAATTACACTGGATACAGTTGTCAGGGTTCCACTGTGGAACATTGACAGCGATACCTCTCTTCTCGTATGCAGCCGTTCCGGAAGGTGTAGAACCATCTACATAATCCTTGAATGCAGATACAGGAAGTGAGTTACCCTCCTGAGCAGAAACCTTATTCTGAATGTTGTTTACGAAGTCAAGAACTTCCTTGGTTCCCTCGGTCTTATCCTTGAACTCAAGGCCCTCATCCTGTGCATTTGCCCAGTCTGCAGGAATCTCGATCTTCTCGAATGCATTGGCACCAGCGTCAATAGCTGCCCAGTTCTTCTTAACAACATCCTCACCCTTACGGCCGTAGGTCTTCTGTGCAGCATCCTTCATCAGCTTGTTAGCTTCTTCCTTCGGGATGATACCGGTCAGTGTGAAGAATGCAGACTGAAGGATGGTGTTGATTCTTGTAGGACCCATGCCAGTCTCAATACCAATCTTTACACCATTGATGATGTAGAAGTTGATCTTGTGATCGTACATGTACTTCTTTACCTGGCCAGGGATGTGCTCTGCGATCTCATCCTTGTTCCATACACAGTTAAGGAGGAAGGTACCACCATCAACGAGCTCCTGAACCATGTTGAACTTGGTCATGTAAGCCGGGTTATGGCAGGCAACGAAGTTTGCTCTGTGAATCAGGTAAGTCGACTTGATCGGCTTCTTACCAAATCTCAGGTGAGACATCGTAACACCGCCAGACTTCTTGGAATCATAATCGAAGTAAGCCTGTGCGTACATGTCGGTATTATCACCAATGATCTTGATGGAGTTCTTATTGGCACCTACCGTACCATCTGCACCAAGACCCCAGAACTTACAGTTTACGGTTCCCTCTGGAGTGGTTACAAGTGCCGGGCCAATCTTAAGAGAAAGATGTGTTACATCATCGTCAATACCGATGGTGAATCTCTTCTTATCTACGTTCTGATATACAGCAACGATCTGAGCCGGTGTTGTATCCTTCGAACCAAGGCCATAACGTCCGGAAAGAATCGTGCAGTTTGCAAACTGTGTGCCCTGAAGAGCAGCAACAACATCCAGGTACAGCGGCTCACCGATGGAACCTGGCTCCTTCGTTCTGTCAAGAACAGAAATAACCTTTGTGGTTGCAGGAAGTGCCTTCACGAAAGCGTCCTTGCTGAACGGTCTGTAAAGTCTTACCTTAACAACGCCGACCTTCTCACCCTGCTTTGCAAGGTAATCGATGGTCTCCTCGATGGTATCATTTACAGAACCCATGGCTACGATGACGTGCTCAGCATCTGCGGCACCATAGTAGTTGAAGAGCTTGTAATCTGTACCGATCTTTGCATTGACCTTATCCATGTACTCCTGAACGATTGCAGGAAGTGCATCATAGTAAGGGTTGCATGCCTCACGAGCCTGGAAGAAGATATCCGGGTTCTGAGCAGAGCCTCTCTCTACTGGGTGATTCGGGTTAAGAGCGTGTGCTCTGAACTCGTCAACATATTCCCAGTCCACCATATCTCTGAGATCTTCGTAATCCCACTCCTCGATCTTCTGAATCTCGTGAGAAGTACGGAAACCATCAAAGAAGTTGATGAATGGAACGTGGCCCTTCAGTGCAGAAAGATGTGCAACTGGGGTAAGATCCATAACTTCCTGTACGGATGACTCGCAGAGCATAGCCGCACCGGTCTGACGGCAGGCCATAACATCGGAGTGATCACCGAAGATGTTCAGTGCATGAGAAGCAACAGCACGAGCTGATACATCAAATACACCTGGGAGCTGCTCACCAGCTACCTTGTAAATGTCCGGGATCATCAGCAGAAGACCCTGAGAAGCAGTGAAGGTGGTTGTAAGAGCACCTGCAGCAAGAGAGCCGTGTACTGCACCAGCAGCACCTGCCTCGGACTGCATCTCGGTTACCTGTACGGTCTGACCGAGAAGGTTCTTTCTGCCTTCAGTGGCCCACTCATCTACATGCTCAGGCATGACAGATGAAGGAGTAATAGGATAGATAGCCGCAACTTCTGTAAATGCATAGGAAGCATGTGCAGCAGCCTGGTTACCATCCATGGTTTTCATTTTTCTTGCCATAAGAATTCCTCCTGAAAAAATGAACTACCACATGAATGCGGTTGTTATATGTACCCACTCGTCGTGGGATATCATACTCGTAAAGGATTATAACATTTCCCACATAAAAAGCAAAACAAAAACGCCCCGGTACAGAATAAAATACAAACAAATGCACAAGAATTCGATATCCTAGTTGTTTACTATAGTATGTTTTGCACAGAGAAGATAAAAAGCGATGATCAGAGCCCCACAAAGGACGTCTGGTCATCGCTTTTTTGTTTCTGTATGGCAGCAGATGCCCTTTCTGGGCCTGCTTTTCGGGAGCAGCTCTCCTGACTCGCCCGGGTTTTTATGGGCCTTCCTGAATAATATCATCCTCTCCAGGTGCCGGCGACACCGCCTGCCCCGGTGCTTCAATGACCTCATGCTCTGTCGCCTTCGTTTCCGGCGTCTTCACGCTTTCAGAAGGGGACGTCTCCGGTGCTGGTGACGCCTTCGTTTCTCCGCTCGTTCCAGTGCCCGGGCCACTTTCATGTGTGCTGGTCTCCGCTGCACTGCTGGTGCTCTCACTGCTCGTCGTTGTTGCTTCTGTAGAGCTCTCAGCCACCGAGGTCTCAGCGACATTCTCCGCATACTGCTTCGGCGCATGTCCACTGTAATGCGCGGTATGGTCCTTCACCTTTTCGGTCGTACCATCCGCCTTATGAATGATCTTATAGGCCTGCCATTCTGAGCCTGCCGTACCTGCACTCGGTGTACCCTGATCCGGTGTAATGATCTTTGGTGCCGGTACCGGCAGATCCGCTGTCTTTTCCGCCGTCAGCTCCCATGAGACGCCCTCTGGAAGCACACGTACACCATAGATCTGTACGGTGACGGTCTGGTCCTCATACCATGCGCGGATGCCAATCGCATGCTTGGAGTCATTGATAAACTGATAATCCGGACCCGGCCAGGAAACGGTGGCATCGGTGCCTGGTGTCACATAGCTCGGTGCAAAGGTATGGGAGCGGCGGTAGGTCGTCGTAAGGCCTGAGCGGAACACAGCATTATAGAGGGTAGACGAAACCTGGCATACACCGCCACCGACCTCGGTCACAACCTCGCCGCTGTTGTAGGCCGGCGCGCCACCATAGCCCTTCGCTTCGGTACGCTGTCCCACCGTTTTATTGAAGGAGAACTCCTCACCCGGCTGAAGCACGGTACCATTGAGTGCTGCTGCCGCAAGCTTGATGTTCTTATTACGCACCGCATTGCCCGTAGTTTTCGTGGTGAAGCTGCCAATCGTTCCGTACTTGCTCTTCATGGACGAATCAGAGGCTGAAACCTTTTCGCCTTCACATTCAATTGTCGTATCATAGTTGTGCTGCTCGATCGCCGCCATGACCTTCTGTGCCGTGGCATCTGCATTTACTGCATAGCCTGCGACCGAACCGCCAAATACGAACTCACCACTTTCAGAATCATAGCCTGTAATGTCACCATTTTTCGGACTCATCTTCCATACGATGGCAAGCTGCTGCATGTAATCTGAAATCGTTGAGCTCAGATCCGGGAGGGTCAGCGTATATGCAGCCGTCGCCCCTGCCGTGCTTGTGCTCTCTTCTGTCGTCTCCTTTTCCTCGGCAGCCGTTGTTTCTTCACTTTCTGATGCGTCTACAGATGCTGCAGAAAGCTTCGATGCATAATCCGTAAAGATCTGATCTACCAGCGTATCTGCCTCGGCAGCGATGAGATCCGGAACCGTAAAGCTCTCTGCATCCGGACGAATCGTCACGCCGGCATACGGATTATCTACCTCCACCTGCTGCACGGAGCCATCATTGTCATTCTCCTCTCCATCTTCAGAAACGACGGCTGTTGCCTCCTCCTCCACATCATAGATGGAAAGATCCGGCATTTTGAAGCTGTCGATGGAAGGATTTGCATTTTTAACCACAAGCTTCCAGGTATAAGACTGCTGAATGGCCTGCTTCAGTGTCTCCCGATTCATTCCATTCATATTTAACAGTGCCGCGTCCGGGGCGATCGCACGGAGATCCAGGTACAGATCCTCATGGATCGTCGTCGGATCAACTTCCGAAGCGGCCACACTGGTCTCCAGCACAGTCTCACTTTCGGTCGGCTTCGCACCACCGATGAGACCACTCCGCACTGCAAAGACAAGGCCGCCGCCCACAACCAGAAAGGCAACAACGGCGCCCAGAACAAGCTTCATATTCGTTCTATCCTGTCGAGGCTTCCGCCCATGGCTGCTCCGACTATAGTAGCTTCCACTGCCCGTTGATGTGCTTCGCCGTGTGCTCGAAGCACTGCTGCTCCGGCGGCTGCCTGCGGCGCTTCCAGCGGTATGTCGGCCGCCCGAGGTCCCACTGCTCCGACTTCCATCTGCTCGACCAGAGGCCCCACGTCCACGTGCACGCGACTGTCCTCGCACTCTCTCTGAATATTCAAATTCGTCTCTCATAAATCTATATTTACTCCCCAAAAGCAAGTTGAATTCAGCATAAAAAGCGCCGCCCGAAGGACGACGCTTATAATCTTAACAGGATTTCAAATCTTTGTACATTCTCAAATGCTCGAAATACATGACGAATATTCTACAGAATTCTGAAGGTTTTCTAGTGTTTTTTCTCGCCGCCTTTCACGGCGCCCACATGGATGCTGTCCACTGCAGTTTCCGGGTTTCGATGAAAGAAATCATAGACCTGCCGTGCCGCAAAATCATCCATGGATGGGCAGGCACGCAGGTCCTCGAGACCCGCCACGCGGATGTGGTCAATGTCTCCAAACTGACGCATCAGTGCCTTCTTTCGCACCTCTCCGATGCCCTTGATATCATCGAGCAGTGATCGGATCTGTTTTTGATCCCGGAGCGATCGGTGATAGCTGATGGCGAAACGATGCACCTCATCCTGTATACGGGTCAGGAGCTTAAATGCCTCACTGTTCTCCAGAATCGGCAGCTCCTCATCTCGATATAGAAGTGCCCTCGTTCGGTGATGGTCATCTTTCACCATACCGACCACCGTAATGCTCGTGATTCCTAAAGATGCCAGCACCTCCTCGCAGACATGCACCTGTCCCTTTCCACCATCCATACAGATCAGATCCGGGAAATTCGAGAAGGAGCCCAGCGCATCATCCTTACCTGCACGGGCATTGGCCTCCATTTCTGAAAGGCCATGCTCGAAACGGCGCGTCAGCATTTCCTGCATCGAATGCACGTCGTCCGGTCCCTGGACTGACTGGATACGAAACTTTCGATAATCGTTATTCTTCGGCTTTCCATTCTGATAAACCACCATCGAGCCGACATTGAGTGCGCCCATCGTATTCGAAATATCATAGGATTCAATCCGAAGCGGCAGCTTCGGCAACCCGATCAGTTCCTGCAGCTCCTTCAGTGCACGGGCGTTCTTCACATCCTGCTCCCGGTACTGCTGACGGTAACGGTTCATAAGGATGCCGGCATTCGTAATGGCCAGCTCCACCAGCTTCTCCTTCTTTCCGATCTGTGGCGTTACGATATACACTCGCTTCCCCTTTTCACGGCTCAGCCACTGCTCCAGCACCGCCTTTTCCTGAAGCTCTGTCTGAACGAAGATTTCACGCGGCACAAACGGTGTTCCATGATAGTACTGCTCAATAAAGTTCGTCAGAATGCTTTCATCCGTTTCCTCCGGATCAATGTCAATGAACTGATGGTCCCGACCGATGATCTTTCCATCGCGCACGAAAAAGATCTGTACAATGCAGTCCGCAAAGGAGCGTCGCATCCCGATGATATCCCGATCCTCCGTGTCATAGGCCACGATCTTCTGCCGATTCTGAATGGCCTCAATGGCCCGGATCAGATCCCGCATTTCAAGGGCCGTCTCATAATCCAGATTATCCGAGGCCTTCTGCATGCGGCGATGCAGTTCCTTCACAATATCCTCATACTTTCCATTCAGAAAATCGATTGCACGATCCACCTGCAGTCGATAATCCGCCTGGGTCTGTCTTCCAATGCAGGGCCCGTCACACTGATGAATGTCATAGTACATGCATTTATTCGGAAGGGGTGCTGCCTCGGTGAACAGCTTATTGCAGTTCCGAATCCGAAAGGTCTTCCGGATCAGCTCAATCACCTCATTCACCTGCTCGTTTGACGCATAGGGGCCGAAGTAGCGTGCCCGATCCTGGTACTGCTTTCGGACCTTCAGAATACGTGGATACGCCTCGTTCGTGACCTTGATGTACGGGTAGGTTTTATCATCCTTGAGAAGTGTGTTATAGCGAGGCTTATGCTCCTTAATGAGATTGTTTTCAAGCATCAGTGCTTCCAGCTCGGAATCGACCACGATGTATTCGAAGCGCTCCACAAGATGCACCATCTGCTGGATTTTTGCAGATTTCTTATAGGACTTCTGAAAGTACTGCTTGACCCGGTTTTTCAGTACCTTTGCCTTTCCGACATAGATGATTTCATCCTGCGGGCCATGCATGATGTACACACCCGGCAGTGCCGGAAGCCGGGTCAGCTCCTCTTCAATATTAAATGTTCTATGATCACTCATACCATCACCGATGTCCATCTCTCTGCCGGGATGTACGCTGCAGGCGCACGCTCACCCGAGAGAAACAATACCGTTCGAATTCATGTTAAAAAGCCGGCAGACCCGCCCTGCGGGCCCACCGGCCGAAATATCACACCATCCGTTTATTTTACAACGAAATTAAGAATCTTTCCTGGAACGAAAATCACCTTCACAATGTTCTTTCCATCGAAGTACTTGTTGACCTGCTCATTGGCCTTTGCAGCAGCAACCGCATCCTCCTGCGTTGCCTCGGCCGGGATATCAATGTTGCCACGTACCTTGCCGTTGATCTGAACGCCCATGTTGATCACTGCGTCCTTCGTCTTCTCCTCATCGTACTCTGGCCATGCGCTCAGTGTCAGCAGTCCCTCACCACCGATGTTCTCATAGATTTCCTCCGTGAGATGTGGTGCAAACGGATGCAGAAGCTTGATGAAGGTCACGAGATCATCCCGTGTAATGGCACCAGCCTTCGTGTAATCATTGATCAGCGTCATCAGTGCCGCAATGGCGGTATTGAACTTCATACGCTCAATGTCGTCTGAAACCTTCTTGATGGTCTTATGAAGCTTCGACTCAAGGCTCGGATTCTCCTTCTCGAGGGTGGCAATATCCGTAAGGCCTGCCACACGATCGAGGAAGCGCTTCACACCACGGACACCCTCATCACTCCACGGAGCCGCAGCCGTATAGTCACTCATGAAGAGGACATAGGTACGAAGGGTATCAGCGCCATAAAGATCCACGATATTCAGCGGGTCGATGACATTGCCCTTCGACTTCGACATCTTCTCACCATCCGGTCCAAGAATGAGCCCCTGGTAGGTACGCTTCGCGTATGGCTCCGGTGTCGGAACCTCCTTGATGTCATACAGGAACTGATGCCAGAAACGGGAGTACAGGAGGTGACGGGTTACGTGCTCCATACCACCGTTGTAATGGTCGACCGGCATCCAGTACTTGAGCTTCGCAGGATCAGCAAACGCCTGATCGTTGTTCGGATCGCAGAAGCGAAGGAAGTACCAGGAAGAGCCTGCCCACTGTGGCATGGTATCCGTTTCACGCTTCGCAGGGCCACCGCACTTCGGGCAGCTGCAGTTCACAAAGCTGTCAATCTTCGCGAGTGGTGACTGTCCATCCGTACCCGGCTCAAAATTCTCGACATCCGGAAGGGTCAGCGGAAGCTCCTTCTCCGGCACCAGCACGGTACCGCACTTCGGGCAGTGAATAAGCGGAATCGGCTCGCCCCAGTAGCGCTGACGGTTGAAGGCCCAGTCCTTCATCTTATACTGTACGCCTTCATGTCCGATGCCGCGCTCGGTCAGAACCTCCAGCATCTTCTTGATGGAATCCTTCTTGTTGGTATAGCCATCCAGGAAGCCGGAATTGATCATCTCGCCGTCGCCGGTATAGGCTTCCTTCGAAATGTCGCCGCCCTTGATGACCTCGACGATCTCCACGCCAAACTTCTTTGCAAAGTCGTAGTCGCGCTGATCGTGTGCCGGTACCGCCATGATCGCGCCGGTGCCATAGCCCATCATAACATAGTCGGCAATGAAGATCGGAATCTGCTTTCCGGTGATCGGGTTGATGGCAGAAAGACCCTCAATGCGTACACCCGTCTTATCCTTGACAAGCTGTGTCCGCTGGAACTCGGTCTTCTTCGCTGCCTCCTCACGGTAATTCATCACCGCATCCCAGTTTGTGATCTGATCCTTATACTTGTCGAGCGTCGGATGCTCCGGCGCAACCACCATGAAGGTGACGCCATAGAGAGTATCACAACGCGTGGTATAGATTTCCAGCTTATCCTGAAGTGCCTTTCCAGCTGGATCCGCAAGCTCGAAGTTTACAAACGCTCCCGTGCTGCGTCCGATCCAGGATACCTGCTGCTGCTTGATGGACTCCGGGTAATCAACGTCCTCAAGTCCCTTCAGCAGGCGATCTGCATACTGTGTGATACGAAGATACCATACATCCTTTGCAAGCTGTACGACATCGCTGTGGCAGATATCACACTTGCCACCCTGTGAATCCTCGTTCGAGAGAACGACCTTGCAGTGCGGGCAGTAATTGACGAGGGTCTTTGCGCGGAAAACGAGATTGTGCTCATAAAGCTTCTCGAAGATCCACTGTGTCCACTTGTAGTAATCAGCATGAGAGGTTGCGATTTCCCGACTCCAGTCAAAGGAGAAGCCCACCTTCTCCATCTGATCCTTGAAGTGCTGAATATTCTTCTCGGTAATGATATGTGGATGGGTGTTGGTCTTAATCGCATAGTTCTCGGCTGGAAGACCGAAGGAATCGAAGCCCATCGGAAAGAGCACATTGTAGCCCTGCATTCTGCGCTTCCGTGCCAGTACCTCGATGGAGGAATAGGCCTTGATATGACCGACGTGCATGCCGGCTCCGGACGGGTACGGGAACTCAACCAGTCCATACCACTTCGGCTTTTCACTGAAATCAACCGCCTTGAAGGCCTGAGCTTCTTCCCATTTGGCCTGCCACTTCGGTTCAATCTTTTTAAAATTATACTTCATAATGAATATCCCCTTGTACATTCAGTTTCGTACGAATGTCAACAACTGCTCATTATAACAGAAACTTAAGTGCCGTCCAAGTACCGCCCTTAATTTTCCTGGGACGCGGCGGCTGTTTCCTGGGCCTCCTCTGCCTCTCTGGACTGGGCAATGGATTCGAGCGCCGCTGCACGGCTCGCTGATTCGCTTTCCTCTGCCGTCTGACGCGCGCTCTGCGCCGCCGCCAGTTCCATCTGACGTTTTGCTTCCAGCGCCTGATCCTCCTCGGCAGCCTCCTTCTTACTCAGGAAGGCCGTCCAGTCGTATTCATTGGACGCATTCCAGAGAATCCACTCATCATAGCCCGCATCATAGACCGCCTGAATTTCCTCTCGAATCTGCTCTCTGCCATAATGCTGGAAGCTCTTCAGCCAGCTTGCTGTAAAGCCCTGAAGCCATGGTCGCACAATGGCCTGATGCACCCCCTCCGTATGCTCCAGCGCGAGGTCCTTTTTCGATGCATTGCACGCACCCAGGATTGCCTTATAAGGCTCGAGATCCGGCACGTCCAGGCCGAAGTTTCCATTGCCATAATGGGATGGATAAATCATCGGGCACATGTAATCCACGGCGCCTGCCATCGCCGAATAATCCTGTCCGACGGAAACCGTATCGACATAGGAGCCAATGATGGTACCAAAGACATCGGTCGACATAAATACATTTTTCGCCGCAAGGCGGTCCGAGGCAAAACGGACAAACTCGGTGATGATATCGGTCTTGTCCATGCCGGCCGTCTCTTCCTCCGAATAGACGACCTCATTCATCCCACGCTCCGTACAGAAACGCACATAGTCGAACTGAATCTCATCAAAGCCCGCATCGGCGCACTGTTCCGCTACCTCCACCTTATACTCCCAGGCGTCCCGGTTGTATGGATCCACCCACGCCATCCCGGAGCTGTCCTCGAAGACCGCCCCATCCTTCGTATGATTCATCCACTCCGGCTTCACCGTCGCGAGATAAGGATCTCGGAAGGTTACAATACGGGCAATCGTATAAATGCCATGCGCCTTGAGGGTGGACATCAGTGCCGGCAGGTCCTGAATCGTGCCCTCTGCTGCGCCGATCTCATCGATCAGTGGTGAGGACATCGCATACTCGATGTGGCCCGTATCTCCGAGAATATCGATGACAACCGCATTGAGTTCGGTCTCATCCATGTGGGTCAGAATATCCGTCATACGAGAAGAGCCGGCTGTCGCCGCCGTGAGATAGATTCCTTTCACGCGTGTCGCGGTCTTCTGCGGGAGCTTCTTCGTCCAGACCGCAGCCTGCTCAGCAGCGATGCTTTCCTCCGCTTCCATGCTTTCCTTCTGTGCCAGGGATTCCGCAAACAGGGATTCCTGTGCCGATTCTGATTCATATTCCCTGAGCTCATCGGATTTATTGACATTGTAGACCAGCGGATTTTTCTGCTGGCATCCGACAAGCAGTGCACAGAGTAAGAGCAAGATGGTACTTCGCTTTTTCATATAAAACCTCAACGATTTGCTCAGACTTTTGGGCTATTATACCACTTTTCGAAAAAACAACAACTTTTCTGGGAATTGACCTCCATTTTGAATAGTTTAAACCGGTTTACCAGTGGGTGAAGAAGCTTCTTCCGTGGGATATGGACCATTTCAGCATCCTATGAAAAGCCCCTCCGACCACATGACCGATGCTTTTTTCATCGTCATGTAGCCGGAGGGGCCTTATAGAAACGTATGTCAGAACATCACCGAAGAGAGGCTGCAACCGTATCCGCCAGTGCATCCAGTGCAACTACGCTGAAGGCAGCCGACTTCACCGTGAGGGTCTCACCCAGGAGCTCGCAGTTCTTCAGGGTTTCAAATTCCGCCTTCAGAAGCTTTCCTGCGGTCGGAGCCCAGGAGCCATTTTCAATAATGGAAATCTTCTTATTCTGCACGTTCAGTGCCTTCATATCGGCGACCAGATTTTCCATCTTCGGGAAAAGACCATTGTTATAGGTCGTTGCTCCAAACACCAGATTCGTCACACGGAAGCACTCTGCAATCATCACCGATACATCGGTCTTCGACACATCATAGGCCTTGATATTATGAACGCCACGCTCCGCAAGCTTCATGGTGAATGCATTGATCACGGACTCTGTATTCCCATAGATAGAATTATAGAAGACTGCCACTGCCTTCTCCTCTGCTTCATAGCGGGACCACTTGTCATAGAGGCCGAGAATAAAGTCGAGGTTCTCCCGCCAGATCGGTCCGTGCAGAGGGCAGAGCATACGGATCTTGAGTCCGGCTGCCTTCTTCAGTACATTCTGCACCTGCATGCCATACTTTCCAACAATGTTGGTGTAATAGCGACGTGCATCGTCCACAAAATCCTGTGCCTGATAGTTCAGCTCATCCGCAAAAATGTTTCCGTTGTTTGTGCCAAATACGCCGAAAGCGTCGGCCGAGAACAGAATGCCATCCGTCTCATCAAAGCTGAACATAACCTCCGGCCAGTGCACCATCGGTGCCATCACAAAACGAAGCTGATGCTTCCCAAGAGAAAGAACATCTCCCTCCTTCACTACCTTTTTCCGCTCTTCTGGAATAGACAGAGCAAAGAACTGCTCGATCATCTGAAAGGTCTTTGCATTGCCCACCACCGTAGCCTCCGGATGCTTCGACAGTGCCTCCGCAATCAGTGCACAGTGATCCGGCTCCATATGGTTCACGATCAGGTAATCCAGTGAACGGCCATCCAGGGCCTTCGCTACGTTCTCGAAGAACTGCTGTCCCACCGTAGCATCGGCAGTATCGAGAAGCGCGGTCTTTTCATCCCGGATGACATAGGAATTGTAGGTCACGCCGCGGTCCAGTGGAAAAATATTTTCAAAGAGATGAAGACGACGATCTTCAACGCCTACATAGACAACGTCCTCATTGATATTTCGAATAGAATACATGGCAAATCTCCTTTTCACCAGTTCGGTATAAATAAGGTAAATAATCACTGTCAGAAAATTTAAAAAATTGATAGTAATTATTAATTTGAAATGTACCACGTTTCTCATTTCTTGTCTATAGAAAAAAGGCTTGTACAAAAAGGAATCCATCAAATCCTGCAGATGTGTGACCGTGCATCCTTTACGGCCTTCTTTTCTAAAGAAAAGAAAAAGCCCGGAGCTCTCGCTCCGGACCATCATTCTTCTATCAAGTTAAGGATCAGTCCTCAACCTTTACGATCTCACGCTTGTTGTAAGATCCGCAAGCCTTGCAGACTCTGTGAGGCATAACAAGAGCACCACACTTCGAACACTTTACAAGGTTCATCTTTCCCATCTTCCAGTTCGCTCTTCTAGAATCTCTGCGAGCCTTGGATGAATGATTCTTAGGACAAATTGACATATTTACACCTCCTTCGTCATACCGGGTAATTATATCCATACGGCTTTTTTATGTCAAGCAAAAACCGAGAAGTTCTTGCGATTGCACACTCGAGTTAGGATACTACGAGATGCAGTGAAATGCAAGCGAATTTTCAAAATTATTTGAGGCGGTACATTCGCTTCACTTCCGGTGCATCCATGGCAAGCTGTACCGCAGGCTCTCCCGTTTCCGGATCCTCGATGCCGATGTACAGCGCGACATTTTCTGCTTCCAGTTCCTCTGCAGGAATCTGCACAGCACTCGTTGCGGATTGATTTTCTGAAATCTCTGTCAGTTTGAGGCCTTCTATCGGGTAGCGCTTTGTTCCTGTGAAGTCGTCCTCCTTCACAAGATAGAGAACCACCGGCCAGTCAAAGTACATCGGGGCAAGACCATCGTTCTGCAGGGTAATCGCTACCTGCTTATAGCGCCTCCATGCCTCCTCCTGTCCTGTCAACCGCTTATATACACCTGTCCAGAGGCGCTCTTCATTATCTTCATTCGAAATCTGGAGCTCCGATACACGGTAGCGATAACCAAGACGATTCTGAATCCTCCGGGCATTTTTGCGCGCCGTTTCAGAAAGCCCACCATCTTCTGCCCGTACATCTGGGATCTTCGGGCCCAGAAAGGATGGATGGGTAGCCTCAATGAGTTCCCATGTCTTTTCCATGTTCTGGCTCAGCATTTCTTCCATGGGCAGCCCACTGGTAAATTCACCTCCTACTGGAGCTGTTTTCCAGATTTCATGAAGTGGCTTCAAGACATATTCCTCATTCATTGAATGTGAAGCACCACCTTCTGCCAGTTCCCGAAGCAGTCGCTCCGTTTCCTCTTCATCTCCGGTCACATCATTATAAATGCCCGTTCCTTCCGGCATCTCGACATAACTTCGTCTTGATAAAAGACGGGCCTTTGGGAAGGCTTTTGCATATGCTTCGACATACTCCTTTCGTATCTCGGTCTTCGGAAGAAAGGGAAGTCCAGCCGAATATTTCACATGCCACTCACCCCAGTGTCCGAGACTTCCAAGCTCCACATAAGCTACAAAATCACCATAGTTTTCCGAAAAGTAACGTCCGATTTCCTGGAGCGTTCGATGATGCTCCTGCCGGAATACAGCATTCGCATAATTCGGACAGTAGCCCTTCCCATAATCGATATCATAGTCCATGCCATCCCCGGTTTCATCATAGAGCCAGTCCGGAATATCTCGATGTGCTTCTTCTCCCGGCACATCACAGACGAAGCGAAGAACTCCATGCTTTCCTTCTGAGCGCCAACGATCTAGCTGATTTTTCGCCGCGATCGTGTCCCAGTCGTAGATTCCGCGCTCCGGCTCGAGCTCACGCCAGGTAAGGTCAATGTAAACGAGCGCCATCTCAGTATATGGCTGCGTTTCCTCTGCATTCTGCATGTAGCCAATTAGTGGATTCACGAAGCTTGTATCGACGCTTTGATATGTATAGCGCTCTGTCTCTGCCTGAGATGCAGTCGATGCGCACCCCGTAAAAAGAAGGAAACTGCAAAGAAGTAGCAGACTTCGCTTCATCATCCGTGGTACTCTCCATTATACTGAATCAGTGTCACATCCTGTACGCCCTCAACCATACGCATGCGCTCTGCAAAGCTGGTGTCTCCGTTTCGCACAAAGACCTCTGCTGCAAGCTCCGTCTGCTGTCCTCGCAGTGTCTCCGATTTCAGACGGTACCTCTGTCCATGAAAGGCACGGAAAATATCCTCCTCCATGGCTGGAGCAGCATAATGTACCACCACAATATAAATCCGCCCACTTTCCTGATGATAATAAAAGGCCACGATCATAATCACCATGACAAGGGATGCCGTGAGTGCAAGTCCATACATACCGGCCCCCGTCGTGATGCCAACCGTGATGGTCCAGAATAGATAGAGAAGATCCATCGGGTCCTTAATGGCTGTTCGGAAGCGAACAATGGACAGGGCGCCGACCATACCAAGGGAGATCACGACATTGGTGCTGATCGCCAGTGTCACCATGCAGGTAAGTACACACATACCCACAAGCGTCACGGCAAAGCTTCGACTATAGATGACTCCTGTATAAAAGGTTTTATATACATAGTAAATAAAGACTCCCAGCAGAACAGCCGCCACAAGAGAAATAGCAATATTTCCAAGATCATAGCTTCCCATCTGCTGCAGAAAAGAATTTTTGATAACGTCTTTTACACTCATTGACTGCTCCTTTAATCGGAATTTTCACTGGACATCGTCTTCATCCAATCAATTTCCATCCCTCTATGTGCTAACGGTTCAAATCTTGGCCACCATTGTCTTTCCAGTAGCTGAAGCCGTGAAGATACTGCGTTTTTTCATAACACAGAACATATTTTGAAAGGGCCGTGGCTTCGGCTGCCGAGGGCAGGATCGTATTTCGCACAATTTCCGGCAGAAATTCCGTAAACTTCACTTCCATTATCGTCTTTCCAGGCTCGAGGACCGGCAGCGTGGGCAGTGCTGGATCAAACAGATTTTCACCGAGAATGGCCGCACGCACATTATTGTCGAAGGTCACGCGCACCGTACCTGGCTCCATTATAAACGGCTCTCGATCATAATCCACGATGACGCGTGGACGCATCACATGAGACACACACTCGACATAGAATTCCTGACAGAGTGGTTCCCTGTGATGGAGAAGGAACCCATACTCTCCCGTAAGAATGTGCTCGACCTCATCGCGTGTCAGTTTCGCCGCCTCCTTCTGAATATACGAACCGGATTTTCGTTTTCGCTCAAGGCGGATGGTGCTGTCCATCGCATTGTAGATACGGATGCGGTACTTCTGTCGTTCCATCACGCCCATGCTCTTTTCCTCATACGCTGAATTCCAGTAATCATCGAAATAGAGACTTCGAATCATATAGCTCCCACCGCTGGCATGGGAATCCAGGTGAAACAGAAAGCGCATGCGGGTCTTCAACTGCTCACGCTCACCTTCACTAATCAGGTATTTCAATTCATGCCGAAAGGGCTTCGTCGTGTGCACGGGTGCATGCCTGTCTGCTGTCAAGCTAAATATTTTCATATCACTCCTGCTCCACCTGATCTTCTGAAATCGAGCCATCCGCATTGATATAGAAGCACTTCGTCCCATAGACCTTTCCATTTTCTGTAATATAGCAATCAAACGCATCCTGCGTATGCCCCTCCGCATCGCTCACCTGAATTTTCAGGAAATACTGCCCTGTGGGCAATGCTTCCGTCGTCCATTCCGGCCATGCGCCTTCATAGCAAGCCACTTCATCTGTACCATCACTGTTTCGACTGATGCACGCATGATACAGGAGCGTATCCTCCTGGAAATCATAGGAAGGATCCCACTCGATGTGCAGTTTTCCATCCGGTTCTACACGCGGTGTTCCAATGAAAAACGGCATGGGATTCTCAATGGACGCTTGATAGGACTGATATGCTTCTTCGACATTATGATACAGGTTTTCCGTCAGTTGATCGTACTCTGCCTCGGTTCGAGGCGCATAGGTAATATCCGGTTGCGTATAGAGGTACGGCTTCACTACGCGGGCATACGAAGCCGCACGCTCCGTAATGTGCTCCTTTGTCAAAACATGGGTACGGAGATCTTCGATCGCATGATCAAGCTCTGTACGGAATTCGGCCGACTGAAGGCAGCGCCGAAAGAGCATATTTCCCCAGTAATTCGAAATTCCACGTTCCCAGCTGCCATTTTCACTACGTCCCGTCAGGGCATACTCGTCATAAAAGAGCATACCATCAAAATCCCATGGCAGAATGTAGAAGCGATGCACATTTTTCGGACTGTAAATATAGAAGTTCCGACTCTGAGAATCCGTATTCCCCATTAGGATCTGAAAGGCCATCCAGTAGGCGATGTTTTCTTCATCGAGCCAGTCGTTGAGCAGCTGCTCTGGTTTGATCGTGTAGTCATTGATTTCCTCCAGCAGCTGAATAAGCTTCGTATGATCATGATCTCCCTTAATCTCCAGCCTCTGCTGAAAAGCGCTCGCATCATAATCTGGATCACTTTCCAGCCGAATTGCCTCTTCATCACGGTAGAATTCAAACTCATTCACCTTATACAGCTGTCCATTCCGGTCGAGTCCATGGGCCTTCAGGGCCGTTCGATTAAGCTGCTCCACCTGGGTATAAAGTCCATAATCCCGAAACACCTCATTGGTCGGATCTTTGGTCTGGTCCTTCACATAGAGATGTACAAACTGTGTACGAAGCGAAAGGAGCTGTGGTATATCCTCTAAAAGGTCAAAGGCCAGCTTGTTTCGATAGCGGAGTCCATCCGTCTGATGTTTGTTGAGCGCGATGGTCTGCTGTCCGCGCCAGCTGCCATGATTGTCCTTCAGACGGATTTTATAGTTCTTTTGCGGATTTTCACTGGAGGTCTGTCCTCGAATCTGTACGGTGGCATTGGGAGCGGTCAAACCATAGCCAAGCTCGCCTGCAGCAGGACCGTTTTCATCGCCAACCTGCAACAGTCCCTCCACCTGGTAGCGGTCCACATCCATCGCCTCATAATCATAGGCCGAATACTGATTGATTTCCGCCCAGCTGTGGTCAGTATGGTCGGCTGCATTCCCCCGTCGGACCGTGAGATACATCGTCACCACCGATGTATCGTCTTCATTTTCATATAAGGAGGCCTGATCCCGAAGATGCGGAATGGCACTGTCTTTTTCGACCACAACGGATCCTGTTGCCGCACCTTCCAGCACATTTTCTGTAGCATTTCCTCGCAGCATAGCATCGTCCGTCACACTGCTTTTATCTGTTTCGCGGTTGTCCTTAGATGTCTCTTCGATCCTGTTGTTCGCAACGATCTGATAGATTGCATCTCCTGTGAGAAGCACCAAGAGCAGTACAATCACCAGCATCAGTGGTCGAACGTTTTTCCCCTTCATTTGTATCACTTTCCGTTCTCCTTTATTGATCGATATGTTCAAGCACTGTATCCAGCACTTCATGAAGCCAGGTAAATAATCCCTGCTTTCTTATATATACAAATGGCTGTGTGCAGAGAAGATAGTAGCCGAGACGCCGTGTGTAGACATTGAGCCGATACCAGCCAAGAAGGAAATACACCATCCCACCGAAGGCAAAGCTGAAGCCAACGTAGCGGCTATCAACGTAACGCTCCAGCAAGGCTCCCAGTGTCGTCACCACTGCATAGGCAAGGCTTATGTTTCGCGCGCCACGATAATCCGTAAAGTAAAGAAGCATCAGCATCAGGACATTGCCCACGGCATAGAGTCCATAGCCAACGCAGAGTACACGGAAATACCCATCCATCAGCGCATCGAAACCAAGTGGCAACGCATGAAGAAGGACGGTACCGAAGGACAGGGCCAGTGCCGTCGTATAGAGCTGTCGCTTCGCAGTATAGCCCAGTTCCCGCTCCATAACCGCCAGCATTTCTTTTTCAGCCAACTGAATTTCTGTAATCGATCCCTTCCCATTAAAAAGATCATAATAGGCACGATATTTTGGGTAAAAATTCACCTCCACCGAAGCAACAAAGTTAATCGTTGTGACAAGAATCGTAAGAAATGCATACAGTGCGGCGACATCATGCTGCGGTGCACTATAGAAGAGTCCCTGAATGTGTTTTCCGATGTCCGGCCGAAACCAGGCTATGATAAGATGAGATCCAAGGCCAATGTTCACCATCAGTCCAATGCTTCCGAGGTCACAATACTCCTGAAACCAGTCGAGAAAGCGAAAATACTGTCCACTCCCCTTAGGGAAGAAGGCATTGAGCAGGTAATAGTTCAGAACCAGCATGACGCCATAGCCGAAAATCGCACCCGAAAGCAGCATCTCGATGGAGGTGCCCAGCCATCGGCAGCCCAGCAACGCGACCAGAAAGCTGCTGAGGATTGCTGCACCATAAGAGAAAAGGATCCCCTTATAATCCTTGATAGCCGTCATATAATGCATCTCTATAAAAACCGTCACAAGCTCCATGAAGAGCACAAAATTCAGCAGCATCTGTGCGAAGCTAATCCCAGAAAAGAGTAAAAAGAGCCCATACCCAATTCCCCCGACAGGATACAGAAGCGCCAGTGCTCCCAGAAGGGAGGACATTGCATAGTGCTCCTTCTTTGTAAACAGAAGATCCGAAACATACCGGCTGAGCACCATAGCGCAGGTCCCCGTCAGAAGAAGCGCAGCCAGTAAAGCATAGGTAATCATCGCATTCAAAAGTGCGCGTTCCTGACGTCCCAGGCCGAAATGCTGTCCAATGTAGGCGATGCCCATGAGAAACAGGACACCGAGCAGCATCGGTCCGGCTGTCACAAGCCCCGTATAGCCATAGGCACGCATACGGTAAAAAATCCCCTGCTGCCGAAATAGTTTTTTCAGTTCGAAGCCGATGCCTGCCACGCTGTTTTCACCTCTTCATACATATCTCGATACTTTTTCATCATGGCTTCCTGCCGAAAGCCATGCCTCACTCGCTGCTGTCCTGCTCGCCCCATTTCAATACGTCTTTCATGGCTCTGGCACATCCGTTCCATTGCCATAGCGAGAGCCTGTCGGTTCATCGGTGGAACGCAATACCCTGCGGGGCCATATACGTCCTGTGGCCCGCCTTCAGTCAGCTCTCGGCAGCAGCCCACATCCGTCGTCACCGCAGGCCGTCCCGCAGCAAAGGACTCGAGGACAGACAGTGGCTGCCCTTCCGAAATCGACGTCAGTACCGTAAAGTCGATGCCTTTTATATACTCTACAACATCCACCTGTCCCACGAAATGCACCGTAGAAAGCCGAAGCTCCATTGCAAGGTCCCGACACTCCTTGGCATACTCCTCATCATCCACACCTCCCAGAATATGGAGCTCTGTATTCGGCACACGCAGCGTCAGTTCCTTATATCCATAGAGCAGTGTCTTTACGTCTTTAATCGGGGCGATGCGGATAACAGCTGCAATGTCTACCTTCCCATTTTCTTGTTTTAAGGGAATCGCTGCAAAGCGTATGTAGTGAATTCCATTTCCAATAACATGACATTTTTCTGCTGCTGCACCGAGCTCCATCTGCGTCTCCTTCGCTCGCTGAAACAGGCATGAAATCGCCGAGGCCTGCTGATACACTGCATCAGAAAGCATATAGAAGAAGCGAATCCACTGCCGTTTAAAGGTGGGAAGAACCCAGTCAGCGCGAATGATCTCCTCTTCTCGTTCTCGACTGTAGATGCCATGTTCCGTTAAAATTAGGGGTTTATGCCGGATGATGGACGCCATCGTGGCAAGAAGTCCGCCGTAGCCAGTACAGATGGTGTGGTAGAAATCTGCTTCTGGAATCGGCTGAGACAGCAGATACGTCACAGGCAGAAGCATGGAACGAATCGTATGAAAGCTATCCGAAAAAGCCGCATAAGGATACTGTTCCGTGCACAGCTTTGTAAAAATATCGAGGAAGGCTTCACTCATGAGAAAGGCCCCTGGCTTCACCTTCTTTATCTGATACAGTGTACACAGCACCTGCCAGTTCGGACGCTCACAGTCCATCAGTGCCTGTAAGGCAGCGACCTCCTCGTTCTGAAAACGGTAGCGATGATCCGCTTCTGTCTGGATTCGAAGTGCATCATCCAGAAAAACCTCATGGATCTCGGTCACATTCTCCGGTGGCTGTACGAAATACTTTCCCTTATCTTTATGGTGTGCACCAATGACCCAAAGGATAAATTCGGTCTCTGGCATCGCCTTTATGTAATTGTGCATCCAGCTGGAAACTCCACCATGGGTATAGGGATAGCTTCCCTCCAGAATCAGACAAACGCGCATTTCTTCTCCTTAGCTTTCGGTACGATGCATTGTCACTCGGCTGTCCGTTGTATGTAAAAGATACAGATTTCCCGTGAGGTGCTGAAGGCTTCCACCCTCAACCTCGGAAAGACCGCCCTTATTAACACGCACCAAGAAGTAATCATCATCCGTGAGACCTTCCAGGTAAAGCTTTACCTGGTCTTCCGTCACGCTTCTTTCCACGGACAAGCAGCTGAAGCGCTGTACTGCTGCTGCCATACCGCTTCCGGTTTCATGACGTAATACTGGCACCGCACGATACAGCCATTCGATATACTCCGTGAGTCGCCCCTTTAAGGTCTCCCATCCAAGGTCGGCGCCTCGGTCGATGTCGAGAAGATCATCTGGATGCATAAAATGCGAATTCACAAGATGCATATTGAGCTCTGAAAATGCCGTGAGCCGCATGTAGTCATCCAGTACGCAGGACGAAATGATACGTGGCGTCTCCACCATTCCATCCTCCGCAACTTCAAACTCCTGCGCATATGCACTGCCACTAGGAAGATAGCAGCTTGCAATAGCCCGAATATCCGGGAAAGACTGTACCAGCAGCGAACGGCCCTCGGATGACAGCACATTGCTGGGCGGAACATAGACCTGCAGCTTCGTATTTGGAAAGAGTCCTTCCGAAAAGCGCTGAAGCTCGGTGATGGATTTCGCCATAGCGTTCGTGGATGGCCAGGTATGATAACCGAGATCCTCCTCATAATGGAAATCCGATCCACAAAGTGGCTGATGATTATAGCCATGATAGCCAAGCTCTCCACCTTCGTCGAGTAACATATTGCCATAGTAGGTATAATCTGAAACCACCGTATTTTCCGGAAAATCTCCATCGGTGTTGTCATCGTAGCTCTCAATGATAAGGCCAGTGAACGGGATATCATATTTTTCGCTGATTGCTGCAATATCCGGCCACCAGACCTGTGAATAAAAGGTTTTTACATCCATCTGATAATCACGCCGAATATACTGACCATCTCCTGATGGCACAGGAGATGGCCAGTCATCAAGATAGAAGCTTGATGCATTGATCACCGGATAGACAGAAATATCCCCTAGAAGACTGTAGGCTGCCGCATAAATGCCACGCGTGGCTTTCACACAGTACGCAAAATTGCATACAACGAAACGTCCCGCACCGTAATCACGCTCCCAGATCAGTGGCACCCGGTCATCTGCTGTCGTCGCATAGACCCTGCATTTTTCATCGAGGCCAACATTCATCGAGGATTCATACGGGTCCTCAATCGTATAGACGCGGTCCCCACCGAGCATAAAGTCCTGCTGAACCTTAAAATCCGAAACCAGCTGATAATCATGGCCACTTTCCAGAATACCGAGGCGACTCTGGATGGTTGAAAACGCTGTGGTCTTTCCTACTGGAATGCCGAAAAGAACCTGCCCACCCTCGGCGACATAATCGCAGAGGGTAAGAAGCTGATCCCCGAGGGGCTCTACATCTGAGAGCAGTAGCACAACGCTGCGAAATCCATCAAAGGAAAGCGAGGTCTGCATGTTTTCAATATCTTGAAGCTGATACGTAACCCGCATATCCTGCAGGATCTGCATATACTGTTCTTCTGCCACACGACTGCTATCCGATGCACTATCGACGATTACAAGGCATTCTGCTTCCTCCTTCAGAGGCTTGTGAAGACGTGTGTCTTCCCTTGATGCCAAGGCTTCTCCCGTCTTCGGTGGGCTGTAACGAATACCACGCCGTTCTGCAAAAAGCAGACAGAAAAGCATGAAAAAGCCAAAAAATACGCGAAGTACAGCGCGAAATCGATACTTTTTCATGTTTTATCCTCCCAGAATTGCAATTTCTCCCTGAATTCATGCGAAATATACCGTTCGCTCTTTTTCAGTTTTTCAAGGCAGGCACGAAACTCCATGCTCATTCGAAGCTCATAGTAGTACCGAAGCCGAAGCTCCTTTGTCTCTTCTTTTTCCGGCCAGTGCTTCTCCATACGCTCAAGCCAGCGCGCTGCTTCATCGTACTCCTTTGAGTACATGAGACTACGCACCAGTGCATGTACATCCTCGATGCGAAGTTCCATCCGTATACGTTCCTTGAGTAAGCCAACATAACGCGTACGCTGAATGCGTAAAATTTCTCCTTCTGCAAGCTCATTTCGAAGAAACGCATCTAGGGTATCAATATACATGTCCAGTACATCCTTCTTCTCCGGATGCTCCTCATGCTCTTTGCTTAGTCTTTGCAGGCGAAGATCATAGTCCTTCGAAAGCTCTGACAACGCCGTTGTCGCATAGTGTACGACCTCCACGTCTTCATTTTCCTTTGCTTCCCGAAGCACCTGACTCATATTCGAGGATCCCTGAAGGAGCACATCCAGCATGGCATTCCGCCGTGTTTTGGCATCATTCAGAATCAGAGCGTCCTCGAGAGGCAACGCGTCAGCATCCTCTTCCTCGATATCTGGTGTGCTCTTCTCTGGTACTGTATCCTTCCGCATTGACTCCAGGTTCTTATTCTTTATTCCTGTATGCCCATGCGTATCCGACCAGCTTGTCAAAAGCAACAGTGCAGCACCAAAGAACGGAATGAAAAGACAAACAGGCAGCAGCATGGGATCCACCTTCAATATATGACTACGCACCATTCCGTAAAGGCCCATCCATACGAATAGGTGTGTCAGCAGCAATACGAACATCCAGACCTTCATCCTTCACCTCCAGGTAGATGCTCTATAATCTCCGCTTGAAATCCGAGTTTGCGATAACGTTCTGCTACAATCGGCGCTGTTTCCGCATCGGACTGCGCTGCAATGATATAGACATCTCCATCCATGCCGAGTCCAGCAATATCCGTTGTACGCATGGAACGTTCCAGTAAAGCTGAAATGTCCTCCAGTGAATGTTTACCACGGTGTAGATGAAGAATGGAATACGTTCCGATCTTTCGCTCCAGCATATCCTTCCGTATCCTTTCCTGCTGAAGCAGATAATCTGGATGCGTCAGAATCGTATCCCCTACATAGGTCTCATGTCGCTTCGCCTGCTGGTAAAGGTAAGCACGGGACAGAAACTGTTCCGTCAATCGACGAAGAATACGCACCAGATTGATATAATAGTTTGTCATCTGACTGTAATCCGCATCATAAATCATGATAAGCAGCGTATACTCACCCTGCTGCTTTATGCCGGTTAAAAGCATAGGGTATCCACTTTCCAGCTTACGGTTCACCCATACTTCTTCGCGATCCATAACCGGATAGAAAGGGCGGTAGGCATCGAGTTCAATCGAGCGGTCGAGACCGGACAACGCCGCACTACATACCTCCAGACGTGCAAAGCGGGCATCCTTCTGTGAAATCGAATAAATTGCGATGGACTGGTTATTCAATACATCCTCTGCCACACGAATAGCTTCTGAATAAATGCGTTCTGGAATCGTATGGCTCAAATGTTCTACCATTTCAAAAATGCGCCCAAAGCCATCTCGACTTTCTACTAGGCTTTGCTTATATTCATTCTTATATGTCTGTGCCTGCTGATACAATTCCGTAACAAACTGCGCTTCTGACTGGTACTTCTGAGCCTCATCTTGCAGCTCTGCCTCCGTGTCCTGATGTTGTTCATGAAGATAGCCACAGACAGCGCTAACCAGAAAGAGCAGAATAAATGGGAGCCAGTTCGAAGGATCATAGAACAGCTGCGTCCACCCTCGTCCTTCCCGAACATAGGCATTGCCAAGAGACAGTACTTCCAGAAGCGCCGCGATGAGACCGATACGCGTCCCATAGGTACTGGCCATCAGAACCACAAACAAAAGACGAAGATCGACCATTCGAAATTGTGCATTGTTCTGGACCAGATGATTCAGGAATTCCACCAAAAGGGCACCGAGAAAAAGCTCCGCATATCTCCACAGCTGTGTTTTCATGTGCACGCGTTGCCTGAAAATACTCCACCGCCTGGGTGTACGGAAGGACGTTTTTCGAAAATCCTCTGCGTACTGCTCAAGTTCCTCTGCACAGTTTTTTATGGCATACCAGCCATACAGGCTTCGAACCTTATTCTCCATCCGTTTTTCCGGATGCCGTTCCAGTTCATCGTGTAGATACCTGCGCTCTGGATACAGTACAGGTCGATGGAAATCCAACTCAACGGTCGTATGTGGAAACAGACGCTCCAGTCGTGCTGCCAGCTGCTCGAAGCTTTCACTGCCATAAGACTCCAGTGAAAGTTCCTCTGCCCTCACTTCTTCATCATCCAGAAGGCGATAAAGGAACTGACTAAGGTCATCGATATCGATCCAGCTTGCGATTTCAGCAGGATTCACTGGAATCTGAAGCTTCTTCTGCTGCTCCAGCGTCTGAAAGCTCTGATACAGCCAGTCGTGCGGATTCGTTCCACTGATAAAATATGGACAGCGGACGATACATAGCTTTATCTGATTGGAATTCGTATATGCATGACACAGATCCTCTGCCGCCTTCTGAAAAATCGTTTTCGCATTTTGCGCAGCCGCAGAAATGTGATCACCGGTTAAAAAAACGAAGCGCTTTACTCGTCCGCCTCGGCAAAGCTCCAGGAGATGGCGAAGCTCTGAAAGCTCCTCCTCTGCTTCATCTCCGAAGGTAAGTGTACGAGAAATATAAAGCACTGTAGAAAAGTCATAAAGAAAAAAGCGACGGCAAAATGCCTCCCCCATGAGTGCACTCTGAAACCAGAGCAGATTTCCTTCCTTCTTTGTCTCGATATCCCGTGCCATAAGGACAGCCCGTTCATTTCCGAAAACAGTATGCAGCTGTGCCGTATTAAAGTAAGAGACATTCCCACACAGTAAGGTCGTCTTCATCTTTGCTCTCATACCCTTTCTTTTTCGTATCAAAGCGCTTTCAAAGCATGTTATGAATCGTAACACATAAAAGAATCTGATCCAATAGATAGAAGCAATGAAAAACCGTCGTTTTTACTCAGGAAATTCATAAAAAATTGGTTTTAAGCGCAAAAAGGCCCGGACAGAATGTCCGGGTCTGAAAAGTCGGAATGACTTACTGTGCATCTACGAGACGAAGGGTGTCTCTTGCAATGGCGAGCTCCTCGTTGGTCGGAATCAGGAAGATCTTTACCTTCGAATCATCGGAAGAGATCAGGGTCTCCTTACCACGCACGTTATTACGCTCTGGATCGATCTTTGCACCAAGGTAGCCGAGGTACTCCTCTACGATGATCTGACGAGTAAGCTTATCATTCTCGCCTACGCCAGCGGTGAATGCAATCGCGTCTACACCATTCATTGCAGCGGTATACGCACCGATGTACTTCGCTACTCTGTAACGGAAGGCATCGAGTGCAACCTTCGCCATATGATTGCCTTCATTTGCAGCATTCTCAACATCACGGAAGTCAGAGGAAACACCGCCGGAAAGGCCGAGAACACCCGACTTCTTGTTCAGGATGTTCAGTACCTCATCCACGGTCTTGTTCTCGTGGTTGCAGATAAACTGAACAACGGCCGGATCGATATCGCCGGAACGTGTGCCCATGATAAGGCCCTCGAGCGGAGTAAGACCCATCGAGGTATCAACGCCCTTGCCACCGATGGAAGCAGAAACGGATGCACCGTTGCCGAGATGACATACGATCACCTTTGCCTTCTCTGGATCGAGACCGCCGAACTTGATGGTTTCCTTGGAAACGAATGCATGAGATGTGCCATGGAAGCCATAACGACGAATGCCGTACTTCTCATAGTACTCTGTTGGGATGGCATAATAATACGCCTTCTCCGGAAGCGTCATGCCGAAGGTTGTATCAAATACGGCAACATTTGGCTTGCCCGGAACAACCTTCTCGCAGGCCTCGATACCCATGAGGTTTGCAGGGTTGTGCAGAGGACCGAGATCGAAGCAGGAACGAATAACGTCCTTCACATGCTCATCCACAATGCAGGACTCCGTAATGTTTGGACCTGCATGAAGTACACGGTGGCCAATGGCACCGATCTCATCAACCGTCTTTACGACACCGTGCTCCGCATCGGTCAGTGCATCAAATACAAGCTTTACAGCGACGCTGTGATCCGGCATCGGGGACTCCAGAACGAAATCCTCCTTGCCCGGTACCTTATGTGTGAGCTTGCTGCCGTCGATGGCGATACGCTCGCAAAGGCCCTTTGCAAGAACCGCCTCATTCTCCATATCGATGAGCTGGTACTTGAGGGATGATGAACCACAGTTCAGAACAAGAATTTTCATGGGTAGTACTCTCCTAAATATTTATAATGATGATCTGCCGGTGCCCTGCCTCATCACAGGGACACACAGCAGATCATGAAAATCAGATCTTATAGACGATGGCTTACGCGTTCTGAGCCTGTACGGCAGTCATTGCTACAACACCGACAATATCATCTGCGAAGCAGCCACGGCTCAGGTCATTCACCGGCATGCTGAGGCCCTGAAGAACAGGACCATATGCGCCAGCATGTGCAAGTCTCTGTACAAGCTTGTAGCCAATGTTACCAGCCTCAAGGGATGGGAATACCAGAACGTTTGCGTGACCAGCTACCTTGCTGCCTGGAGCCTTCAGCTCTGCAACAGAAGGCACAAGGGCTGCATCGAGCTGAAGCTCACCATCAAGGGCGATCTCCGGATGCTGCTCATTGGCAATCTTGACAGCCTCGGCAACCTTTGTAACATCATCATGCTTTGCGGAACCCTTGGAGGAGTAGGAAAGCATGGCAACCTTCGGCTCACGGCCAACGAAGGACTTGAAGGACTCTGCGGAAAGGTAAGCAATCTCTGCAAGCTTCTCAGAGTCAAAATCAGTGTTTACAGCACAGTCAGCAAATACGAAGAGGCCATTGCCATCGATCTGCTCACCGAACTCACAGTTTGGAACCTCCATCAGGAAGAAACCGGAAACAGACTTGATGCCTGGCTTTGTCTTCAGAAGCTGAAGAGCCGGACGAATGGTGTTACCAGTTGAGTGGCAGGCACCTGAAACAGCACCGTCTGCATCACCGCACTTACACATAAGGCATGCATAGTACATGTAATCCTTTGTCATCTGCTCCTCCGCCTGCTCTGGCGTAAGGCCCTTCTTTGCACGAAGCTCAACGAACTTGTCGATGTACTTCTGACGGTTCGGATCGGTGTATGGATCCACGATGGTGGCACCCGTGATATCATAACCAGCGCTGTTCTTTGCGATCTCCTCCGGGGTACCGATGATCACAAGATTTGCGATGCCCTCCTTTAAGATCTTCTCTGCAGCCTCAAACGTTCTCTTGTCCATGGACTCTGGAAGAACGATGGTCTTCTTGTCTGCCTTTGCCTTCGCCTTGATTGTGTCAATAAATGCCATTTCAGATTTCTCCTCTCATTGCTATTTATACTATTTCATCAGTGGAAGCCACTGATTTATTTATGATTGATATACGCACAGACTCCGTGTGTATACAATTTGACATAGCTATTATACTCGATAAAAAGCGCTCTGCAATGCGTGGAAGACGCATTTTATGCACTAAATTCAGTACTTTTCGAAGCGTTCGAGGTCCACGACCATAATCGTCGCCCCACCGATCTCGACTGGCATTGGCATCGTCGAATAGGTGCCCATCGAGGTTCCCGAGACATACGGCATATTGACCGTGATTTTCTGGCGCTTTCCACACTGCTTTTTGATAAGTTCAATGCACTCGTCAACCTTCTCATCCTGTGTTGCAATCATGAGTGTGGAATTGCCCTTTCGAAGGAAACCACCTGTGGAAGCCAGCTTCGTTACCTGAAAATGATTCTTGTTCAGTGCATCCATCACATCGTCTTCATTGTCATTTCGAACGATTGCATAAATCAGTTTCATATCGTACCTCTCTTCTGCCTGAAAATCTGTCATCATGAGATGATTTTATCATAGGTCCCCGGGCTTTGCCCACTTTTCTTTCACTCTACAGAATATCTTAAAGAATCCTTTCGCTGCTTTCTATCCTTCTGCCGTTTTTTATTCCGCTTTTTCATTCACAACCAGAAAATGCCGTGTAAACTCATTTTCCCCTGGCTTCCCGGCATCCTCCACCCGATAGATGAGATGATAGAGGTCTGCCGCATAGAGATCCGCACGAAAAAGCTGCTCCGCGTGCTCCGTGGCGATGCTCTGTACCAGCTCTTCCGGGCTTGTAATGGTTTCCCTTCGGCGAAGCTCCTCCAGCGTATGAAGATACTGCGCAGGCGATGCCACAACCGTCGTCTGGATCGCACTCAGAAGTCCTTTTGCCGTCTGCCGTACACCGAGCACACGGACATAAGGCAGAGCCTCCAGCTCTCCGAAATAGGCCCCCCGTAAAGCCGTATGCTCCTTTCTCTGAATATCGAGAAGAATATGGAGCAGTGCTCTCGAGATACGACTGTAGGTATAATTCCTCGATTTTATAATCTGAATCCGTTCCGAGAAGCTGTGACGCTCCCGCACCTGATGTCGCAGCGCATCCGCAATCTCCCTGGACACATCGAGATACTCCGTCAGAAGGGATGGGGCCTCTCTCATCCTTTCCTCGAGCTGACAGAGCTCCAGTAAGCGGTAGCTCAGCATATCCGACAGCATATCCAGCGTTGCATAGCCACCCTTCAGAGAAGCGGGATCTTTAAGCATCGTCTCCCGAATCGAATGTGCACTGGCAAGCTCTTGGTTTCGGCGAATGCATCCCACGGAAAAGCAGTCCCCCTGCCGGTGTACCGCCTTCAGATATTCGAGTCCCAGCACGTCATTCGGTCGCAGATCGATGACTTCCTTTCCAGCCGTCACTCCTTGAAGCAGGGCCTGAAAGCTGGTCTCATCATCTCCCAGGAGTGCTGCCTTCATGGCTTCCGCACGCGCCTTCGGGTAGCTCATTCCAGAAGCCACACCATCCCTGACCATGTTCTGGAAGGTTGCATACTCCTTCGTTCCAGCAGCAAGCTCTACCGAGGCCATGCGTTCCAGCTTTTCGAGGTCTGCCGATTCCGAGCCAAACACAAGCTCATCCACAAAGCCGAGAGACCGAAGGACAGCGACACCTCCCGCGGCGAAATCCTCGGCACTGGACGTAGAGAACATGACCGGAATCTGTACGATGAGATCAGCCCCATTTTTCAGGGCCTCTTCGGCACGTTCATACTTATCAAACATCGCTGGCTCGCCGCGCTGTACGAAATCACCCGACATAGCCGCCACGATGTAATCCGCATGATATTCTCTTCGAATTTTATCCAGCATATAGCGGTGTCCTGTGTGAAATGGATTGTATTCAGCGACGATGCCCACCACCTTTTTACCGTTGATCATATGCGTCCTCATTTCTTCTCCTCATGTGAAGGAGAATGAATTTCTTTCTCTACTATAACAGAAAAGGCCCTCGGCCGAAATGGCCGAAAGCCATCCCACCGAGGGCTAGAAGGATTCATGAAGGAAGTCCCGTGAAAAGCTCGAGATGGGACCTCCTCTCCATACACCTGCGTCTTAGTTTTTAAAGCTGTGAATCGGTGCTGGAATACGTCCCTTTCGATTCACGAAGCCGGAGCAGTCGAAGGTATTGACCGCCATCACCGGCGCATGGCCGAGAAGACCGCCGAAATCCACATGGTCGCCGACCTTCTTGCCAATGGCAGGAATCACACGTACCGCGGTTGTCTTCTGGTTCACCATACCCAGCGCCGCCTCATCGGCGATGATGCCTGCAATCGTCGTCGCCGGTGTATCGCCAGGGATGGCGATCATGTCGAGTCCCACCGAGCAGACACAGGTCATTGCTTCCAGCTTTTCAATATTGAGAGCACCCGCTTCGACGGCATTGATCATCCCCTGATCCTCGGAAACCGGAATAAATGCACCACTGAGACCGCCCACGGAGCTGGAGGCCATGATGCCGCCCTTCTTCACCTGATCGTTCAGCATGGCAAGTGCCGCGGTTGTACCCGGTGCACCTGTACGCTCGAGTCCCATGGCTTCGAGGATATCCGCGACGGAATCCCCGATGGCCGGGGTCGGTGCCAGAGACAGATCAATGATGCCGAACGGAACATTCAGCATGCGACTTGCTTCCTTCGCTACGAGCTGCCCCACACGGGTGATCTTAAATGCGGTCTTCTTGATAAGCTCCGACAGCTCCTCGAAATTGAGGCCTTCCGCATGCTGCAGGGCATCGCGTACCACACCAGGACCGGAAACGCCGACATTCAGGATGCAATCCGCCTCAGAAACACCATGGAAGGCCCCCGCCATAAACGGATTATCATCCGGTGCATTGCAGAAAACAACGAGCTTCGAGCAGGCACTGGAGTCGGTGTCTGCCGTACGCTCCGCGGCTTCCCGGATCATATCGCCCATAAGACGGACCGCGTCCATATTGATACCAGTCTTCGTTGATCCCAGATTCACGCTCGCGCAGACAATGTCGGTCTCCGCCAGTGCCTGCGGGATTGCACGCATCAGCATCTCATCCGCCGGGGTCATCCCCTTCTGGCAGATGGCCGAAAAGCCGCCCAGGAAGTTGACGCCCACGGCCTTCGCCGCCTTATCGAGTGTATGTGCCACCTTCACAAAGTCGGCAGAGGATCTGCATGCACTGCCACCCGCAATGGCGATCGGAGTGACGGAAATTCGCTTGTTTACAATCGGAATACTGTACTCCCGGCTGATCTCCTCACCGGTTTTTACGAGGTCCCGCGCATAGCGCGTGATCTTTTTATAAATATTGTCACAAAAGGTATCCACATCCCCTGCTGCACAGTCAAGCAGGCTGATACCCATGGTGATCGTACGAACATCGAGGTTATTATGCTCAATCATGTTGTTGGTCTCTGCAACCTCGAACACATTGACGCCATCAAAAGAACTTGCCATCGCTTTTCCTCCAGTTTTATGTAGAGCCCGCAAACGCTTTACAGACAGCCTCGGGCCCTCGGTCGATACTGATCGATACAGACTGCACTCAGATGCGGTGCATCATCGTGAAGATCTCTTCCAGCTGCATTTTGATGTCAACGCCGATCTGATCCTTTCCATACTGGGCAATTTCTGCCGCGATGGTATCAAAGGATTCACTTGCAGATGTCACATCCACGATCATCATCATATTAAAGAATCCGCCCGTGATGGTCTGTGAAATATCGAGGATATTAATGTTCTTTTCTGAAAGGAAGGTACAAACCTTCGCAATGATGCCGACGGTATCCTTACCCACAACGGTAATAATCGCTTTTTTCATATGGCCTCCTCTTACACCTGCTGCCCGGATGCCTTTTTTGCATTTCGGACAATTGATTTTTAAACTTTCCTATTATCTAAGCATTTAAAAAAGCAAAACGCAACTGCTTTTCAGGCATGTACTAAAAAAAAGCGCAGTCGCAACAATAAAATCGGCACGTGCGTTCGTTTTCACTCCCGCCGTGCCGATTCCAAAAGCGCGTTATGCTGACCATCAAAGTTTTCGTGTGTTCGGCCTACAGCTCCACGATTTCAGAGATTCCGTCCCGTTTGGCGACCGTGATGTCGAAGTCCACGGCATGGAACTCCGATTCGGAAGCATTGATCTCCTGCTGCACGGTCTTAAGTGCGAGCTCCGGGAGGTTGTTTTCCTTACTGAGGTGCCCGAGGAAAACATGCTTCACTCTTGAATTTAAGATGCGGTCGATGAGATGCCCCGAGCTTTCATTGCTGAGATGCCCATGATCACTGAGAATACGACGCTTCAGTGTCATCGGATATGGCCCCGTACTCAGCATCCGTACATCATGGTTTGCTTCCACCACCATCGCATCCAGGTCCTCGAGATGAGAAACGATGTAATCGTCGTAGTGCCCCAGATCGGTCGCCACTGCGACCCGCTTTCCCTCGGCCTCGATGCAATAGCCGACAGGATCCGCGGCATCGTGGTCAATAGAAAACGGCGTCACCTGAAGATCGCCAACCGTCGTCACGGCATCTGGAAGAATCGGCTGCAGAAGCTCCGTTGAAAAATCCCCGAGGGTACGGTTCAGCATCACCTCCTGAAGCGTTCCCAGTGTTCCGTAGACTGGAATCTGGTACTTCCGGGAAATCGTGCCAATCGCGCGGATATGGTCGATATGCTCATGCGTCAGAAAAATCGCCTGCACATCCGATAGATCCAGGTCGAGGGCATGCAGTCCCTGATTGATGGCCTTCATGGTCACCCCGGCGTCCACGAGAACATGGGTATGATCCGTGCCAATATAGCTGCTGTTTCCACTCGAGCCGCTTGCAATACTTGTAAATCTCATAAAATGATGTCTATCCCTCTAAAATGATGTTCTACTCTGAAGCCCCGGCTGTAAAGGCCCGCAGATCCTCCTGGAAAATCCGGAGGCACCGGGCTTTCAAACGCGTATGAGCTGTGCCCGAATCTGGGCCTCGGTTTCCTCTCGCGTTCCCGAATTGTCAAGAACAAGGTCCGCCATGGAGGCATACTCCGCATCGTCGATCTGCGCGTGAATCATCGCGCGCGCCTTTTCCTCACTGTAGCCGCGGGTTTCCATGAGGCGGGCAATGCGCACCCCTTCCTCTGTATACACGAACCACACTTCGTCACACTCCGACACGAAATGCGGCGTCGGAAGTGCCGTTTCGAGCACGAGCTTGATGTTCTGCTTCCGCGCCTCACGGACCCGCGCATCGACGTATGTCCATACTGCGGGATGGACAATGCCGTCGACCTCTGCACGAAGCTTCTGTTTTCCATCCCCATAGATCTTTGCGGCAAAGACCGGAAGGTCCGCACTGCCATCGGCTTTTTCGATCTCTGGTCCGAGAAGGTCCTTCAGCCTTTCAAAAACCGGGTGTCCATGGACATAGAAGGACTTCGCAATGTCGTCCGTCCGATATGCTGTAAAATGATATTCCTCTGTTAGAAGCGTGAGCACGGTTGACTTGCCTGCACCAACACCCCCGATGACTCCGATGATCATAGCTCTTCCTTTCCATCTGTGCTCTGGTCCCTCGAGCCTGTTTCTCATGCTGAAGGGTCACACGCGCTTCATTCAAGCGCCTGCTTCCGCCATGGCTATTCCTTCTTCGAAAGTGTCTTCCAGTCGGTCCAGCGAAGTGCTTCCTCCGGCCAGTCCTTCGCCTTTTTCTCCTCATTCAGCCACTGAAGGCCGTCCATCACCCCGTCCTCGGAAAACACAAATTCCTTAAAGGTCTTATATTCCTCCGGTGTGAAATCGAAGCTGTATGGCTCCGGCCAGACCCACACCCCAAGGGTATAGCGGTCCTTCGTCGGGTTCAGAATGGTTTCCCCTGTTTTTTTATTGACCGGATAATCGGCCTCCCCCGCTTCAATTTTCTGAAGCAGCTCCGTATCCGGCTCTGTGTAGGTGACCTTACTCATGCGGTAGCGCATGCCCTCGGAAGAGCCTGTGTAGGGCTCCATCTTCAGAAAGCCGATGTGCATGATATCTCTTGACTCAATTTCCTTCATTTCGATTCCTTCTATAGCAAATGCTTTTGGCCCTTCGATCCTTCATCGGCAGGCAGGCTTTCTTCCGAAGACTTCCCGTTCTTCCTTCTGTGACAGACGAGGCGGCCTAGTGTGCCGCCTCCCAGTTCTTCCCGACATTGGCATCCGCCACGAGCTCGACGGCGAGGTCTACGGCATGCTGCATCTTCTCGACGAGCAGTGCCTTTACCGTCTCCTGCTCGTCCTCCGGGGCTTCAATCAGAAGCTCATCGTGCACCTGCAGTACGATGCGGGACTGGTAGCCTCCCGCACGCAGAGCACGATTTACCTCATTCATCGCCTTCTTCATGATGTCCGCGGCACTCCCCTGGATCGGAGAGTTCATGGCGACACGCTCACTGAAGCTCCGCCGCATGAAATTGGAGGCATTGATATCTGGCACTGGGCGCCGACGCCCGAAAATCGTCTTCACATAGCCATGCTCGTGTGCAAAGGCCACCTCATCGTCCAGATACTTCTTGACCTTCGGATAGGCCGCAAAGTAGCGCTCGATGTACTCCTTTGCCTCGCTTCTCGTAATGCTGAGATCCTCACTGAGTCCGAAAGCCGAGATGCCGTACACAATCCCGAAATTGACGGCCTTCGCATTGCGGCGAAGCTCTGGCGTCACCTCCTGAAGTGGCACATGAAAGACCTGCGAGGCTGTCACCGCATGGATGTCACTGGCATTCTGGTAGGCAGCAATCAGCTTCTCATCACCCGAAAGAGAGGCCAGAATTCGAAGCTCCACCTGCGAGTAATCGGCATCGATGAACACACAGCCCTCCTTCGGTACAAAAACCGTCCGAAAGCGTCGGCCAAGCTCCGTTCGAATCGGAATGTTCTGCAGATTCGGATTGGCAGAGGAAATACGCCCGGTGGCCGTCACCATCTGATTGAACTCTCCATGGATACGTCCATCCGCCTGAATAAACGGAAGAAGCCCCTCAGCATAGGTCGAGTTCAGCTTGCTGAGTGTGCGATAGTTCAGAATATCCGCCACGATCGCATGGTCCTCCGCGAGCTTCTCCAGCACATCGGCCGCCGTCGAGTAGCCGGACTTTGTCTTTTTTCCGCCCTTCAGCCCGAGCTTCCCGAAGAGAATCTCTCCGAGCTGCTTCGGCGAATT
>DJEQ01000023.1:0-1483 GCA_002431355.1 Oribacterium sp. UBA5894
CGTTGTCAGAGGGTGCTAAGGAAAATTCTTCAAGTGCTTCTACAAGGTCCGATTTGGATTTTACATCGGTCTCTTCGTATGGCTTTGAATGATCACCCCCGCCGGGGTCTCTACATCATGGCTGCTTTTGTACTGAATGTCAGTGTATCAGCTCGGCGATCTTGTCGCCCATCGCATCGGTGTGGAGACAGGTAAGGCCTTCCACACCCTCCTCCATGATGTCTCCGGTACGGAAGCCTGTACGAAGCGCTTCGGCGACGGCCTCCTCGATGGCATCTGCCTCCTTCGTGAGATTCAGAGAGTAACGAAGGAGCATGGCTGCGCTCAGGATCGTTGCCAGAGGATTCGCAATGTTCTTTCCGGCGATGTCGGGTGCTGATCCGCCCGACGGCTCATAGAGACCGAAGCTGTCTTCGCGAAGAGAAGCGGATGGCAGCATGCCGAGCGAGCCGGCGATCTCGGCCATCTCATCGGAAAGAATGTCACCAAACATGTTCTCTGTTACCACAACATCAAACTGACCCGGATTCCGCACGAGCTGCATCGCTGTGGAATCGACCAGCGCATGGTCGAGCTTCACCGATGGGTGATCCTTTGCAACCTCACTCACAACCTTTCGCCACAGTCTGGACGAATCGAGGACATTGGCCTTATCCACGGAGGTCACATGGCTGCTCCGCTTCTCGGCAATTTCAAACGCCTTCTTTGCGATCCGGCGAATTTCATAATCATGATATACGAGCGTGTCCGTAGCCACCTCTTCACCATTGACGAGCTCTGTCTTTCGTGCACCGAAGTAGAGACCGCCGGTCAGCTCACGCACCATCATGACATCGAAGCCCTGTTCTGCGATGGATTCGCGGAGAGGACAGGCCTTCTTGAGCTCTGGATAGAGATGTGCCGGACGAAGATTACAGAAGAGCCCCAGGGCCTTCCGCAGCTTCAGGAGTCCGGCCTCCGGCCGCTTCTCTGGTGGCAGCTCATACCAGTGAGACTGGCCCACCTTGCCGCCGATCGATCCCATCAGCACCGCGTCTGCAGACTGACAGGCTGCAATCGCCTCGTCCGTCAGCGGCTCACCGTACGCATCAATGGAGCAGCCGCCCATCAGCACCTTCTCAAACGTAAACTGGTGACCATAGACCTCGGCCACCTTCTCCAGCACCTTCTGTGCCTCTGCGACGATCTCTGGTCCGATTCCATCCCCTGGAATGGTTACAATCTTTGCATTCATCGTATATCCTCCCCGCATCCTTGCGGTCATCGTATTTGATACCTAGGCCAATGCCTACATCCTGATGTCATAACTATAACTCTACATTATTATCTGTCAAGTTCCAATACCTATAGATTATGATAGACATAAGGACATTGCGAGCCTGGAGCGCCACCCCGGAGGGCAGCCCCTCGAGACCAGTACTTCGAGTCCGGAAAAATCTAACCCAGGGACCCCAAGCGGTACTAGGCCCTCTGCAATCGTCGC
>DJEQ01000023.1:1629-26086 GCA_002431355.1 Oribacterium sp. UBA5894
TGCGCCATAGGCACATGGATCAGCTCCAAGTGCCGCTAGGGGGACCTGGATTGATTTTTCACGGCCTCTCCGTGTGGTCTCGAGGGGCTGCCCTCCGGGGTGGCGCTCCAAGGCCGGAAAACCTGCAAATCGAAACAAACGTATGTTCAATGTGTGATGGCTATGTTATACTGGAAATAATTTTGGGAGGACGCGATGGAACACTACGAATTTAAACTGCATTCAGATTATGCGCCGACCGGCGATCAGCCGCAGGCGATTGAGAAGCTGACACTTGGCTTTAAGGAGGGAAATCAGTTTCAGACACTGCTCGGCGTCACGGGGTCTGGAAAGACCTTTACGATGGCGAATATCATTCAGCGCCTGCAGAAGCCGACGCTGATCATTTCGCACAACAAAACCCTGGCGGCACAGCTGTATTCGGAGATGAAGGAGTTCTTCCCGGAGAATGCGGTCGAGTATTTCGTTTCCTACTATGATTATTATCAGCCGGAAGCCTATCTGCCATCGACAGATACCTATATTGAGAAGGATTCCGACATCAATGATGAGATCGACAAGCTGCGAAGCTCTGCGATGGCCTCCCTCAGTGAACGGGATGATGTCATTGTGGTTTCCTCGGTATCCTGCATCTATGGTCTCGGTGCGCCGAATGAATACATCAACATGGCGATTTCCATCCGAACAGGAGGGCATAAGGACCGGGATCAGTTCATCCGTCAGCTCATCGACATTCAGTACAATCGGAACGACCTGGACTTTAAGCGTGGTACCTTTCGTGTCATGGGGGATGTAGTCGATGTATTTCCGGCTTCGGAGGGCGAGGAGGCCTATCGTGTGGAGTTCTTCGGGGATGAAATTGACCGTATTACCAGGATCAATGCATTGACCGCGAAGGCGACGGCGACGGTGGACCATATCGTGATCTATCCGGCGAGTCCCTATGTTATTCCGCAGGAAAAGCTGAACCGTGCATGTGAGAACATTCTGCAGGAGATGGAGGTACAGGTTCAGTACTTTAAGGACCATGATAAGCTGATCGAGGCGCAGCGCATCGCGGAGCGTACAAATTATGATGTCGAGATGCTGAAGGAGACGGGCTTCTGCTCTGGCATCGAGAACTACACGCGGCATCTGAACTTTGCAAAGCCAGGTGACCCGCCCTACACCCTCATGGACTATTTTCCAGATGATTATCTCATCATTGTGGACGAGTCGCACGTGACCCTTCCGCAGGTACGGGGAATGTACAATGGAAACCTTTCGCGAAAGACGACGCTGGTGGATTTCGGCTTCCGACTTCCTTCGGCACTGGATAACCGCCCGCTGAATTTTACAGAGTTCGAGCAGAAGATCGATCAGATGCTGTTTGTTTCCGCAACACCGGGAGAGTATGAGGCAGAGCATGAGCTTCTGCGGGCGGACCAGATCATTCGGCCGACGGGACTGCTGGATCCGGAAATCGAGGTGCGGCCGACGAGGGGGCAGATTGATGACCTCATTGCGCAGATTCATCGTGAAATAAAGGCGAAGCATAAGATCCTTGTGACGACGCTCACGAAGCGCATGGCGGAGGATCTTACGAAGTACCTGAAGGAAGCGGACATCCGTGTACGTTATCTGCACTCCGACATTGACACCCTGGAGCGCGCCTCCATCATCCGGGACATGCGTCTCGATAAGTTTGATGTGCTGGTGGGCATCAATCTTCTGCGAGAGGGCCTCGACATTCCGGAGGTGGCGCTGGTTGCCATCCTGGATGCCGATAAGGAGGGCTTCCTCCGATCGGAAACATCGCTGATTCAGACCGTCGGACGTGCCGCGCGAAATGCCGACGGGCATGTGATCATGTATGCCGATACCATTACGGAGTCCATGCGGCATACCATTGATGAGACGGAGCGTCGCCGAAAGATTCAGATGGCTTACAATGAAGCCCATGGCATCACGCCGACCACGATTCATAAGGCGGTGGCAGATCTGATTGCCATTGGAAAGGCCATTGATACGGATACGGCACATGGCATCGAGAAGGATGTGGAGTCGATGTCCCATCAGGAAATCGAAAAGCTGATCCGCGAGCTGTCGAAGAAGATGCGTGCAGCAGCGGCAGAGCTGAACTTTGAGGATGCCATGAAATATCGGGATAAAATCGAGGAAATCCGGAAAAAGAAAAATGGAGAGGATGCATAGGAAGACGCTTCCGGTGGCGGCCCTGCTCCGATGAAATAAAATGAAAGAGGCGATGCCACAGCTTCAGTGTCGGCATCGCCTCTTCGAAGGATGGCGGGGCTGCGCTCTGCCATCCTGCTTTTATGATTCAGTAGTTCTTATCTGCAATCGACTGCGCGGTCTTGTCCCAGTTTGGCTTACAGCGCTTATAGTGCCGACGGAAGTACTCACTGTACATGACATCCACGAGGAAAAGCTGTGAAATTTCGGCCGAGGTGGAGCCGTTCTGCAGGGCGCCTTCATTGGCACCGCAGAGCAGGATAATATCGGCAAATTCGGTGAGCGGGGACTTCGTAAAGCGCGTGATGACGATGGTTTTTGCACCAGCGGCCTTTGCAGAGCGCGCGATCTCGACCGTATCCTTCGTGGAGCCGGAATAGGAGAAGATGAGGGCCACGTCCTGGGCGGTCAGGGTTGACGCGGTGATGAGCTGCATATTGGCATCCATATTGCAGATGACCTTCGGCTCGATCCGAAGAAACTTGTTCATGGCCTTCATGGCCGTCAGCATGGAGGTGCCGACACCGAAAAAGACGATCCGTCTTGCCGTGCTCAGCGCATCCATGGCAGACGTCATCTGTTTTACATCGATGAGCGAATAGGTTTCCTGAATGGCGGAAACATTTTCCGTCAGAACCTTTTTTGCAAGCTCCGAGATATTGTCCTCGAGGGTGATGGTTGTATCTTCACTGTCGGTGAGCGGGGAGTCGTTTGAACGCATGCTGAGGGACAGCATCATCTTGAATTCCTGATAGCCCTTTACGTTCATCGTTTTACAAAAACGAAAGACGGAGGTGTCACCAACGTCACAGGCCTCGGCCAGATCGGAAATGGACATGAACAGGACCTTTTTCGGGTTTTCCAGGATGTAATCTGCGACTTTTTTTTCTGCCTTCGTAAATTGATTATAAGCAGAACGTATTTTGGTAATATAATCGTCTTGCATACTCATTTTTCCTCCTCGTGGTAGTCCATCTGCTTATGTCCTACGTACGGCCTTATCATAGCATTTGCGAAAATTTGTTTCAACAAAAATAATTTTCAGAATTTAGCACCCGCATTCTTGTGCTTGTGTTTTTTGAAATTATGCCGTATAATAAAAAAGTTCGTAAGACGAATGGGTTCTTATAGCTTAACTGGATAGAGTCCCGGCCTCCGACGCCGGTGGTCGCGGTTCGAGTCCGCGTAGGAACAGAATGCAGTCCGGTGCAGTAGTGCACCGGACTTTTTTTGTACTGATCCACGATTGCTTGCAATCGTGGATGCCCCCGGGCGGCAGTGGAGGAGTTTGCTTCATGCAAACTCCGAAACGATATCCCGCAGATCTTTGATCTGCGCCCGGAGGGCTAACATCGGGTAACCCAGGCCCGATGTTAGGGCGAGGCCGTTTGGTCACGGAGTGAACAAATCAGGCGACGATGCCTGCGCCGAAGGCGCAATTGCATGGCATCGTCTCTTTGTCCTTCTTCATGTACAAAAGTGGATACATAAAAATTTTTTATATATTATATAAAGCGTGTCGGTGCTATCATATGCTCACAGCGAAGGCAGGGACGGCGACACCGGACCCTGCAAACATATTCAAATAAGCGAATTCAAAGGAGAAAAGCGATGAGCAGAGTCTATAATTTCAGTGCAGGTCCGGCCGTTCTGCCGGAGGAAGTGCTTCGGACAGCAGCGGCAGAGATGCTGGATTACCATGGGTGCGGAATGTCCGTGATGGAGATGTCTCATCGTTCCAAGGATTTCCAGAACATTCTTGATACTGCAGAGGCCGATTTCCGGGAGCTTCTCGGTGTGCCGGAGAACTATAAGGTACTGTTCCTTCAGGGTGGCGGAAATACCCAGTTTGCAATGGTGCCGATGAACCTCATGCGAAATGGTGTGGCGGATTACATTGTCACCGGTCAGTGGGCGAAGAAGGCAGCCAAGGAAGCCGAGCTGTATGGCAGAGTGCATGTGGTGGCCAGCTCCGCCGATCAGACCTTTAACTATATCCCGGATCTTCAGAATCTTCCAATTGATGACGATGCGGATTATGTTTATATCTGTCAGAACAATACCATCTACGGCACGACCATCCGGGAGCTGCCAAATACAAAGGGGAAGGATCTCGTTTCCGACGTGTCCTCCATGTTCCTGAGCGAGCCGATGGACGTTACGAAGTACGGCGTCCTCTGGGGTGGTGTGCAGAAGAACGTCGGCCCGGCCGGTGTCACCATGGTGGTGATTCGCGAGGACCTCATTCGTGAGGATGTGCTTCCGGGTACGCCGACGATGCTTCGCTACAAGACCCATGCCGACGCAAAGTCCCTCTATAATACACCGCCGTGCTACAACATCTATGTATGCGGCCTCGTTTTCAAGTGGCTGAAGGAAATGGGCGGCCTACAGGTGATGAAGGAGCGGAACGAGAAAAAGGCGAAGCTTCTGTATGATTATCTCGATCAGTCGAAGCTTTTCCATGGCACGGTTGTTCCGAAGGATCGTTCGCTCATGAACATCCCATTCGTTACCGGTGATGCAGAGCTCGACGCAAAGTTCATTGCGGAGGCCTCCGCTGCAGGCTTCAAGAACCTGAAGGGTCATCGTACCGTCGGTGGCATGCGGGCTTCTCTTTATAACGCGATGCCGGAAGAGGGCGTAGTGAAGCTTGTGGAGTTCATGGATACGTTCGAGAAGGAGAATAAATAAGATGAAGGATCGTGAAATTTACTGCTTAAACAACATCAGCCGTGTCGGCACGAGCCGCTTCCGGAAGGGATATACGCTGGTGGATCATATGGAGCATGCCGCAGGCGTACTGGTTCGTTCGGCAGACATGAAGACCATGGAATTTCCATCGACCCTTCGTGCCATTGGCCGTGCAGGTGCCGGCGTAAATAACATTCCTCTCGACCGCTGTGCGGAGCAGGGCATCGTTGTTTTCAACACGCCAGGTGCCAATGCCAATGCCGTGAAGGAGCTCGTGATCGCCGGACTTCTGATGGCAAGCCGGGACATCCTGGGAGGCAATGCATGGATTCAGGCCAATGCAGACGACCCGAACGTACAGAAGGATGCCGAAAAGGCAAAGAAGAACTTTGCAGGCTGTGAAATCAAAGGAAAGGTCCTCGGCGTCATTGGCCTTGGGGCCATCGGCGTTCTCGTAGCCAATGCAGCCGTCGATCTCGGCATGGAGGTTTATGGCTATGATCCGTACCTTTCCGTAAGCTCTGCATGGAATCTGTCCCAGAAGGTGCATCATGCCGCCCTTCTCGATGAAATCTACGATAAATGCGATTACATTACGATCCATGTACCGGCCATCGAAAGCACGAAGGGCATGATCAACCAGGAGGCCATCGCTCGAATGAAGGATGGCGTGCGCGTACTGAACTTCGCGCGGGACGTACTGGTCAATGACGAGGATATGGCAAATGCACTGAAGACCGGGAAGGTGAAGACCTATGTGACCGATTTCCCAAATCCGAAGTCGGTAGAGATGCCAGGTGCCATCGTGCTTCCACATCTCGGGGCATCCACAGAGGAGGCCGAGGACAACTGTGCGGTCATGGCCGTGGAGGAGGTGCAGGACTACCTCGATAATGGCAATATCCATCACTCTGTGAATTTCCCGGATACCGATATGGGCATCTGCAGCAGCGGTGGACGGATCGCCATCCTTCATCGGAACATTCCGAACATGCTTGGTCAGATTACAAAGGCACTCGGCGATGCGGGAATCAACATTGACGGCCTTCAGAACAAGTCGCGCGGAGAGTATGCCTACACGCTGATGGACATTCAGCAGCATCTGACAGACGAAGGCTTCCAGAATCTCGGAAGAATCGATGGCATCCTTCGCGTGCGGAAGGTAAAGTAAGAAGAAGGAGAACAGAATGGCAACGGTAAAACCTTTCCGGGCAGTGCGCCCGAATCCGGCGGTGGCGCAGGAGGTGGCAGCGCTTCCATATGATGTCTATTCCCGTGCGGAAGCAAGGAAAGCGGTGGAAGGCCATCCGCTTTCCTTCCTGAACATTGACCGCCCGGAGACACAGTTCCCGGAAACGCAGGATATGTATGCCCCGGAGGTGTATGCGAAGGCGGCAGAACTCCTGCAGACGGAAATGGCAGATGGCACGTTTGTGCGTGAAGCCGACGCCTGCTACTATATTTATGAGCTTACGATGAATGGACGGGCGCAGACGGGTATCGTCGCACTGAGCTCCATTGATGACTACCTCACGGGTGTGTGCAGGAAGCACGAGAATACCGTGGAGGCAAAGGAACAGGACCGGATCCGTCATGTGGATACCTGCTCCATGCAGACGGGACCGATCTTTCTCGCGTATCGTGCAAATCCGGAGATCGAGGCCCTGGTGCAGAAGGCGAAAAAGGCCGAAGCACTGTATGACTTTGTGACGGATGACGGCATTCGCCATCGCGTGTGGAGGCTGGATGCGCCGGAGACCGTTGCACGGCTGGAGGCACTGTTTGAAGCAGTGCCGTCCACCTATATTGCCGATGGACATCACCGCGCTGCCAGTGCAGTCAAGGTGGGACTTCGCCGTCGGGCGGCACACCCGGACTACGATGGAACGGAGGAATTCAACTATTTCCTGTCGGTGCTCTTCCCGGATGAGGAGCTGAAGATTCTGGACTATAATCGTGTGGTCCATGATCTCCATGGCCTCGATCCGGAGGATTTCATGTTTTCGATTGAGGAAAACTTTCTCGTTTTCCATCTGACGCAGCCGATCTCCCCGAAGGTGAAGGGCGAAATCTGCATGTACCTCGGTGGGGAGTGGTTTCTGCTTCGCACGAAGGACGCCCTGGTGGCAGCCCGTGCGGAGGACCCGGTGAAGTCTCTGGATGTGTCCCTTCTGCAGGACGTGATTCTGGAGCCGCTTCTCGGCATTGGCGATCCGCGAACCGACCCACGCATTGAGTTTGTGGGCGGCATCCGCGGCCTTCGCGAGCTGGAAAAGCGGGTGAGTCAGCATACCTATCAGCATGCCATGGACGGGACCCTCGAGGAGATCGGCCCGGCGGTCGCCTTCGCCATGCATCCAACCTCCATCTCGGAGCTCCTGAATGTTGCAGACCATGGCCTTCTGATGCCACCGAAATCCACCTGGTTTGAACCGAAGCTCCGCTCGGGTTTGTTCCTCCATGAAATCGAGCGCTGAGAAGCTGTACCGCGAGCCTTGATTTTGGAGATTCCCTTCCGTATAATTAGGGTTACTGCAGAAGGAAGAATGGAGAACCAGATGGAGAATAACAACAATCAGGGAAACGACGGCAGAGGCTTCCGGCATTCTGGCCAGACCTTTATGGTGCTGATCATTGCGGCGGTCGTGACCTTTTTCGTATATACGATGATTCGCGGCGTATTTGTGTCGGGCGTGACACAGGAAATCAGCTACACTGAATTTATGAACATGGTCGACAGCGATCAGGTGCAGCAGGTGGAGTGGGGTGACAGCGACATTACGATCATTCCGAAGGAAGGTGTCACACCAGCTGCAGGTACGTCCGGCGAATACAGTGCCTACCTGAACCAGACCGATGTACGCTATTATGTCGTGCCGGTCAATGCAGACGCCGAGCATCTGGTGGATCAGATGCTCGAGCATGGTGTCGTTATTTATAAGAAGAAACCGGATAATTCCGGTTTTATTATGGAAGCGCTCATCAGCGTTGTGCTTCCATTCGTCCTGATCTTTGCCATTATGAATATGACCATGCGTCGTATGGGCAATGGAAACGGCGGGATCATGGGCGTCGGCAAGTCGACGGCGAAGATGTATATGCAGAAGGAAACCGGTGTTACCTTTAAGGATGTGGCCGGGGAGGATGAGGCGAAGGAATCCCTGATTGAAATCGTGGACTTCCTTCATAATCCGACGAAATATACAGCCATCGGTGCGAAGCTGCCGAAGGGAGCGCTTCTGGTGGGACCTCCAGGAACTGGTAAAACGCTGCTGGCGAAGGCCGTAGCAGGGGAGGCACAGGTCCCATTCTACAGTCTGTCCGGTTCCGACTTTGTAGAGATGTTTGTCGGTGTCGGTGCGAGCCGTGTGCGGGATCTGTTTAAGCAGGCCACACAGTCAGCCCCTTGCATCATCTTTATTGATGAGATCGATGCCATCGGTAAAACACGAGATACGCGCTTCGGAGGCAATGAAGAGCGGGAGCAGACCCTGAACCAGCTGCTGTCGGAGATGGATGGCTTCGATGCCTCGAAGGGCATTATGGTTATGGGCGCCACCAATCGCCCGGAGATTCTGGATCCGGCACTTCTTCGTCCGGGTCGTTTCGACCGCCGTATCGTGGTGGAAAAGCCGGATCTGAAGGGACGTGTCAATATTCTGAAGGTCCATGCGCGGGATGTGCAGCTGGATGATTCGGTGGATTTCAATGAAATTGCTCTTGCAACCTCTGGCGCAGTGGGTGCGGATCTTGCGAATATGATGAACGAAGCCGCCATTACGGCCGTGAAGCATGGACGTAAGAAAGTCTCACAGGCGGATCTTTTTGAGGCCGTCGAGGTCGTTCTGGTCGGAAAAGAAAAGAAGGACCGTATTCTGAGCCAGGAGGAAAGACGGATTGTTTCCTATCATGAGGTAGGACATGCACTGGTTTCTGCGATTCAGAAGGATGCAGAGCCGGTACAGAAAATCACCATTGTGCCACGAACCATGGGTGCACTGGGCTATGTGATGCAGGTACCAGAGGAAGAGAAGTACTTAAATACGAAGGCAGAGCTGCATGCGATGCTGGTGACCTACCTTGCAGGACGTGCCGCGGAGGAAATCGCCTTTGATACCGTGACAACCGGCGCGGCCAATGACATTGAAAAGGCAACGAAGCTTGCACGTGCGATGGTGACACAGTATGGTATGTCGGAGCGCTTCGGGCTTATGGGCCTGGAAAGCCAGGAATCCATGTACCTGAATACCGGTCGTACCGTTATGAACTGTGGAGATGATACGGCGACGGCCGTGGACCAGGAGGTCATGAAGGTGCTGAAGGACTGCTATGCGGAAGCGAAGCAGATCCTCCGTGAGAACCGGGATGCCCTGGATCAGATTGCGTCCTTCCTGATCGAGCGTGAAACCATCACGGGCAAGGAATTCATGGAGATTCTCCACCGTATTCAGCGTGCGGACACGGATCCTGCGGCGGGCGGCGCAGAAACGACCGATGCGACAGTGGGCGCGCAGGGCACGACTACAGCGGATGCCCAGCAGTCCGAGAATGCAAATCGTGCATCGGCAGAAGCGGATGCTCTGCTTCGTGAAAAAGCGAAGCAGCTGCAGAAGGAGGTTCGAAAGGCAGAGGAAAAGGTTTCCTTCGAAGAGGCACGGGCGATGTATGCAGCACCGGACATGAATGGAAAGACAGATGCCGCGGACGCATCGAAGCATACAGTCGCGGAGGACACGGAGTCGAAGCAGTCATAAGCCAGAGCTGTCTGTGGGATGATTTCCACAGGCAGCTCTTTTATTGATCCACGATTGCGAAGCAATCGTGGATCAATAAAATGAGACGATGCCATGATATGCGCCTTTGGCGCGGGCATCGTCGCTTGATTTGACCACATCCGTGGTCAAACAGCCTCGCCCTAACATCGGGCTAGAGTTGCCCGATGTTAGCCCTTTGGGCGCAGATCAAAGATCTGCGGGATATCGTTCCGGAGTTTGCATGAAGCAAACTCCTTCACTGCCGCCTGGGGGCATCCACGATTGCTTCGCAATCGTGGATCAATCCCCTTCTTCTTCGATCTGGAAGGTGAAGATTTCAGATGGGACGACATTGAGGCAGTCGCACAGCATGGCGATGGATTTCAGGGAGACCGGTTCATCAGAGCGTAGGCGATGCAGCATGCTTGAGGAGATGCTCATACGCACGACGAGATCATATTGAGACAGATTTTTGCGGCGCAGGGTTCGCCAGAAGGGTGCATAAGAGATGATTTTTTCGTAGGAACGCTTGGATTTCGTACGCATGTTGGATACCATCCTTTTCGATAGAATCCCTTGGGATGAGGTAGACACGGCAGAGAACAGCCCAGCCGTTTGATGCAGCCAGTGCTTGCATGAACTGGAGGATGGTTCTGGCTTGGGAGAAGGTATCAAACAGACAAAGAGTGTTTTAACAACAGTATAGAATTTGAGGACAGGATCGAATGCTCAGGATGCTCGTTATAATCGGCCTTTTGCTTGTTATGCTAATTGGTTTATCTATATCAGAATACGAAAGAAGTACACTGAAGACAGAAAGCTATACACTTTATGCGAAGGAAGTCTCCCGCCCTTATCGCTTTCTTTTTCTTTCTGATCTGCATGAGGTGGAGTTTGGAAAAGAAAATGCCCGTCTCCTGCAGAAAATTGAGGAGCTGGATCCGGAATTTATTCTGATCGGCGGTGATTTTATCCGCTGTCATAAGCTTCGCCCATGGTCCGGGCATCGCCATCGGGACAGTGTAGAGGTGACCTGCCGCTTTCTGGAGGCTATCCGCCACCGCTATCCGGTCTATTATGCCATCGGAAATCATGAGGAGCGTTTACGGGAGAAAGCCGGGATTGTGCATTGCACGAGTGGGGCCAAGTATGATACATATATACAGAACATGGCCCGGGCAGATTATGCCCGTCTTGAAAAGGCATGGGAGGGTGTGCAGCTCATCGATAATACGCGGGTCGTACGAGAGGAGCTGGAGCTGTCCGGACTGACGCTGGACTTAAGCTACTTTCGAAATCTGCTGACGCACCAGCGGAAGCCACTCACGGAAGAAGACATCCGGGCGAAGCTCGGCGCGATACAGGAAGGCAGGTATCCGATTCTGCTGCTTCATACACCACTGTATGGGCATGAGGCCCTGCGAGAAGGAGAAAAGCTCGTACTGAGTGGTCATTACCATGGCGGCACGATTCGTATCCCAGGGCTCGGTGCCCTGATGACGCCGCAGTTTCAGTTTTTCGTGCGGGAATGTGCAGGGCGCTTCGAGGATGGGGATGGAAATCTCATTATTAACCGTGGACTGGGGACGCATTCCATCAATCTTCGTATCAATGACAAGCCGGAAATCAGCCTCATTACACTGAGGCCAGAGCAGGAGAGGCATGGCACAGGAATTAACATTTAAACTGGAAAAATTTGAGGGGCCGCTGGACCTTCTGCTGCATCTCATCGAGCGGGATAAGATCGATATATTCGATATTCCGATTGTGCAGATCACGGCAGAATATATGGCATACATCGCCGAGATGGAGGAAGAGGATCTGGATCTCGTTTCGGATTTCCTGGTCATGGCAGCGACGCTTCTGGAAATCAAGTCCCGTATGCTGCTTCCGAAGGAAGTGGATGAGGAAACGGGAGAAGAGGTGGATCCTCGTGCGGAGCTTGTAGCCCGTCTTCTGGAATACCGGAAGTATAAATACATGGCGGAGCAGCTCGAGGCACAGGAGGATCAGGCGGATCTTTATTTTTACAAGGGGCCGACGATACCGAAGGAGGTGGAGAAGTATGTACCTCCGATCAATCTCGACGCGCTTCTCAAGGATGTCACCCTGGAGCGCCTGCAGAAGGTCTTTGAGGATGTGATGAAGCGAAGAGATGAATCCATTGACCAGGTGCGTTCCCGCTTCGGTGTCATCAAGCGAGAGAAAATTTCACTGGAAGGGCGTATCCGGGATGTGCTGAAGTATGTACGGGGACATCATCGTGTTTCCTTCCGCCATATGGTGGCGAAAAAGAAAGACAAGATGGATGTGGTGGTCAGCTTCCTGGCCATTCTGGAGCTTATGAAGATGGGGCGCATCACCGCTGTACAGGAGGAACCCTTCGGTGATCTGGATATTGCGGAGGTAGAGCATCCGGAAGGAACGGATGAGGAGCTTGATATGAAGGGACTGGAGGATTTTGACTGATGGAGAACGAAGAACAGCTGGCAAAGGAAATTGACCAGGAGTTTTCCGAAGAGCTGCTGGAGGAGGAGCGCATTGTGGAGGCCCTCCTGTTCACGATGGGCCGCTCGGTTGGCATTGATGAGATCGCTACAGCACTCAATGCCGGAAAAAAGATCGCACAGGATGCCGTTGATCGTCTGATCGCAAAGTATGAAGCACGAAAAGGCGGAATGGTCATTAAGCGTCTCGAGCATCGCTATCAGATGGCGGCGGATCCAGACTGCTATCCGGCACTGATTCGTGTGGCGAAGCAGCCGAAAAAGCCGGTCCTGACCGATGTGGTCATGGAAACCCTGTCCATCATCGCCTATAAGCAGCCGGTGACGAAGGCTGAAATCGAGCGGATCCGTGGGGTGAGCTCCGACCATGCCGTGAATCGTCTCGTCGAATACGGCCTCGCCTACGAGGTGGGGCGTCTCAATGCACCGGGGCGTCCTGCCCTGTTTGCGACGACCGAGGAATTTCTCCGCCGCTTCGGCGTGAGCTCGATTGAGGAGCTTCCGGACCTAAATCCGGAGGTAGCCGCAGAGATCAAGCAGGAGGTCGATGAAGAGGTCGTCGACATCATGGGACATGCAGAGGGAGAAGAAGGAAGCACAGAAAACGCAGAAGACAGCGAAGGTGCAGCACAGCCGGAAGGAAAGGATGAAAACCATGCATAAAACGATGCGTATCAAATATCATTCCGATGCGATTCGAAAGCTCGAGTACATTGACGGAAAGAGTGACTGGATTGATTTACGGGTTGCAGAGGATGTGACCCTTCGAAAGGGCGAGTTCCGCCTGATCAGCATGGGCATTTCCGTGGAGGTGCCGAAGGGATACGAAATGCTGCTTGCGCCACGGAGCTCCACCTTTAAGAATTATGGGCTTATTCAGACAAATTCCCTCGGGGTGATCGATGAGAGCTACTGTGGAGATCAGGACATCATCCGCATGCCGGTCTATGCGACGCGGGATACCGAGGTGCATGTGAACGACCGCATCTGCCAGTTCCGCCTTCTCGAGCATCAGCCAGAGCTCGAATTTGAGGAGGTTGAAACACTCGGCCATCCAGACCGTGGCGGCTTCGGCTCCACAGGAAAGAATTAGGAGGAGGCGAGAACGATGCAGAAACCGAGGACAATGAAAGCGGCTCTGTGGATCGGATGCCTGTCCCTCTTCCTGACGGGCTGCGGAAATCAGGTTGATGCGCTTCGTCTGGAGGGAATCGATCTTGTGGAAAAGGGCAAATATGAGGAGGCGGTTGCCACCTTTGATGAAGCGATGACAAAGAGCAAGGGACAGGTCGGCGCGGAGCAGTATGACATCCTGCTCTATAAGGCCGAGGCTGAGTATATGCTCGGCGACTATGATGCTGCGCGTAAGATCATTGCCACCCTGCGTGAGGTGGATGGCGACCAGCCGGCGTACCTGGAGTTTCAGACACAGCTTGATGCCCGGCAGTACATAGAGACCGCGACGAAGGCGCTGAATGAAGGGGATACCGACACGGCCAGGACGAGTCTCGATCAGGCAAAGGAAGCAGGCCTTACGAATGATAAGGACTATCAGTTCGACGAGCTCGTCTATCTGGAAAAGACGGCGCAGTGGCAGGAGGCCTATGCGGCGGTACAGACCTTCCTTGAAAACTATCCGGGCGATGCCGATGCGACGCGGGAGCTCGAATTTCTTCGCACACGTGTGGATGAAATGGCAAATAACTGATGCTTGCATGCGCACTGCTTTTTGATTATACTTTTTCTGGTTTCGTTGTGTATACACATTAGGAGGACCTTTTCATGAAAGCATACGATAAGATGACGAAAGAAGAGCTCGAGAAGGAGCTTCACGAGCTGAAGAAGCAGTACAGCAAGTACCAGGCAATGGAAATGAACCTGGATATGAGCCGTGGCAAGCCATGTAAGGAGCAGCTTGATCTCAGTATGGGCCTCATGGATGCACTGACCAGTGGCGCGGATATGTACTGCGAGGATGGTACCGACTGCCGAAACTATGGTGTGCTGGGTGGCATCGAAGAGGCAAAGGTCCTTCTTTCTGATATGATGGAGAATAACCCGGATAACATCATCATCTATGGAAACTCTTCACTGAACGTCATGTACGATTCGATTTCAAGATCCATGACGCATGGTGTCATGGGCTCCACGCCATGGTGCAAGCTCGACAAGGTGAAGTGGCTCTGCCCGGTACCTGGCTATGATCGTCATTTCGGCATTACGGAGTACTTCGGCATTGAGATGATCAATGTGCCAATGACGCCGACCGGTCCGGATATGGATATGGTGGAGAAGCTCGTCAAGGAAGATGATGCGATCAAGGGCATCTGGTGTGTACCGAAGTATTCAAACCCGCAGGGCTACAGCTACAGCGATGAGACGGTACGTCGTTTCGCACGCCTCCAGCCGGCGGCACGTGATTTCCGTATTTACTGGGACAATGCCTACGGTGTGCACCATCTGTATGATAAGAATCAGGATTACCTCATCGAAATCCTGGCAGAGTGTAAGCGTGCCGGCAATCCGGATATGGTTTACAAGTTCGCTTCCACCTCGAAGATCACCTTCCCGGGCTCTGGACTCGCAGCGCTTGCAACGAGCTCCAATAACCTCGATGATATCCGGAATCAGATGAAGCATCAGACCATCGGCTATGATAAGGTAAATCAGCTCCGTCATGTGCGTTTCTTTAAGGACATTCATGGACTGATTGAGCACATGCGGAAGCATGCGGACATCATCCGCCCGAAGTTTGAAACCGTAGAGGCCATCTTTGAGAAGGAGCTCGGCGGCTTAGGCATTGGCGACTGGACGAAGCCGAACGGCGGCTACTTTATCAGCTTCGATACGCTGCCAGGCTGCGCAAAGGCGGTGGTAGATCACTGCAAGAAGGCTGGCGTGAAGCTGACCGATGCCGGCGCAACCTTCCCATACCATCATGATCCGGAGGACAAGAATATTCGAATCGCACCGACCTACCCGCCAGTGGAGGATCTGAAGATTGCTGCCAATCTGTTCTGTCTCTGCGTGAAGCTCTGCTCTGCAGAACAGCTTCTTTCAGAAAAGACACATCAGGCTGTGGAGGTGCTGGACGCACCGGAAACGGAAGCATAAAACAGAAAGCGAAAAGAAATCAATAGAAGCGAAAAGAAGCGGTTGGCTGGGCCAACCGCTTCTTTTATCGACATAGAAGGATGATCAAGCACAGGAAGCAGGCGCTTTCAGCTCAGGAGCTGCTTCATGATATGCGCGTAGATTTCCTGATTATTGCTGGCCCATTTCGTACACATGCGCTCTGCGGAATCCTGATCGGGAACATTGATATCGACAGAGAAGAGGATCGAGCTTTCCTCCCGGACCTCCATATGGACGATGTAGTTTCCATTGTCATCCTGCTCATAATCCGTATAATTGGAGGACTCCTGACGAAGCTTCACCTTGTTTGCCTTCAGAAACTTGTTCATGTCCTCGATGGCACCGGAGGAAATATCATTTCCGAACAGCTCCAGCGTTTCCGAACCTTCCCGGGTGATTTCATAGCGTGTGGCGTTCCTTGTGGTATGCGCAGTGATGAGATGCGCATCCTCCAGTGCAGAAATCGCCTGCTGCAGGGTGAAGTAGGTGGTATACTCATAATCAAGAAAAAAACCACTCAGCTGATTGTTCGTCAGCGGATAATTGATGGATTTCAGAAGGTAGAGAATCATCAGCTTATATAAGGTTAAAGGCTCGGTAATCATAAAATGCCCTTTCTATCACTCGGTGTGAAATTATAATAACAGGAAAGTGGGGGCTTTTCAATTAGACGGACCTTTTATACCGGGCTTTTCTGTGTTAGAATATGCATTCATGGAGATTTTTGATTATGAAAGAACGCATCAATAAATTAGCAAGGGGCATCGTGGATCGGACCTGCCCGGAGCTTCATCTGAGTGATTCCGCTTTTCAGGGGATGATCAATGCCGGCGAGAGCTTAAAGCTGGACCTCATGCTCACCTCAGAGAACGGCATCCTGCTGAAGGGACTCGTTTATTCCGACAGTCCCTATGTGACGATACAGAAAAATACCTTTCTGGGACTCCGCACCCGTCTTAGCGTAGTCGTGGATGCACGGGCACTCCAGGACGGCGATCATATTGAGGGTGGCCTCTATATTGTGTCCAATGGGGGTGAGACTCGCCTTCCGTTTGACTTCGAGGTATGTGCCTATGCCTCGGCAGAGGTGATTCCGGACCTTCGGACCCCGGAGGATTTTGTGAAGCTGTCGGAGCGCGACGAAGACGCTGCGCTTCGCGTATTTGATTATGATGATTTTGTGTGTGCACCGTTTATGAGGGATGCACGCTGTCGCGCGCTCTACGATGGGCTTCGAAAGGGACCGAGCCGACTGCAGGCACTGCAGGCCTTCCTTTATGCGCTGACCCATCCGGCACAGCGGACGGCGGATTCACAGCGAAATGCTGCGGAGACGCATACGAAGGAAGCACATGGGAAGGATGAGCTGCCGGTGGAGACACTCGAGGACCTCGAGCTGGTGGAAGAGGCAGCGGTCACCTGCATTCATGCGGGGGCGACGTCCATGCTGGCTTTCCGTATCTATCAGCAGGCGATCGAGATGAAGTCCTCGATCACGCGCCTGTACGAGTACTATATGTACGCCATGCCGAAGGGCTATGCGGGGCGGCTTCCATGGGAAGTGTATCTCTACTTTGCGTATGAGTATGATATTCCAGAGAGCATAAAGCTTCCGCTCTACTACAATGTGGTGATGAATTTCAGCGCGGAGGAGGACATTTACCAGCGCTTCGAGAAGAAGATCCAGAAGTATACGATCGACCAGCTTCTGCAGTCGTCCTTTAATCAGATGCTGAGTGTTCTGTATGAACGTATGATTCTCGTGGATATGGTGGACGAACGCATTGGCTCTGTGCTGCCAGCGATCCTGCGTGCCTGCAGGGTATCCACGGGCGACCCGCGCATGCGCTATGTTGTCGTACGCTATCTCGAGCTCGATCGAGAGGAGCTGTATCCGCTGAAGGAGGGCAGTGCGTACATTCCGCTGTTCTTTGAAAACAGTGTGCTGCTGTTCCAGGATGCCTATGGCGACCGCTATACCGACGTCGAGTACGAAAAAACACGCATCATGGACCGGCCGGAGCTGGAGAAGCGCTGCTTTCAGGTTGTGCCGGAGCATCCGATGCTGAAGCTTTCAAGAGCACGGAAGATTGCCCGAAATGGCATCATGGACAGAGCCGAGCTTCGTTTCCTCGAAGAGGTACTGACCGGGATGGATCTTTCGGAGCCGTACCGCGCCGAGCTTCAGACGCTTGTTTTACGCTACTATGATGAGCACACGAAGAACTCGGATCCGGATGTCGACCGTTCAGAGTATGATTTCCTGGAGGGGATTTCATCGAGAAGCCTGGATCACCGCGAGCAGAAGCTGCTGCTTCGTACACTGATCAAGCTGAATGCCTTTGAGGACGCCTATCAGCTGCTGATTTCCAGTGGACAGCGGGATCTGGAACGCCCTCTGCTGGAGAAGCTGGTGCGAAGCCTCATCCTCGAGGAAAGCCATGTGCGTTCCGCTGCATTTCTGCAGCTTAGCTATGAGCTTTTCACACAGGGAACGAAGGATCGGACGATTCTTCATTATCTCATGGAAAATTACAATGGCCTGTCGAAGGATATGCTGGCGATTCTTCTTCGCGCGGAGAAGCTCCAGGTTGACGGGCAGCGGGAAATGGCGGAGCGCCTGCTGGCGCAGATGCTGTTCAGCCGGACGGAAAAGGGCCTCGATGATGTATTTGAGCTTTATCGAGGCTTTCCAGAGGCGGAAAATGTGCTGCTTCGCGCTTACATTACAAAGCGCGCCGCAGATTATTTCCTCGATGGTCGCATCATCCGTACCAGGGTCTTTCAGGATCTTTACGGCATCGTGCGGGATGAATCCTATAAGGAGCGGGTGCCGGTGATCTATCTCCTTGCGCTGTCGAAGCACATGGCAGAGCAGAAGGAGCTGAGTGGGGACGAAAAGCTGGTGCTGCAGGATACCATGGATTACCTGATCCGAAAGAAGCTGATCTTTGCCTACACGCGGACCCTGTACCGCTTTGTGCGGATTCCGGACAGTGTGATGGACCGGTACTATATTGAGTACCATGGACAGAAGGAAAATCGTCCGTCGCTGTACCTCCGCATCCTTCCGGACCAGGGAGATTTTGAGGAAGAAGAGATTACAAGAGTGTATCAGAATATCTATGTACGCCCAGTGACGCTGTTCGCCGGTGAGCGTGCGGAGTATCAGATCTATGAATCTGCGAAGGACGAACGCCCGGCCGCAAGTGGCAGCATTGCCTGGGATGGTACGGTGCGCCTCAAGGGGGACACCTACGATATTCTGAGTGAAATGTCCGGACTGGTGGGAAAGGATAAGGACCTGGAGCTGCGCCAGGTGATGCATCGTTATGTTCGGAATGAAGCCGTCATTGAAGCCCTTTTTACGAAGGAAATGACGGAGATGGATAGTATGGAGTAAGGAGAGCAGTTCTGTGAGTCGATATATAGGAATTTCACTGGATGATGACTATACAAATGTCTGTATAAATGATGAGACGGTAACGAAACCGCTCCCGACAGTCATCGCTCGAAATAAAAAGGACGATCACTGGACGGTGGGGGAGGAAGCCTATAAGGAAACCCTCGCCGGTGTTGGTGTGATTGTGGATAAGCTGGTCAGTCTGCTCGAAAAGAACGGGACGGCGACCATTGCCCGTGTGAAGTACACGGCAACGGACATCGTTTTCCATTACTTTCAGGAGCTTCTTCGTACCGAAGAGGACCCGAAGGAAGAGGATCGGAGTGAGGACATTGTGGTCGTCACGATTCGAAAGCCAAGCCGGTCCATGGTGGAAAAGCTGAGAGCAGCGATTCTTCGGACCGGTGTCCGGCAGGAGCACCTGCATATTATCAGCCATACGGAGAGCTTCGCGCATTTCGTGCTGCATCAGGACACGAGCCTCTACAATCGGAAGGTGGGCATGTTTGAACTCAACAATCAGTGCCTCTACTATTATGAGATGCGGGTGTCCCGTGGCACGCGCCGTTATGCGCTGCTCGGCTCTGAGGCAGAGACGGAGGCCTTCAACCTCGATATTCTGAAGACCACCTCCGGCGGGAAAATCGCCGATCGGATCCTGGCTACGGTTGCCGAACGGGCCCTTGGGAAGGATTCCTATTCCTCCGTATTTCTCTGTGGACGCGGATTTCGGGATACGAATTTTGCAACCAATTTCATGAATTTCGTGTGCAATCGTCGACGCGTACTGATTGAGCCGGGACTCTTCTGTGTTGGCGCGGAAATTTATGCACGAAATCTCGATGAGGGCAAGAGCGAGGAGTATACCATCCTCTGTGATACCCGTGTCGGTGCAGATATTTCAGCACGTGTCGTTGTGAATGAGAAGGAAGAGAACCTTTCCATTGTGAAGGCTGGTACCAGCTGGATGGATTCGAAGGCCACCTTTGATTTCATCGAGGATGATCAGGATTACATTGATTTTCAGGTGACCTCGCTGGCAAATCCACGGCGTCCGGTTCGCCTTCGCATGATGCTGGACAGCTTTCCGAAGAGGGAAAACCGCACGACGAGGATCCGCATGTCAACGGAATTTGTGGATGCGGAAACCCTTCGCGTGACCGTACAGGATCTGGGATTCGGCGATCTCTTCCCGGCAAGCGGACGTGCGATCACCGAGGAACTCGACCTCGCGGATAAGGTATAACGAAGGCAGGAAGCATATGGGCTTATTACTATGTACAAGGTGTGCAGCGCACCCGTTTTACTATGAAAAACTGGACATAAATCTCTGGTCGATCCAGGAGCTGAGCTATGTGATTTACCACTATCCGATCATTCTGCCAGGTGATATGGTGGATCGGAAGCTGACGGGCTGGATCCGGGATGAACTTCACATGGGTCTTCTTGCGGCGAAGCTCGAGCAGTACATGAGCGCAGGCGGAGAGGGCGCGGAACAGCAGGAGCGTCTGCTCCTTATGATTCTTCGCGAGAGTAATTACTATACACAGCAGGAGATCGGCTCCTTTGAGGCGGAGTACAAGCGGCTTCGTCACATCGACCGGGATCAGTTTTATGAGCTGCTCGGGGATGCCTATTTCCGTATGGAGCGCTATGGTCGAGCCATTGACGCCTATACCGAGGCCCTTCAGTTCAAGGGCCGGATGCGGGTAAAGATGAAGCTGGGGACCACCTATGTGACCGTCATGCAGTTCCGGCAGGCAGCGGAGATCTTTGAGGAGGTCTTTATCGAGACCAATGCACCAGAACCGCTTCGGAAGCTGTACTTCATTTCGAAGCTGGAGCCATCGGTGAAGACCATTGACAAGTATCTCGATCATATCGATACGGAAATGCTTGCAGATTGGCAGAAGCAGTATGATAATGTATGGACACAGGCTGAGGATTCGGAGCATGTCCGCCAGGTCGAAGCGATTTATCAGCATGACCGTGCCGCCTTTCGAAAGGAGGCGAAGCTCTGGCTCGTGAAGTGGAAAAAGGCCTATCGAGAGAAGATATGACACGGAAGAGCTTCCGCCGATGCATACGGCGAGGAAGCTCAGACGGAGACCATCGCATCAATGCAGAATAGAAGGGAAATACTATGAAAGAACTTGCAAAGCAGTACAATCCGGAGGAGGTTGAGGACCGCATTTATGACATGTGGCTGAAGGGCAGCTGTTTCCATGCAGAAGTCAATCCAAACAAGAAGCCATTTACCATTATGATGCCACCGCCAAATGTTACCGGTCAGCTGCATATGGGACATGCCCTCGACAATACGCTGCAGGATTCACTGATCCGCTGGAAGCGTATGCAGGGCTATGAGGCACTGTGGCAGCCAGGCTGTGACCATGCAGCGATTGCCACGGAGGTCAAGGTGACCAACAAGCTGAAGGAGCAGGGCATTGACAAGCATGCGCTGGGGCGTGAGGGCTTCCTGAAGGAGGCCTGGAAGTGGAAGGAAGAGTACGAGTCCAGAATCGTGAACCAGCTTCATAAGATCGGCTCCAGTGCCGACTGGGATCGCCTGCGCTTCACCATGGACGAGGGCTGCACGCATGCGGTACAGACCACCTTCCTGAATCTGTATAAGAAGGGGTATATCTACAAGGGCTCCCGTATCATCAACTGGTGTCCGGTCTGCCATACCTCCCTCAGCGATGCAGAGGTCGTACATGAGGAGCAGGATGGCAATTTCTGGCATATTCTCTATCCACTGGCAGATGGCTCTGGTACGATTGAAATCGCAACCACCCGTCCGGAGACGCTGCTTGGTGATACCGCCGTGGCCGTCAACCCGGAGGATCCGCGTTATAAGGATATGATCGGGAAGATGGTGAAGCTGCCACTGACGGATCGTGAGATTCCGATTGTAGGAGATGAGCATGCCGATATGACCTTCGGTACAGGTGCGGTGAAGATTACCCCGGCACACGACCCGAACGACTTTGAGGTCGGAAAGCGTCACAATCTTCCAGAAATCAACATTCTGAACGATGATGCCACCATTCACTGCCCAGGCTCGAAGTACGATGGCATGGATCGCTATGTGGCACGAAAGGCGATGGTACAGGATCTGAAGGAGCTGGGTCTCCTTGTAAAGATCGTTCCGACAAAGCACAATGTAGGTACGCATGATCGCTGTGGCACCACGGTTGAGCCGATGATCAAGCCACAGTGGTTTGTTCGTATGGAGGAAATGGCCAAGCCGGCCATCAAGGCCATTGAGACCGGCGAGCTTCAGTTCGTTCCGGAGAACTATGGAAAGACCTACCTTCACTGGCTTGAGAACATTAAGGACTGGTGTATTTCCCGTCAGCTCTGGTGGGGTCACCGGATCCCGGCCTACTACTGCCAGGACTGCGGAGAGATGGTGGTTGCTGCCGAGATGCCGAAGGTCTGCCCGAAGTGCGGTGGTACGCACTTCAAGCAGGATGAGGATACACTGGATACCTGGTTCTCCAGTGCGCTCTGGCCATTTGAGACCCTGGGCTGGCCGGAAGAGACGCCGGAGTATAAGTATTTTTATCCGACGGATGTGCTGGTGACCGGCTATGACATTATTTTCTTCTGGGTTGTACGTATGGTCTTCTCCGGCATTGAGCAGACCGGAAAGGTACCGTTCCATAAGGTACTGATCCATGGACTGGTACGCGATGATCAGGGACGGAAGATGAGCAAGTCCCTCGGCAATGGCATTGATCCGCTCGAGGTGATTAAGAAGTATGGTGCCGATGCGCTTCGTATGACGCTTCTGACGGGCAATGCACCTGGAAACGACATGCGCTTCTACTGGTCGAGAGTGGAGGCCTCCAGAAACTTCATGAACAAGGTATGGAACGCATCCCGTTTCATCATGATGAACCTGGATAAGGCGGCACTTCCGGAAACGATGCCGTCGAATCTGACGATGGCCGACAAGTGGATTCTGAGCAAGGTCAACAGCCTGATCGTAGAGGTCAACCGGAATATGGAAGCCTTTGATCTCGGCATTGCCCTGGACAAGGTACAGAGCTTCATCTGGGAAGAATTCTGCGACTGGTACATCGAGATGGTAAAGCCGCGTCTCTGGAGCGAAGAGGATGAGACGAAGAGCGCTGCACTCTGGACACTGAAGCATGTGCTGATCACCTCGCTGAAGCTGCTGCATCCATTCTGCCCGTTCATTACGGAGGAAATCTTCGATACCCTTGAGAATCCGGAAACCCCGCTGATGCGTCAGGCATGGCCGGAGTTCAGCACGGCGCTTGATTTCAAGGAGGACGAAGCAGAAATCGAGACCATCAAGGAAGCCGTACGCTCGATTCGTAATGTACGTACGAATATGAACGTGGCACCTTCCCGGAAGGCCACAACCTATGTGGTGACTGAAAACGAGCGTGTAAGAAAAACCTTCGAGCATAGTAAGGTTTTCTTCGCTACCCTCGCCTACGCGTCCGATGTTATAATTCAGAACGATAAGACGGGAATCGCAGATGATGCGGTAACGGTAGCCATTCCGGATGCCGTCATCTACATCCCATTTGCGGATCTTGTAGATATCGCAAAGGAGAAGGAGCGTCTCGAGAAGGAGAAGCAGAAGTGGGAAGCGGAGATCAAGCGCTCCACGGGCATGCTGAATAATGAACGCTTCACCTCGAAGGCACCGGCCGAGAAGGTACAGGAGGAGCGCGACAAGCTTCAGCGCAATACCCAGCTTCTTCAGCAGGTAACCGAGCGTCTCGCGGCACTCAGTAAGTAAAGGCAGCAGGAGGAAACAGATCATGAAACGTACACAGGTATGGGCCGCAGCGCTGGCGCTGGCCATTTCAATGATGACACCGGTTGCAGGCATGGCGGCAGAGCATGCCGCAAGCCTTACAGAGCTTCAGGAGGTGATGGCGTCCAGGAAGAGCAAGTTCGCCTGGGAGAATACCGGTACCTCCTGGCGCCTTCTGTATCTCACGCCATCGAGCACACAGTGGACCTATGCACATAAGTGGGTCCAGATCGGTGCGAGCTTCTATTACTTCGATGAGCAGGGCGATATGGTCGAAGGCTGGTTCCAGGACGCCAGCGGCAAGTGGTTTTTCGCACAGTATGACAATGCTGCACGCAATAACCCGGATGCCGGAAAGGTCGTCACTGGCTGGGCACAGATTCGGGCGACGAACGGCAGCACGCAGTACTACTATTTCGGAACGGATGCGACTACCGGCATTCCGAGCGGCATGTATGCGAGCGACACGGTCGGCTACTATAAGACCTATACGATTGATGGACAGGAGTACCAGTTCGATACGAGTGGGCACTGTGTACAGACCTTGACTGGCCTTGCCACAGAATATGGCCGGAATCGTTTTGAAGTAAATTAAGATGAAGGTTCATCTCATTGTTGTCGGGAAAGTGAAGGAAAAGTATCTTCGGGATGCCATTCAGGAGTATGCAAAACGCCTTTCCGCGTATTGTGATCTCGACATTCTGGAAGTGGCGGATGAGAAGACGCCGGAGCACGCCGCAGAAACGGTAGAGGCGCGCATCAAGGAGACCGAGGGGGATCGCATTCTCGCGAAGCTGAGCGATCGAAGCTATGTGATTGCACTGGCTATCGAGGGTGAGATGCTGAGCTCCGAGCAGCTTGCGGATCGCATGCAGGAGCTGATGCTTCGCGGACGCTCGGATATCAGCTTCATCATCGGTGGATCGCTGGG
>DJEQ01000055.1:0-4514 GCA_002431355.1 Oribacterium sp. UBA5894
GTTGTTTCACCTGTTTCCTCGTCTGTGGAGACTTCCTTTCCTGCCTTTATGCTTTTCAGAAAGTCGAGCTTTTCCTGAAGAAGCTTCACAATTTCACTGCGAAGCTCGATCTGCTGGTCCTGAAGATCCTGAAGCTCCGTGAGCGCATCCTCAGCGACGTTCATCTCAGCTGCAAGCCGTGCATCCTTTGCATCCGCCCGAAGCTCCTTGTTGCTTCCTCTTAAAGAGCTCAGCGCCACGCGCTTTTCTTTAATGCTCTTCGAATAGTCTGCAATTCTGTCGCAGTTTGCTTTCGTAATCAGTCCTGCTTCTTTCAGACTGTGCTGCGTGGATCTGACCTCCTGCGTCAGCTCCTTACTATCACTGATCAGGCGGCTAAGCTCCGTACGCTGATTCGCGAGCTCAGCATGATACTGGCTTAGTACGGATTTTCCACTTCCTGCCTTCCCGGCTGCCCATGCACAAGGCACAGTGCTCATGCAGAGCATTCCTGTAAGAACCATCACACTTAATCTTTTCCATGTCTTTTTCATATGAATACCTCCGAATCATGTTCATATCGTTCTGGGACGAGAGAACGAAATTTCAGCTTCTCCTTCATTTCATTCCCTGGGTCCCTATAGCTTCAGAACGGGGGGATGGAATCCGCGGCTCCATGCCCTTCGTTCTTATACTGCTATTATAAAAGTGGGAGAGTGTATAAAGATACGGAAAAACTGTGGCAATCCCTTGCGGAACGTTTACGACTTTGGAACGCAATGTTATGATGTTTAAAGTTTTTTACAGGCCCCTTAAGAAAGAGCCTGGAATCGCAGTCCAGCATACGAAGGGAAAGAAAGATGGCAGAGAGGATTTATTTTGCAGATGATGAGAAAAGCATTCGGGAACTTATGGAAGCTTTTTTAAAGGAAGAGGGCTATGAAGTGGAAACATTTTCAAGTGGGGAGGCCTTACTGAAAGCCTGCAGGGAAAGCATGCCATCGCTTGTGGTTCTGGATATTCTCATGCCAGGCATGGATGGGCTGAGTGCCTGCAAGGCACTCCGGGAAATGGAGCCGGAGCTGCCCATCATTCTCGTATCGGCGAAGGACAGTCCCTATGATCGCGTGAAGGGCTTCGCCTCTGGAAGTGACGACTATCTTGTAAAGCCGTTTCTGCCACTGGAGCTGGTATTTCGGATTCATTCGCTCCTGAGACGTAAAGAAGAAGTAGCACAGGATACGGGGGCCGGTGATGACACCTTCAGCTTTGAAGGCCTTCGCATGATTCCGGGACAGCGACGCGCAGAACTGGATGGGCGAAACCTTCCTCTGACCCCCCAACGAGTTTGATTTTCTGCTTTATATGGTTAAAAATCAGAATCGTGCCCTTCCTCGAGAGGAGCTACTGAAGGTCATCTGGGGCATGGACTGGGAGACGGATACGCGCGTCGCAGATGATCTTGTGAAGCGTATTCGACGGAAATTTCGTGAGCTGAACAGCTCCGTATATGTTGAAACAATCTGGGGATACGGGTTTAAGCTTGTCCGTAGAAATGGAGAAGCCGGATGAAGAGAAATAAGCAGGAGCAGCATAAAAAGACGATCGGAAAGGTGATCCTGACGCCCTCCATTCTGATTTTACTGATTTTCCCACTTGTAGCATGCGGCATCTTTTATACTACGGCACATCAGTATGCAACACGGGAAGCCAAGGATCGACTCATGGAGCTTCGAGAGGCCGTCCTTCCTGAAATGGAGAATGTTTTCCAGGCGGACAGCACAGAAGAACCGAGAGTGCTCGTTGGCCGTTTTGTGCGTCAGGTAGCGCCCATCACGCGGCGAATGGAGGGAGACACACGACTCATGATTTTTGCTGCTGAGAATCGTGTGGTATATCCGAGAGACGAAGAAGAAAGGGCATATGTAAAACCCGTCTCAGACGCATTTTCTGCCTACATCGCAGCATATGAGAATGAAGCAGCTCTTTCGGACAATGCTTATGACCAGACGTCGAGCGAAACGATTCGTATCAAAGCGGAAAATAATGAAGAGTTTCTGGCCAGTATTTATCCTTCCCCCATCACATCCCTTCAGATACGATACATCATTACCTACTGCCCGGTTGCAGAAATGGATGCCTGGATACGAACGGCCTCACTCCTCGTCCTCTTCATTTCGCTTGTTTCAGCGATCGTACTGATCGGGCTTCTTCGCTCTACGGCGAGAACGATGACAGGGCAGTTTGAAGCATTGGCCATGGAAGCAGAACGCATCGGAAATGGGGATTTCTCTCCTATAGAAAAGACGTTTGACATCGAAGAAGCCTCTACCGTGGAAAAGGCGATGAACTGCATGGCCGAGGCGCTTCGCGTGACACGGGAATCCGAACAGAAATTTTATCAGAATGTATCGCACGACCTTCGAACACCTCTCATGTCCATTGGCGGGTATGCGCAGGGAATCGAAACCGGTGTCATGAAGGACCCGGTTCAGGCAGCACATATTATTTCGGAAGAGAGCGCACGCCTGACCCGGTATGTCAGTGACCTTCTGACCTTATCGCGGCTTGAAAGCGGGGAGAAGTTTCATCTGGAAAAGGTGGATCTTGCGGATGTGATCGAGGAGAGCTTCGAACACATGAACGGGCTTGCATTACATCATGGCGTAGAGCTGAAAATTGACATGCCGTCGCATGAATGGATCGTTGAAGCAGACCCGCAGCAGCTGGTGCGAATTCTGGATAACCTTCTTTCGAATGCTGTGCGTTATGCACACAGTAGAGTTTTGCTTCAGGTGGAAGAGAGAAGACGGGAGAGTACAGAAACAGAGGAAGCGCATGGCTCATGGATGGAGGAGCGTCTACGATCAGAAAATCGGGGCATCGATCTTCGCGTACTGGATGACGGGGACGGCATTTCAGAGCATGATCTTCCTCATATATTCGAGCGCAGCTATAAAGGTGCCAAGGGCGGCTTTGGCTTCGGCCTTGCCATTGCCAGCCATGCAGCGCGGAGCATGAATGCAACGCTTCGCGCTGAAAACAGAGCGGAGGGTGGTGCCTGCTTTACCCTTTCATTTTAGTGTGTCGGGGAAGCCCGGAAGGACGAATCCAGACCGGACTTCACATCTCCGTTCGTTTGTGTGCGTCTGGTAAGCTGTTTGTGAAATCTGTGTATGAACTGAAATATGATTCTGCGATTCTGTGCGAATTAACGGAAAAATCTTCCGAAATTGTTTGAATTCGAGTACATAAAGGACTATACTAAAGACAGTAAGTGCAGTGGAAAAGGGGGATGTGCGCATACAATACCGTATGGCCATAGTTGCTCCACTGCGCAAGGAGGTTTGTATGATTAGCTTTTTTCTATGCCTAATCGCTCTGATTGTCGGTTACTTTACCTATGGTAAACTGGTCGACAGTACCTTTGGCCCGGATGATCGTGAAACGCCGGCCGTAAGAATCAATGATGGCGTCGATTACGTCGTCATGCCAGAGTGGAAGCTGTTTCTCGTACAGCTTCTGAACATCGCCGGTCTCGGCCCGATCTTCGGTGCACTGCAGGGTGCGCTGTGGGGCCCGGTGGTCTTCCTCTGGATCACGGGTGGCACCATCTTTGCCGGTGGTGTCCACGACTATTTCTCCGGTATGCTCTCTGAGAGAAATGAGGGTGCTTCGATTTCTGAGGTCACCGGTAAGTACCTCGGTGGTGCCATGAAGAACGTGATGCGTGTGTTCTCCGTCGTCCTTCTCATCATGGTCGGTACCGTATTTGCGAAGGGCCCGGCAGGCCTTATCGTGAAGATGATTGATCCGAATGGAGTTGGAAAGGGCATTCTGTCCAACGGCTCCTTCTGGCTTGCGATCATTCTGCTCTATTATTTCATTGCCACCTTCATTTCAATCGATACCATCATCGGACGCATCTATCCGATCTTCGGACTTTGCCTGATTGCGATGGCAGTGGGTGTTATTTTCGGTATTATGACGAAACCAGAGTATCAGATCCCAGAGATCTGGAACTGCTTCTATAACATGCATCCGAAGGGAACACCAATCTGGTCCTTCATGTTTATCACCGTTGCCTGCGGTGCCATTTCCGGATTCCATTCCACGCAGTCGCCACTGATGGCACGTTGCATGAAGAGCGAGAAGCAGGGACATTTCGTATTCTATGGTGCGATGGTCGGTGAAGGCATCATCGCCCTCGTCTGGGCGGCAGCAGGCTGCGCCATCTATGAGAAGACCGGTGGACTTTCTACAGGACTTCAGGAGAGCATCGCCGGTGGTCAGTCCGCTGCAGTATACGATGTCTGCATTAAGACCATGGGCAAGGTGGGTGTCGCACTTGCCATGCTGGGCGTCATTGCCTGCCCGATCACCTCGGGTGATACCGCGTTCCGTTCTGCACGTCTGACCATCGCCGACTGGGCAGGTCTCGACATGAAGAACTGGAAGACCAGATTAATGCTGACGATTCCGGTGCTCGGTGCCGGTGCCATCATTTCACAGCTGGATTACACGATCGTATGGCG
>DJEQ01000055.1:4644-13941 GCA_002431355.1 Oribacterium sp. UBA5894
CCGGCCACCTTTATGAGTGCCGTCAGTGCAACCTACTTCATCCTCGCACCAGAGTGCCTCGGCAGTATCGTGAACCAGAAGACGGCAGAGGGAGCCACGATTTACAATACGATGGTTGCCTATCCGATTGGTATCATCGTCGCTGTCCTGTTCCTTCTTCTTTTCCTTCGTGCTACGAAGAAGCCAGCAGTACAGGCATAAATGCAGAGATACACATGTAGAAGATAGAAGAAATCACTTCCTTTCGTTTCTTATTCATTTACGTAAAAGGAAGCGAATCTTCCAATATGCGTTCGAGAGGCGGCCTATCATCCCCCACAACTTGATTCTGTGTAGGACGTGCATCCTTAGGATGCGTACACTCGAAGGCATCCACAATTGAATAGTGATCAAAAGGCGGAGGTGGTGGCACTTCCGCCTTTTTACTCAAAAGAATGCATTTTTCACCTGAGAAAATACAGGCTTGAAAAAACCGGCATTGACTCAAAAAACATCAAAGAACATCAAAGGACGGACGAAATTATGGGCTTATTTTTAACGGCACTGGCCAGTGACTTATCCCCGGAGGAACTGAAAAAGGAAAAGCAGCAGATGGTGAAAATTGGACGCATGGGTGTGAGCGACCGGGCAGTGTTTCTGTCCTCCATGCTTGCGGATCGAAGCCGCTATGTGCTGTTCAGTGACATGAACCGCATCTTTAAGCAGGTGGCGATGTCGAAGGGGGGCTTCACCGGAAAGGGTGTCTTCGGCAGTATGGCCTACATCGTCGTTGAGATGAAAAGCGGACATCAGGTGAAGTGTCCGGTGCAGGTCGAGCAGTATGCAGATGCACTTCTCGAAGAGGTTTCGAAGCGCTGTCCGGAGCTTCCGGTGCACAGCCGGGAGGCCGAGCAGAAGCTGCGGGCGGCAGCCGAGGAGGAGAAGGCACGCTACGTCGATCATCTCAGTGCAGGAGCGGAAGCCACGATTGAGAAACTGGAAGATGAGAAGCAGCTCCTTGAGCGGAAGCCGGAGCTCTATCGGAACCTGGCGGCGAGTGCAAAGCAGCTTCGCATCGTACAGCGTGTCAATCCAAGTGCAAAATGGGTGGCACTCATTGTGATGATCATGGCCATCTGTGCCACGGTCTTCGGCATTGTCCGCGTGGTGCAGGGCGGTACCACGGCGATCTATATCGTGTTCTTCGGTTTCGCCATTATTTTCACCCTTGCAGCGTCCCGTGTGCTGCCAAATGCACAGAATAATGTCGAGAAGGTTCGGGAGGCCAATGCAGGCGCCATCACGCAGATGGAGAGTGCGCTCAGTGGCGAAGAGCTCGATGTTCCGGCCCGCTATGCGCACCCGATCGTGCTGGACCGTATGATCCGCGTGATTCGAGAGGGACGCGCAGAGACGGCAGCAGAGGCACTTGACCTCGTGAAAAAGGATCTTCAGGCACTGAATTCGAGTGTCACGGTTTCGCAGAAGGAATACGATGAGGTCGTGGAGATTAAGCCGATGTTTCTGAACTGCAATTATGAATAGACCCCTGCAAAGGAGCGCAGGAGGATCGGAGATCAGGCTGCGCAGGCGCGCGGGATAAATGATCATAGGAAGGTGAAGAGGGCATGAAGACAGGAGAGGAATTAAAAGCTGTGCTGGCAAAGGATGGCGTTTCAGCTGCACTCCTCGAAAAAGTAAGCACATACGGGGCAAAGGAGGCGCCGCTTTCCCCGGAGCTTCGTGCGCGGATTCCAGCACCAGACTGTCCATACTATGGGCGGGAGATCTGGAATGAGGCGCTGGCTGCGCTTCTCAGCGGGCAGAATCTCCTTCTCTCTGGTCCGAAAGCGACGGGAAAGAATATCCTCTGCGAGAATCTGGCCCTGCTGTTTCAGCGCCCTGTCTGGGATGTGTCCTTTCATGTGGGCATGGACGCCGCATCCATGATTGGGGCGGACAGCTTCGATGGCAGCCGCGTCGTGTTTAAGCCGGGACCGGTGTATCTCGCTGGAAAATATGGGGGCTTTGGGGTCCTCGATGAAATCAATATGGCGAAGAATGAAGCGCTTGCGGTGCTGCACAGTGTACTTGACCATCGACGGGTGATGGATGTACCGGGCTATGATCGACTCACATTGCATCCGGCAACCCGCTTCATTGCCACCATGAACTATGGCTATGAGGGGACGCGCGAGCTGAATGAGGCCCTGACTTCCCGCTTTCTCGTCATTGCCATGCCGGTCATTTCAGAAGCGAATCTCTGCCGTGTGATCGAAGGACGTTTTCCAGATATCCGAAAAAACTGGCGGGATCAGTTTGTAAAGCTTTTCTATGAGCTCAATGAAAAGGCGGAGCATGCAGAAATTTCGGAACGGGCAGTGGATCTACGAGGACTGCAGGATGCCATCGGTCTTATGCAGCTGGGTATTTCCATGCGGGCAGCGCTCGACATGGGCATCGTCAATAAGTGCTTTGATCCGCATGAACAGAAGCTGATTCGGGATGTGATCATCGCCCGGATTCCAGATCGTGCTGGACGAGAGGCCTTTCAGTGAGACCTGTGAAGTGTTCAGGAGTGAGGGAATGCAGAGAACGGAAGACGAACGAAAAAGAGCAGAAAATCTGGTGTGGACGGCTGCAGGAGACTACGGCTTCACACCGGATTTTCTGTCGTTTACAGACGATGGAAGCGCGGATATCTACATGAATCTCATCATTGGCCTCATGCATAAGTGGCTTGGCAAGAAAACGGAGGCACTTCTCGAGGAGGTTTCAGAAAGTCAGCGGGCCGCGATTCTCAGTGATACCCTCTGGCTCGGGATCGAGTCCTACGTTTACGAGCGGGAGCGGTTTACGCGACCCGCACTCGAGGCACTTCGGATTCAGCATGCAGAGGCCTACTTCGCACGCCTTCGAAATCTGAACCGACAGCAGTGGATGGCTGAAAATAAACGTCTTCTCGACCAGCAGACGATTCGCTGGGGACGCGTGCTCGGAAGGAAGGAACGCCTCTATGCACCAGATCGAAAGGCACTCGCCGCGGCGCTCGAGCTGGATCCGACACTCTCAGCCGAGGAAGCCGCCGCCACCCTGCGGGCGATTCTTCAGCGCTTTTTTGCCTATCGTGGCACGGCTGAGCGAAAGCCGGTACATGTGCATCTTAACCGGGCGGAGGCCTGGGTTCTTCAGCATGTACTGAAGGTGGAGCACCAGCATACGGATACGCTGATGATGAAAAATACGACAGGCGCGACGCAGGTCGCGCCCGGCATGGCCCTTGCCTCCGATGGAAAGCACGAGGGCACGCGGACGACAGGCGAGCGCGCCTACATCACAGCCTGCTTCGGACGCTCTCTCTATACAGAGGCGGAGCTCCGGCAGCTGGAGGCGAAGCTCTGCACCGCAGGGCATCGTGGCTGTCATGTCTACGTGACGGATGGAAGCTTGGATCGAATACCGAATGGAAGCTCTGAAACTGCGAAGGTGCGGCAGGACAGTGCACAGCAGGAGCTCAGCAATCGTCGCTATTTTCAATCGGAAGAAGAGCTTGCCCATTCACTCGTTCGAAGGCTCTCAGCACGACTGGAGCTTACCCTGTCGGAGCTGCGGGAACCTGTGCTCGTGCACGCGAAGAGCGGTCGGCTGGATCCCGAACGGACCTGGCGCTTACCCGTGGTGCAGGATCCTTCCGTGTTTGTAAAAGAACGTCCCGAGCGGGAGCTGCCACTGGATGTGACGCTTCTTCTCGATGCGAGTGCGTCCCGGATGCAGCTCCAGGAGCCGCTTGCGGCCGAGGCCTGGATCCTCACGAAAGCCCTTCAGAACGCACATGTGCCAGCAGCCGTCTGGAGCTTTCGCTCGCTTCGCGGGTATACGGTGCTTGAAAAAATGAAGCTTACTTCCGATCGGGACGGTGAACGACTGTTTCACTTCTATGCGGCGGGCTGGAATCGGGATGGGCTTGGACTCCGACTTGCCGGAGAGGAGCTTCTGCGAAGCGATGTCGGCAGTCGGAGCAGAGGAACAGGCAGAAGCAGAGAGGGAGTAGGAGCAGAATCAGGATCAGGCACACGAAAGCACATTCTCATTGTCCTGACGGACGCGAGCCCCGATGATTCCACCCGCTTTACCGCCTGCGAGAAGGCACCGCTTGGATGTGCCTATGAAGGACGTGTCGCAATCGACGATACGGCCGATGCCATTCAGGAGCTGCGGAGCCAGGGAATCCTCGTGTATGGACTTTTCCTCGGCCGCACCGAAAACCTCGAGAACCTGAAACGCATGTATGGAAAGGATCAGGTGCGCATCCATGACATTTCAGAGCTCGCCCGCGCCGCCGGAGAGATCTTCACGAAGGCCGTGCAGGCACTCTTCATGTAAAGGAATAAAGAAAATGCCCGGACTCTTTTGGCGGAGTCCGGGCATTATGCTGTTATAGAGCCTGAAGGCTGGCATATGAGCGGTGCTTCTTTATTTCACCACTGGGCGAACCATGCGGCTCTTGTCGCCGTTTGGATTTGTTGCATTGACCAGGGTGATGCGGAGATCCTCGTCGACGACGAAGGTGTAGATCATCGTATCATACGGCTCTTCACCGGCCTTCCCACAGTTGAAGGTGACCGTCACGGTACCGAGATCGGTCGGACGAAGCGTGAAACGGCGGATACCTTCTGCAACGTTCAGTGTATCCGAAGGATCCTTTGGCGTAAAGCTATTCTCTACTTCAAGGATCGGGTTGTCCATGGTATAGGTCCAGGCCTCTCCGTCACTTGGACTTTCATAGAAATCAAAGCGAGCCCAGTGGTTTGCGGATTCAAGTGTCATGATGCCACCGGCCTCTTCCGTGTCCTTATAGTCAATCTGAAGAGGCGATGGGGTCGGACGGGTATAGCCTTCCTCATAGGCAGCATTTGGATTCATGATGGTCTGGTTTGGGTCGATCGCGACGGCTCCGTCGGATGGAACGGAAGGACCGCTCGTGTCCTCGCCGGTGATCGGCGTTACGCCACGGGACTTGACTCCTGCATACACGGTGGTCGCCATCAGAACGAGAAGAAGGCCGGAGAGAAGCAGGCCCTTCACACGGTCATGCTTCCCAGGGTTCATGTGATTCATATTCTTTTTCATAGGTTCGTTCCTTTCATTTGTGTGTGATCTGCTCTTACACTACTATACACCGAACTTCAGCTGGATGGGTCACAGATTTCGGAGATAAACAGCAGGTTCTGGTCAGAATGTCCAGTTCTGCCCGGGCTTACGCATTACCATGCGTAAATATTAAAATATAATTAATTGTTTTTTTGACGCTAAAAAGGTAATATGTATCGGTATATCAAAAACGCAATTCACAGGGAAACGAAGGATGTCTTCCATGCACAGGTCAGAGAGGCATGCATTCAGCGTGAAACAAACGTTCAGAAATGCGCCTGCAGTATCAGATGTGCCGTTCACTGGAAAGCGTATGCCATGTTACAAGGAGTCATATTATTATGGATTTCAAAGAATTTTTTGAGCAGAATAAAAAGGCCTGCATCGGTGGGCTTGCGGGTGCCGTCGTTGTGCTGATGGGCATTGCGGTTGCAACCAGTCATTCCGGTGGGAGCGCCGTTGAAACGGCTGCCTCTTCGACCGAGGCCGCAGAAACGACGGTTGCGGAGACCGTGCCAGTGGAGGTAACCCGCGGGGATTTCTACGATAAGCTGAATTCCGGCAATGCGGTCAATGTGCTGGTACTCGGGGATGGCTTCGCCTACGGCGATGGGGTCGCGAATCTCGAGGACAGCTGGTCCGAGCAGCTCTCCCAGAAGATCGGTGAGGCGTTTACATCCGAAGTATTTGTTAATAACTATGCACTTGCAGGTAACAATGGCATCTATGCGGGCTATGTTCTTGCAAACGAGATGAATACCGACGTGAGCTATGATGCCGCTGTGCTCAGCTTCGGCAGCTATGACGATCCGGAGACCTTTGCCAGCTTCTATGAGGCGCTCGTGCGCGTGCTGAATCAGAAGTTCCCGGGCATCGAAATCATTTCGCTCGTTGAGCCGTCCAGCGTGACGGATCCGGAGGGGGATGCTGCGGCCAATGCAGACGCCGTAAAGAACATCACCTCCCACTACCTCGGTGAGACCATCGACATCGCGAAGGGCTTCGAGGAGGACGGAAAGGATGTGACGAAGACCGTTGCTTCCGATCAGATCAACCAGAACGAGGAAGGAAATGACATCACCTCCGACGTGATCGTAAAGGCTATCCAGGGCTTTGCCGCGGCAGGTGATCAGAAGGGCGAGGCGCAGACCATCAATCCGCTGGATGAAAAGGTTTCAGCGCTTGAGCATTTCGCCTACATCCCGGCAAGCAGCTTTGCCAAGCTGAACGACACAACCTATGAGATTCTTGCAGACTATGTCACCGATGAGGATGGCAATAAGGTCGAGGGTCTTCTGGGCCTTGATTATGATTATCTGACCGGAGACAATGACGTGTACGTGACCGTGGATGGTCAGCCGTTTGGTCGCAATACTGTAAAGTTTGAGGGCGCAGAGTCCGAGCAGCACATCGTGCTGATCAACGATGGCTATGCTTCTTCCGATCATGTCACCATTCGTTTCGCAACGAAGGAGGAGGCCGATACCTTCGCCGGTATGAGCATCTGTGGAGGCATTGCCCTGCCAGAGAGCTATGACCAGTTTGAAGCCATGGCTTCCGACGAGGCGGATCTCAGCGCAGAGGACCTGCTGGCAGCGATCGAAGAGACCAATGCCGACGGTACGCCGGTGATTCAGGACGCAGGCGTCATGGACCAGGGCGATATTGCGGTCGGCGGTCCAGGCTCCGGCGTCGCTGAGGGTGGCGTGCTGGCTCCGCAGGAGACGGTAGCCGAGACCACGAAGTATGAGACCACCAACCCGACCCGCTATAAGGATGGCGTGCTCGAGGAGAAGTATAACGGCGAGTGGTGGGAGGTTGAAACCGATGCCGTGACCGATGCCAATGCAGGCGTCTATGCGGCCGGACAGGATCACCCAGGTGCACAGCCAGCGACGATCGTTGGAAAGAACGCAAAGATGAAGTCCAAGGCTGCGGGCCCAGGCGATGATTCGAGCGATTCCGACAGCAGCTCAACGACCACCACGACCGCAGCGGCTGCTACGACACAGACCAGTGCAGCTGCAGCAGGCGAGTCCGCCGCGGAGACGACCACAGCCAGTGCCGGGAACTTCTCTAATCCTGGCGCCCAGGTGAAGGCCGCCGGAGATTACAGCATCAATGAGACCGATGCAAATGGCAAGGTCATTGCAAGCAATGGTCGTCTCTCCATCAGCAGTGGAGATGATGACGAGTAAACCATAGCAGCACATATGACGTCCAGATTTCAAAAATCTGGGCGTCATTTTTCTTTATTCAGTATTAGAAAAATGATCGGAGGGCGCGTGCTTTTGGTATTCGGTGGTGGAATGCACTGTGCTATGATAGAAAAGTGAACGCTGATGGGACGCAGCGCGGGCTTAACAGGAGAGAAGCTTTACAGGATCTATGCTAAAGGATAAGGACATTCGCGAGCCGTTGTTTTCGTTTCTCGAGGAAACGTATGGGCGGATTCGCATCATTGAGGAAAAGAATATGGGCGGAAGTCGGGCCGATGTGATCATGGTGACACCGGAGCGCTTCGTGGGCATTGAAATCAAGTCGGATGCGGATACCTATGCGCGTCTCGCCGGGCAGGTCGAGGATTATGATCGTTACTTCGATGCAAATATCATCGTCGTCGGGACTCGTCATGCGCTTCACGTGGAGGAGCATGTGCCGGAGACCTGGGGCATCATTACCGTCGAGGAGGTAGAGGGGCAGGCTGACCTTTATATGCTGCGCCGCCCGAAGCCGAATCCAGCGCTTGAAGTATCGCGGAAGCTCAGTCTTCTCTGGCGTCCGGAGCTTCAGCATATCGTTGAGCGACATCTGAAGCATAAGTACGAGCACCTGTCGAAAAAGCAGGTGATGGAAAAGCTTCTTGCCGGTGTACCAGAGGACGTCCTTCAGATCGAGATGTCCGAGGAGCTCTTTGAACGGGACTATACGCGGATTTTCGATGAAATCAATCAGTTCCGTGTCGAAAAGGAAGGGAAGAAGCCGCGGCGGAAGCGGCGAAAGAGTGGAGGAAGGAAAGGGCCGAATCTTCATGTGCGCCATATCGTGAAGGGCCGAACATCCTCCGCGAAGAAGTAGCGGAGAGCAGAAGGAGAAACGATGGAAAGCTTTTTTGTAGCCGCCAACGCGGTCGTACCGTTTATTTGTTATATGTCGTATGGCTATCTGATCCGGCACCTCGGATTTGGAGATGAAGGCTTCTATAAGCGCCTGAATCAGATTGTCTTTAAGGCCTTCTTTCCCCTCATGATGTTTTACAGCCTCTATACCTCGAAGGCAAATCTCAGCACAAACGCACGGCTCGCGCTGACCGCTGTGGGGATGCTTCTCGTCATCATTTTACTTTCCGTGCTTCTGACTCCGGTTTTCGTGAAGGAGAATCCGCGGCGTGGGGTCGTGGCGCAGTCGATCTGGCGGTCGAACACCCTGATGTTTGCATTGCCCCTCGCAGTCAGCATGTATGGGGAGGAGGCGGGCTCGCTTGCGTCCATCGTGATCGCCTGTGCGGTGCCGGTCTATAACGTTGCGGCGGTCTTCATCCTCGAGTACTTTCGTCGCACGGAGGGAGAGAGGACGAGTGGCGGGAAGATGATCCGAAATATTCTGACCAATCCGCTCATCGCAGGTGCGATTGCGGGCGTGCTGTTTCGTGTACTCCATATTACGCTGCCTTCGTGTATTCTGAAGCCGATCAGGTCCATCTCGGATCTCACGTCGCCACTCGCCATTTTTATCTGTGGGGCGACGCTGGTGCTTCCGAATATCCGAAAAAATATCAAAATCATTTCGATCTGCGTCTTTATGAAGCTGGTGGCGGTACCGGCCATCGTGACGGGGCTCTGCTACTTCCTTGGCTTCCGCGACGAGGAGCTGTTCATTTTATTTGCACTTTATGCAACCCCACTTGCGAACGCCACCTTCCCGATGAGTCAGAACATGGGCGGTGACGGCGAGCTTGCCGGGGAAATGCTCGCGATCAGCACGGTTGTCTCCATGTTTACGATCTTTTTCTGGATCGTGGGACTGAATGCCCTTGGGGTGTTCTGAGGGAGTCCGCGCCGGTCGGAGGCCCATGATCTAGAATGTAAGGCTACTGTTCACTGGGCATTTCTAGATGCCGGTACAGCCTGGAAGCAGCTGACACATATATACGATTTTGAAAAACGA
>DJEQ01000098.1 GCA_002431355.1 Oribacterium sp. UBA5894
GACCGGATGCCTGTAAGGACGCTGCTGCAGAGGTGTGATCATCGGTGCCACAGGCCATCCTCCCATGGACTGTTAAAAATGTGACGCAAAAGGGAGCCCTTTTGCGTCAGCAAGCGTCTTGCATTTCCGATGGCGATACTTTATAATAAATCGATTCATATTTCAGCGGCTTTGGCGGAATTGGCAGACGCGCAGGATTTAGGTTCTTCCGACATACAAGCGACAAAACAAATGCGGAACTGATGGAATTGGCAGACATGCAAGATTTAGGTTCTTGTGCCGTGAGGCGTGTGGGTTCAAGTCCCACGTTCCGCATCATTTACAAGGGTTTTCTATGAATCATAAGATTTATGGAAAGCCCTTTTTCTTTACTCTTTTTTAATCTGAATGAATAAGAACAACTCCATTTGTACTCGTAAGATTTTTCTACTCCTATTTTCAGGTCTTCCCTCCTATATTTCACCTTCCTTTCCTCTGAAAATTGTGCTTTAATTAGTACACTGAAAGAGGAGGAAACATGCTGAAAATCGCGGTGGTAGAAGATCAGAGTGACACAAGGGCGTGTCTATGCCGGTTTATTCGACAGTATGCGGAGGAGCATCAGCTTCAGCTCGAGCTTCAGGAGCTGAGTGATGGTGCAGAAATTGCAGAAAACTATACGCCGGGGCGTGATATCATCTTTCTGGATGTCGAAATGCCACAGCTGGACGGATTTGGTGCTGCGGAAAGAATTCGCGCCGTGGATCCGGAGGTGGTCCTCGTGTTTGTGACGAACATGGCGCAGTACGCGATTCGAGGATATGAGGTGGATGCACTAGATTATGTGCTGAAGCCGGTGAATTATGCGCAGTTTGCGCTCAAGCTGTCACGTGCCCTTCAGCGCGTCGAGCGGCGGAAGGGCGGACAGGTGACACTGCAGCTGCCGGGTGGAGATGTCCAGCTTCTGTATACAAAGGAGATCCATTATCTCGAAACCAGCAGTCGGATGCTTCATTATCATACGGTAAAAGGCATTTTTTCCGTACGTGCAAGTCTTCAGAGCGCAGAGAAGCAGCTGGCAGGCTATCATTTTGCACGCTGTAATCAGTGCTACCTCGTGAACCTCGCGCATGTACGGGGCATCGAGGATGGCTTCGTCCTGGTGGGGGAGGACCGTCTGGAGGTGAGCCGCCGCCAGCGTGCAGCCTTCATGACGGCACTGGCCTCGTATATGGGAGGGGCACTGTGATGCACTTGTCGAAAGCGTTGAAGTCCCTGCCCACACACGTGTAGCCTTCATAATGGCGCGGGCATCCTGCATGGGAATACCCTGTGGTGTGCCTGCCTGCTATTTTGCATCTTCGGGAGCGTCATGCGATGAGGAATGTTACTCACATCGAAACAGGAGATATTTTATGACTTTTCTTCTTGGGAATACCCTGCGCCGTGCACTGCTTCGATGGTGCGCGGCGCTTGCTTTCTGCCTGCCACTTCGGCACCGTTCGCATTTCTGGGCGCGGGCCCTGGGCATGCTGGTGCCACTGACGATCCTTACACAGCTGCTGAATCCGCTGGAAAGGTCTTCTACGCTTCTGCAGCAGCAGATTTCACTGCTGCTTCTGTATGCTGCCTTTTTCCTTCTGCTGGGTGGCATGATTTTTCTGTCCGTGGACATTGACTGGAAGGGAGCGCTGTACTGTGCGGTATGGAGCCTCCTGGCAGCGCAGACGGCGTATGAAGGCTGGAGTATGCTGGAGCATGTCGCGGCCGGACGTGGGCAGGTACTGGATACGGCATCGCCGCCGACCTTCCTGCTTCAGATTCTCACCGGAGCACTGTTTTTTGGACTCATTCATCTATTGCTCGGTCGCCGCCTCCCCTACAAGGGAAAGTACTGCATTGGACCGCGGCAGCTGATCTGCTCCTTCTTCATTGGCACACTCTTTATGCTGCAGGCCGCCGTGCTCTGCGACGCTCGTGTCGATCAATGGCCGCTGAGCCTTAAGGTGACCATGCTGATCGGGCAGCTCTATTTTCTGACGCTTCTCTATGTCCAGACCGACGTATTTAAGATGGTGGCCATGCAGAAGGAGATGGATGTACTGAACCTTCTCTATGATCGGCAGCGGCAGCAGTACCAGTTTGCACGGCAGAGTGTACAGATCATTAATAAGCGCTGCCATGAGCTTCGGGTGCAGATTGCGAATCTTCGAAAGCAGGGCTCGAACGCGATCGCCCCGGAGCTCCTCGAGGATGCGGATCGTGCCACGCGGCTCTTCGATGCAAACCGGAATACGGGCAATGAGGTGCTCGATGTCGTGCTTCCAGAGAAGGTCATTCTGTGTGAAGCACGCGGCATACAGCTCAACACGGTCGTGAATGGCAGCTGCCTCGACTTCATTGAAGCCGGGGACCTGTATGCGCTGTTTGCGAATGCACTGGACTACGCGGTGGAAAGCGCCATTGAGACGGCGGACCCGACGCGTCGCAGCATTGACTTCCGCGTCTTCGTACGACAGACCTTCGTGGTGGTCAATGTCACAAGCCCGCAGCGCCCGGTGGAGAAGCGGGAGGGAAGACCTGCGCAGTATGAGCTGAAGGTGCTGAAGCATCTTGTAAAGAAGTACCAGGGGACGCTTTCACTGGAGGAAAAGGATGGATTCTTCTCGATGAACATTCTGTTCCCGCAGGGGACCCGGAAGCCAGAAGCGGAGCCGAAACGAACAATGAGCGCAGCACCACCGCACCGGTGAGGATACATCCCAGGGATCAACGGAGGGAGCAGGTACTGCGCAGCGTCACCGCACAGAATCGGCAGCAGGCATCCAGAATTTTGTATACAAAGAAAAACAGTACAGCAGAATAAACGAAGATCATTTCGCACCGCTTCCAAAATTCGAAGCAGTGCGTTTTTTATGTCAAAAATCACAAAAACAAAGAGCAAAATTTGACATTCAAAAACCGAATAGACACGCATTCTGACCGAACATCGCATCGGTATTGTGCACTTCGTGCACCCTGATAAAATATAAACGATTGAAACAGGAACGAAATAAAACGCATGGAACGACAGGAGGAAATGGATGCGAAGAAGCATAAAGCTGATGAAGGACTGGCAGTTTACCGGCCCGGATGGCCAGACGATCACACTGGATCTGCCACATACGTGGAATGCAAAGGATGGACAGGACGGTGGCAATGATTACTGGCGCGGCACCTGCAGCTATACTCGGCACTTTGCGGCTCCGGAAGCGGACCTGCAGAACGAGGCGGTATGGCTTCAGTTTGAAGGCGTGAATGCAAGCGCCCAGGTGAAGCTGAACGGAAAGGAGCTCTGCCGCCATGACGGTGGCTATTCCACCTTCCGCGCGGAGATCACCGACCTTCTGGAGGAAGACAATACCCTGACCGTTCAGGTCGATAACAGTGTCAATCATCGTGTCTATCCGCAGAAGGCGGACTTCACCTTCTACGGTGGCATTTACCGTGACGTTACCCTGCTGATCGTGCAGAAGAATCACATTGCCCTCGGACACTTTGGGGACAGCGGCGTGAAGATCACACCGACGCTTGCGGAGGATGGCTCCGCGGAGATTCATGTAGAAACCCTGGTGGAGGGCGAAGGCTGTGTAAGCATTGAGCTCCTGGATGCTGAAGGAACGCGCGTGGCGAGCGCAGAGGGTCCGGATGCCCGGATGACGCTTGCGAATCCGCATCTCTGGAATGGCGTAAAGGATCCGTATCTTTACACCTGTACCGTTCGTCTGACGACAGGGGACGAGCTGCTGGATGAGGTCTCCACCCAGGTCGGCATTCGAAGCTTCTCCGTGGATGCAAAGAAGGGCTTTTTCCTGAATGGAAAGCCGTATCCCCTTCACGGTGTTTCCCGACACCAGGATCGGAAGGGGCTGGGCAATGCCATCGACCGCGCCATGCATGACGAGGATATGGCGCTCATCCGGGAGATGGGGGTAAATACGGTTCGTCTCGCTCATTATCAGCATGATCAGTACTTCTACGATCTCTGTGATCGCTATGGCATGATCGTCTGGGCGGAGATCCCGTACATTTCGGAGCATATGCCGAAGGGGCGCGAGAACACCATCTCGCAGATGAAGGAGCTGATTCATCAGAACTACAATCATCCATCCATCGTCTGCTGGGGCGTCTCCAACGAGATCACCATTTCCACAAAGGATAAGAAGGACATGCTCGATAACCATCGGGTGCTGAATGAGCTCTGCCATACGATGGACCCGACGCGCCTGACCACCCTGGCCTGCTATGCGATGTGCGGACCGTTCAATCCGGTAGCACACATCACGGATCTCGTGAGCTGGAATCTCTATCTCGGCTGGTATGTGCCGGGCCTGTTCCTGAATGATCTCTGGATGGATTTCTTCCATCTCGTGTATCCGAAGCGCCCACTCGGCTTTTCTGAGTATGGCGCCGAGGGTATGCCGAACCTGCACAGCGCACATCCGCGCCGAGGGGACCACAGTGAGGAGTATCAGGCACTGTATCACGAGTACATGCTTCGCTGCTTCGATCGCCATCCATGGCTCTGGGCTACGCATGTCTGGAACATGTTTGACTTTGCAGCCGACGCCCGTGACCAGGGTGGAGAGCCGGGCATGAATCATAAGGGCCTCGTGACCTTCGATCGAAAGACACGAAAGGACAGCTTCTACCTGTATAAGGCATGGTGGAGCGAGGATCCGTTTGTTCATATCTGCTCAAAGCGCTTTACCGATCGCACCGAAAAGGAAATCAAGGTGAAGGTGTACTCGAATCAGCCGTCGGTGACGCTGTATGCAAATGGTACGAAGCTTCAGGAGAAGCGTGGTGCGCATGTATTTGAGTTTACGCTGCCGCTGGAGAACAGCGTCACGGTAAAGGCCGTGGCTGGGGAGTGCACGGATCAGGCAAGCTTCCGAAAGGTTGCAACAGCAAATCCAGCCTATAAGCTCGTAAAGACGAAGTCGAAGAGCGCGAACTGGGTATAAAAGGGGGAACATAGCGCATCTGCGCTTGTTATATAAAGTTTCATAGTGGAGGAAAAGACGTGAAAAAGCAAAACCATAAAGTGGCTTTATGGACGGGACTTACCGGCGTGTCGGCGGTTCTGACCGTGGGCGCCATCGTGGGCAATGTCATTGCCAATCAGTATGCAACGACCATCAATGTTGCGCTGAATGCATCGACCTATAAGATCATTCATGGCGACACAACGGGCGATACCGAGTATTTCAAGAAGAGCTTCTCATCCGATGAGGAGCGTGAGGCCTACGAGGCGGAGCTCTGTGCAACCGTAGAGGCTGAGGGTGCAGCACTTCTCAAGAATGACAATGCAGCACTGCCGCTGGCATCGGGGGCAAAGGTCAGCCTCTTCGGTCACGGTGCGGTGGATCTCATGTACGGCGGAACCGGATCCGGTGCCGTGGATACCAGTAAGGCACCGAATATGAAGGATGCACTGGAGAGTCAGGGCATCCAGATCAACCAGAAGCTGTGGGATCTTTATAAGTCGGATGACATGATGAAGAACTACAGTCGAAAGACACCGGAGTCCATCTCTGATACGCTGGAGGCGAATACCCAGTTTGCGGTCAACGAAGCACCATGGAGCAAGCTGGAGAGCGCGGAGTCCAGCTTCCAGGATTATGGCGATGCGGCCATTGTCGTTCTTTCTCGTGCCGGTGGCGAGGGTGCAGACCTTCCGAGTGGTACGAACGGTACGACGGACAGCTGGATCTCCAGCAGCGAAGGCAGCGGCAATTACCTTGAGCTTTCGAAGGAGGAGCTGGAGCTTCTTGAGAACCTGAAGAAGCTGAAGGATCAGGGCACCTTCAAGTCCATCATCGTGCTGGTGAACAGCTCGAATGCACTGGAGCTCGATTTCCTGAACCCGGAGATCTGTGGTGAGGATTATGGCATTGACGCTGCGATGTGGATCGGCGATGTCGGTCAGACCGGTATCAATGGTGTCGCTCAGCTTCTGTCTGGTGCGGTGACACCATCCGGCTCCCTTGTAGACACCTACCTCTATGACAATATGGCAAATCCGGCGATGTACAACTTCTACACGCAGGCCTATCCGAATGCGGCAGAGTATGAGCTGCTCACGGCGGACGCCGACGTGCAGGGCATGTACAGCGTGTACCAGGAGGGCATTTACCTCGGCTATCGCTATTTCGAGACCCGCTACGAGGATGCCGTTATGGGTGCGGACAATGTCGGCGACTACGACTGGGCAAGCACCGTGGCGTATCCGTTTGGCTACGGTGACAGCTACACAAGCTTCGAGTACAGTGACTTTACTGTAAACGAGACCGACGACGCGTTTGATATCACGCTGAAGGTAACGAATACCGGAAATACCTACTCTGGAAAGGAGACCGTACAGATCTACTTCCAGTCGCCATATACCGATTATGATCGTGAAAATGGCATTGAGAAGGCCGCAGCCGAGTTCTGCGGATTTGCAAAGACCGAGGTACTGGCACCGGGTGAGTCCCAGGATGTCGAGATCACGGTGAAGAAGAGCGAGCTTCGGACCTATGACAGCAATACAGCGAAGACCTACATTGTAGATGCCGGTGATTACTACTTCACGGCCGCAACCGACTCTCATAACGCTGTAAACAACATTCTCGCGGCGAAGGGCTACACGGTGGAGAATACCGAGGGCCGCATGACCGAGGATGGTGATGCAGAGCTTGTATGGAAGTGGACGAACGATGCGCTCGACACCACGACCTATGCGACGAGCGTCACCGGTGCCACGATCACAAACCTCTTTGATGAGGCGGATCCAAACAAGAGCAGCGATGCACCGGGCGAGGTAACCTGGCTTTCACGCTCCGACTGGACGGGTACCTTCCCGACGAAGCCGGCAGCACTTACGGCAAACGAGACCATGGCGAAGCACCTCGCATTTACCCAGTACGATGGCTCTCTTGCGGACAGCGTGGAAATGCCGACCCTGGGTGCAAAGAACGGCCTGACGCTGGCCTCTATGATCGGCAGAGATTTCGACGATCCGGAGTGGGAGACGCTTCTCGATCAGCTGACCTTTGACGAGATGGTGAACACCATCACCCTGGGCTTCCATAATACAGCAGCCGTCGCTTCCATCGGTAAGACCGCAACGAAGGATGAGAATGGCCCACAGGGTCTGACGGCCGCACTGACCGGTGGCGCTTCTGCGATGTGCTACACGTCGGAGGACGTCATGGCAGCCACCTTTAATACCGATCTTATCAATAAGGTCGGCGAGTGCATCGGAGAAGACTGTCTCTCCATGGGCTACTCCGGTCTCTATGGACCGGGCATCAATATGCACCGTACCGCTTACTCCGGACGTAACTTTGAGTACTATTCCGAGGATCCGTTTGTGGCCGGTACCATCTGTGCCTCCGAGGTACAGGGCATCCAGTCCAAGGGCGTGTATGTATACCTGAAGCACGTTGCACTGAACGATTCGGAGAGCAGCCGTCGAGGCGTGAACACCTGGCTGAACGAGCAGACCGCACGTGAAATCTATCTCGAGGTTGCGGACAAGGCCATCACCGAGGGTGGTGCATGGGATGTCATGACGGGCTTCAACCGCTGGGGTACGACCTGGTGTGGTGCCAATGAAAACCTGCTGACAACGTACCTTCGCGGTGAGCTTGGTATGCGCGGCATGTGCATTACCGACTTCTCCGGCTCCAGCCAGTACATGGATCTTGTGGATGGTCTCATCGCAGGCTCTGACATCTGGGACAGCCCAATGCCGAAGATCCATACGACAAAGGCTGCAAATTATAAGAACGATGCGTATATTGTGACGAAGATGCGTGCTGCCATGCATCATATCCTGTATACGGTTGTGAATTCGAATGCGATGAATGGCTGGTCCTCTGGCGATACGCTGAAGACCGTGACACCGTGGTGGCAGACGGCCATCTATGCGCTGATCGGACTCTTTGCAGTACTGACCGCGCTCAGCGCATGGCGTCTCTCCGTTGCACTGAAGCTCCAGAAGCTTGCAAAGAAGGACGAAGAAAATACGACCCCTGTCTCTAAAGGAGAAATGGATGAGTGAAAAAACATCGGCGGCGGGACTGAACCGCGCCAAAACCTACCAGCTTGTGCTGTTCCCACTGAACAACGGCGCAACGAACGTATATTACGTGCTGGTGCTTTCGTATATTGCAACCTTCGGCAGTAAGGTACTGGCGCTGTCCATGCTGTTTGCCTCGGTGATGGTCACAGGAATGCGTCTCTTCGATGCCGTTACGGACCCGATCATTGGCACCCTGATGGACCGCACGAACGGAAAGTTTGGTAAGTTCCGTCCGTTCATGGTCATTGGCAACCTCATCATGGCGCTGAGCATCCTTACGCTGTACTGCCTGACACCGCTGATTCCGTCCGAGGCGGTTGCGCTTCGCTACGTGGCCTTCGTTATGCTGTATGCGGTCTGGGTCATTGGCTATACCTTCCAGACGAGCTGCACGAGATCCGGGCAGACCGTTCTGACCAGCGATCCGAAGCAGCGCCCGCTGTTCACGATCTTCAACACCGTGGGCTCCCTCCTCGGCATGGGCGCGATGCAGTTCTTTGCACCGATCCTCGCGCGAAACTATGAGGGCGGCTATGCATCCGCCGGCTTCTTCCGCACCCTGGCCCCGGTGGGAGTTGTCATCTCGATTCTCCTGACCCTTCTTGCGGTCATCGGTATCTGGGAAAAGGATCAGCCGAAGTATTTCGGCATCGGTGGAAAGACCGAGAAGGTCAAGCTCCGCGAATATGTACAGATTCTGAAGAACAACACACCGATGCAGCGTCTCATGGTGGCGGGCGCAGGCTGCAAGCTGGCCCTTTCCATTGCGACGAATACAACTGTCCTCTGCATGCTCTATGGCTGCATGATGGGAAACTATGATGGACTTTATCTGCCGATGATGGTACTCGGCTATGTCTTCAGTGTGCCGTTTTTCCTGCTGACCGTGCGTACGAGCCAGAAGGAGGGCCAGAAGGCGAGCCTTATGAAGTATGTGAGTGTGGCACTGATCTGCTATGTCGGTGTGCTGGTGCTGCTGCTCCTGTGGGGGCATGGCGATGCCTTCACCCTGTCCATCATGGGCGAGCATGGGTTCTCCATCAACCTGTATACGATTCTCTTCATTGCTTTCTTTGGCATCGGCTATGGCGCCTACTATGCGACGGCAGATATGCCGATCCCGATGGTGGCCGACTGCTCCGATTACGAGACCTATCGTTCGGGCAACTACATTCCGGGCATTATGGGTACTCTGTTCAGCCTGGTGGATAAGCTCGTATCGAGCCTTTCTGCGACGGTCGTTGGCATTGCCGTCAGTGTGATCGGACTCGAAAGCCTGCCGACACAGTATGATCCCTATGCGCCGGGCATGAACATGGTGGTGCTCGTGCTGTTCTGCATCATTCCGATGCTTGCGTGGATTGCGACGCTCATCGCCATGAAGGGCTATTCCCTGACGGGCGCAAAGATGAAGGAGATCCAGGCGGTCAATGCCTGCCGTCGTGACGCGGTGGCCGAGGGCATGACGCTCGAGGAGGCCATGCAGAAGTGGCAGACGATCGAGCAGCTGCCGGAAAAATACAAGCACGGAATTTAAGAAGCATCGAGGATGCACAAGGAGTCGCGGCCCTTCGGGGCGGGCTCCTTTTTCTGTTGTCTATTTCTTCCTATCGGATATATGAAAAGAATATGATATAATAACAAGACACCAGGACAGAAATGCTTAAGCGCAGGGACGCTTCCGTAGAGACGTTCAATGACGGCCTGGGCTGAAAGGATAACATCAAGGAATGAAGACAGAGAATACAAATAAAACGGAGCTGAAGGATCTGATTGAAAAAGCACTGGAGATGAGAAAGTACAGCTATGTACCCTATTCCCATTTTCATGTGGGTGTAGCGCTGCTCGCGAAAAACGGACAGGTCTACGGTGGCTGCAATATTGAGAATGCAAGCTATGGGGCTGCAAACTGTGCGGAGCGTACCGCGATCTTTCATGCGGTCAGTGAGGGTGTGAAGGAGTTTTCACGCATCGTCATTACCGGAGGACCAGAGGACGGAGAGCTTCAGTTCTGCGCACCGTGTGGGATCTGCCGCCAGGTGATGATGGAATTCTGTGATCCGAAGCGCTTCGAGATTATTCTTGCAAAATCGGTGGACGAGTATCGGACATATACGCTCGAGCAGCTTCTGCCAGAGGGCTTCGGTCCAGCAAATCTGCTGCAGGGAGCGGATACGGAAAGTGCATTTGACACCGTGCAGCTTTAAACGGGCCGTCGGTTGCAGGCGGCGAAGCAAAAATGAACGAGGCACGCTTCTCTGTGCCCAGGAAACCTACACACGAATCAGAGTGATGCCGAAGCAGGGGAGAGCCTGCGTCGCAGGTCATGAAAGGAGAGAATCTATGTCAACACCTCACAACAAAGCAGAACTTGGCGATATTGCGAAGACCGTCCTTATGCCGGGCGATCCGCTTCGTGCGAAGTTTATCGCGGAAACCTATCTGGAAAATCCGGTATGCTTCAATACCGTGCGCAATATGTTTGGCTATACGGGAAGCTATAAGGGAAAGAAAATTTCTGTCATGGGCGGTGGCATGGGCATGCCATCGATCGGGATCTATTCCTATGAGCTCTTCCATTTTTATGATGTTGATAATGTGATCCGCATTGGCTCAGCGGGCGCCATTCAGCCAGAGGTGAATCTCAAGGATGTCATCATTGGCATGGGCGCATGTACGGACTCCAATTATGGAAAGCAGTTCGAGCTGCCTGGAACCTTTGCACCGATTGCGGACTATGGTCTCCTGCAGCAGGCAGTGGAGGCGGCGGCGCGCCTCGGAGTTCCGGTCAAGGTCGGAAATATTCTGTCCTCGGATATTTTCTATGATGCCCGTCCGGATGTAAATCAGCGTTGGGCGAAAATGGGCGTACTCGCAGCGGAAATGGAGGCAGCAGCCCTGTACATGAATGCCGCCTATGCACATAAGCATGCACTCTGCATGCTCACGGTTTCCGATCAGCTGATCCGGGATGAGCATCTGAATGCGGATGAGCGTCAGGTCGGCTTTGATCAGATGATGCGTGTCGCACTGGAGCTTGCGTAAGCCGCGGAGACACACGGAGAAAACGAGGAGCGGACAGGTGCAGTGCAGCGCCTGTCCGCATTGGCTTAAGGAAAAGGGTGAAAGCGATGATCAATTATTCAGAGGATAAGACGATGTATCATATCGGCGTGGCACCGGGACAGGTTGGAAGGTATGTGATTCTGCCGGGCGATCCGAAGCGCTGTGAGAAGATCGCAGCGTATTTCGATGACCCGGTTTTTGTGGCCGATCATCGAGAGTATGTGACCTATACGGGAACGCTCGATGGCGTGCCGGTGTCGGTGACATCGACGGGCATCGGTGGACCGTCTGCATCGATTGCCATGGAGGAGCTCCATATGTGTGGCGCGGATACCTTCATTCGCGTCGGCACGGCCGGTGGCATGGACCTCGAGGTACAGGCAGGAGATGTGGTGATTGCGAGTGGTGCGATCCGCATGGAGGGTACGTCGAAGGAATATGCGCCGATCGAGTGGCCGGCCGTTGCGGACTTTGAAGTCGAAACGGCGCTCAATCAGGCAGCAGAGCAGCTGGGCTTCCGTCACCATGTGGGCGTGGTTGAGTGCAAGGATGCCTTTTATGGACAGCATAAGCCAGAGGAGCTGCCGGTGAGCTATGAGCTCCTCAACAAGTGGCAGGCCTGGCTGAAGCTTGGCTGCAAGGCTTCCGAAATGGAGTCTGCCGCGCTGTTTACCGTAGCCTCGTATCTTCACGTGCGTGCCGGGGCCGTGCTTTTCATCATGTCGAACCAGGAGCGTGTGAAGCAGGGACTCAGCAATGAGATTGAGCATGATACGGATAAGGCCATCCATACAGCGATCGAGGCTCTTCGTATCCTGATTAAGAAGGATCAGAAGAAGGCATGAGGGAGAGGTGTTCTAAGAGCTGTGGAAGGCCCTCCCCATATGGAGCATGAGGAAGCAGAAGAGAGCATGAAGGAAGAACGGATACCGGCAGCAGGTCCGGAACGCGATGCATATTATATGAAGCTGGCCATTCGGGAAGCCCGAAAGGCGTTGAAGCATGAGGATGTGCCCATTGGGTGCATCCTCGTGTATGATGGGACGAATCCTGCGAGTAAGGCCGATCAGCATGCCGCTTCGCTGGGCATCGAAGCGGGGACCATCCTGGGGCGGGGCTATAATCGGCGAAACCGGGACCATAATGCCCTGATGCATGCGGAGATCCTCGCGATTCGTCAGGCGTGTAAAAGGCTGCAGGACTGGCGCGTCGAGGACTGTACGCTGTATGTGACCCTGGAGCCCTGCCCGATGTGTGCAGGGGCCATCGTTCAGGCTCGTGTACCACGGGTTGTCATAGGCTCCATGAATCCGAAGGCAGGCTGCTGCGGCTCGGTGCTGGACATGCTGCATGAGAAGCGCTTTAATCATCGCTGTGAGGTGCGGACGGATGTGGAACGGGATGCATGCGCAGCGCTGATGAGTGACTTTTTTCAGAGCCTGCGAGAGAAAAAGCTGAAGAAGCTGGAGGAGGAAGCATGAGTCCTGCAAAAGAAAAGATCGAAAAGCCGGGGCGCTGCATCATCGTCGGCGCGGGGGATTTCTTCGGACTTCCGTTTCCGCTGAAGACGGAGGACTATGTCATCGCGGCCGATGCGGGCTACGAAAATCTGCGGGCGCTGAACATCACACCGGATCTCATCGTCGGGGATTTTGACTCCATGAAGGTGGAGGGCGTGCGCGGTGTGACGGGACCGGTGAAGGATCTCGATATTTATGCGGATGCGGAAAAGGCGGAGTACATTCATCATCTTCGGCGAATCGAGCTGGACGGGGTGGAAACACGGGTGATCGACCCGATTAAGAACGATCCGGATATGCTCGCATGTGTACGCATTGGCATCGAAAAGGGCTATCGTGCCTTTCACCTCGTGGGGGGTACGGGAAAGCGGATGGATCACTCCATCGCGAACCTGCAGGTGCTCGGCTTCCTTGCACAGCAGGGGATGCAGGGCTATCTTTATGGAGAGCATCAGCTTGTGCGTGCCATCCGAAATGAGACGGTGCACTTTCCGAAGGGAATGCAGGGCTATTTTTCAGCGCTGTCGCTGAGTGATGTCTGCCGTGGCGTTACGGAAAAGGGCTTTAAGTACATCGTGAACGAGGTGGATCTTAACAACTGCATGCCGACCGGCCTCAGCAACGAATTTGTCGGCACGGAGGCGGAAATCTCGGTGCGGGAGGGGACGCTCCTTCTGATTTATGACGGATGCACCGAACAGGGCGAGGGATAAAACGGAAGGCTGGATACACAGAAAGTCGTGAACCGACACTTGATTGACGATTTTCTCTTTGCTATAATTCCGATAAGAAGTAAAGAGCTGGGACGTACGAGGCTGCACATATTGAACCTACAAATACGACCTACGGGGCTCCAATATCTGTATGCATAATATAATGCCTCCCTTCGGGACGAGGACTATAGTGGTATACGTGAGGTTTCCCACCTAGCAGGAGAGCTAGGAGTCAAGCGTGTAGTACGGCGTTCTGGTGTTACTCCGACAAAATCACATGATTTTGGGCCGACAGGATTTCCTGTCGGCCTTTGTTGTTTAAAAAGGTTTGCAGGCGCAGCCCGAAGCATCTCAGCCCCGGCAAACAAAATCACATCTCGATGGCAGCCCATGAAATTTCTGTGAAGTCATCGCTTTTCCCTCGGCTTTTATGTATCATAGAAGCAGAATACATTGACTGGTTCATTACATCTGCATGAAGGAGCATCATCCGTGAAGAAAGAACAGTGGGAGCAGCAGATTCGATGGGGTATCACGGCATTTCTTGTGATTGCCGCGAGTGTTTTTGTCGCAACGCTTTTTATAAACTTTGATAAAATTCGTGCCTTTGTCGGGGCGCTCTTTTCCATCCTGGCTCCGATTATCTATGGTGCGGTGATTGCCTATATCACCTCGCCCATCTATAACCGGGTGTATCACTGGGTCCATGATCTCCTGCGCGGTGGAAATCAGGGAAAGTATCAGAAGCATCTCGTTTCATCGGGGGCCGCACGGGGCATCGCTCGTGCCGCCGGAACGCTGGTCGCACTTCTTACGGTGGTAATCCTGGCGGTTGGCCTCGTTTCCATGATCATCCCGCAGCTCTATGACTCGATTGCCAATCTGGTCGCGACGCTGCCGCAGAATCTATCCGAGACCTATCGAAATGTGATGAAGTACCTGCAGGACTATCCCGAGGTGCGGGAGGAGGTGCAGGAGTATTACAATGCAGCCTACAGCTATATCATGGATTTCCTTCAGGATCATCTGATGCCGAACATGCAGAGCATTGTGGCCTCGCTGGGCATCGGTATCTGGTCGGTGATCAATGGCGTAAAAAATGTCTTCATTGGACTGATTGTGATGATCTATCTTCTGAATATTAAGGAATCCATGCTCGGCGAGTCCCGGAAGCTGACCTTTGCGCTGCTTCCGGAAAAGTGGGCGAAGCATGTGGTGGAGGAATTTGCCTATATCAATAAGGTCTTCGGCGGGTTCATCGTTGGAAAAATCATTGATTCTCTCATTATCGGCTGTCTCTGCTTTTTCTGCCTGAGCCTCATGAATATGCCGTATGCACTTCTGGTATCGGTGATCGTCGGCGTGACCAATGTGATCCCGTTCTTCGGTCCCTTTATCGGTGCCGTTCCATCCTTTGTTCTGATCCTGCTGTCGAGCCCTGTTCAGAGCGTTTATTTCCTCATTTTTATTCTGGTCCTCCAGCAGTTCGATGGCAATATCCTGGGGCCACGTATCCTGGGGGATTCGACTGGTCTCAGCAGCTTCTGGGTGCTGTTCTCCATTCTGCTGTTTGGCGGTCTCTTCGGCTTCGTGGGCATGATTGTAGCCGTTCCATTGTGGGCCGTGATCCTGAATTTCGTGCAGCGTATGACGCGGCACCTGCTTGGAAAGAAGGGGCTTCCGATGGAAGCAGAAGAGTACATCTCGGGGGATGAACGCGCCCGTCTGAAGGATTAGTGCGCGGGGATGGCGTGAGAACCTGAAGGCCACTGAATACATCCGGCGAAGGGCGGGTGCAGGCATTGGAATGATACGAAAAAACGTTTGAAAAACCGGTTAACTAGAGTATACTATTCTTGTCTTCTTGAGGGCACTGGAGCGAAGTTCCATGCGTGCAGAGGACCGGAAAGATACGTAGATTCAAATCGAAAGGCATGGGGAAGCCATGCACAAGGAGGTTTTTATGGATATTCGTTACAGTGCAAATCAGAGGGATGTGAAGCGGTATACGACCGAAGAGCTTCGAAATGAGTTTCTGATTACCGGACTTTATAAGCCAGACGAGGTTGTGGCGGTTTACTCTCACGTCGATCGTATGGTGACCTTCGGCTGTATGCCGGTGCATGAGACGGTCCCGCTCGATAAGGGCATCGACTGCTGGGCAAATTTCGGAACGCATTATGTTCTGGAGCGCCGCGAGATCGGAATCTTTAACATTGGCGATGGTGCAGGTAAGATCATGGTGGATGGGACGGAGTATCATCTCGGCTACAAGGACTGCCTGTACATTACGAAGGGTGCGAAGGAGGTTCTGTTCTCCTCGGATGACGCAGAGAAGCCGGCGAAATTCTATATGGTTTCTGCACCGGCTCACGTGAGCTATGAGACGAAGCTTATTACGATGGCGGAGGCAAATCATCGTCCATGTGGAGATCCGGAGCTGGCCAATGCACGTGTCATCAACCAGTTCATCCACCCGGATGTGCTGAAGACTGCGCAGCTCAGCATGGGCATGACCGAGCTGAAGCCAGGCTCTGTATGGAATACGATGCCGGCGCATACACATGAGCGTCGCATGGAGATCTACACCTATTTCGAGGTACCGGAGGATCAGGTTGTATTCCATTTCATGGGCGAGCCGCAGGAGACAAGACATCTCGTAATGCACAACTATGATGCCGTGATTTCGCCATCCTGGTCGATTCACTGCGCGGCTGCAACCCACAACTACACCTTCATCTGGGCCATGGGTGGTGAGAATCAGGAATTTGATGATATGGATACGATCTATACACCGGATCTTCGCTAAGTGCGAGAGCATTCCGGATACATGGGCGTCGAGGCGTTCGAGCTGTCGTGAGCAGGTCAGCACCTCCATTTCGTCGGCATTGGCAGAATAAAAATTGAATTTTGAAAGGGTCCGTGGTAGTATAGAATTCTGTGTGGTCCACGGACCTTTTTGTGTGCGTGCATCTTCGGATGACTGCCACAGATGAATTTATATAGAAAGAACCCTCAGATGGGGAAGGAGAAATTATGGCAACATTACTTGAAACCTGGAGAACGAAGGCATATGGCAATGGTCTTTCCAAGGCAGAGCAGGAGACACTCTGGCAGGAGTACTTCGCACTGGAGAAGGGCTTCTATGAGGAGATCCTGAAGGATCCGAGCCACGTTTATGAGGGCACGGTCAAGGAGCTTGCAGATCACTTCCACATCGATGTTTTCCACTTTACCGGCGTGCTGGATGGTATCGATGATTCCTTAAAGGGTTACCATAACCCGATTGACACCATGGATGAGAACACTCAGGTAAAGATCGAGATCGATCCAGAGACGCTGTACTACAACATGGTGGAGGCGAAGGCAAGCTGGCTTTATGGTCTTCCTGAGTGGGATGCCATCCTCAGCGAGGAGAAGCGTCATGAGCTCTATCGGAAGCAGAAGGCTTCCAACACGATTCGCCGTGAAGGTAAGAAGATCTACCCGAATGACCTCTGCCCATGCGGATCCGGCAAGAAGTATAAGAAGTGCCACATGCGCATCGATCAGGAGAATGAGCTGAAGGCATTCGCCGCAGCACACTGATGAGTGAAGCGAGGCTTTGACAGCGTAGCGGAATGGAGCGCGGTGCCTTTCGTATGCGTGCGTTTCACCGGAACTTCATCGGACTTGTACCGCATGAACATTCGATTGACGCGGTATTTTGATTATGCTAAGATGAGTTTCGTGCAGCAGTAAAGCTGCAGATTTTATGGAGGTAGACACAATGAAAGGTACAGTAAAGTGGTTCAACAATCAGAAGGGCTATGGCTTCATTTCTGATGAGAATGGCAAGGACGTTTTCGTTCACTACTCAGGACTCGTTGGAGATGGATTCAAGTCTCTCGAGGAGGGCCAGAAGGTAGAGTTCGACGTTCAGGACGGCGCTAAGGGACCTCAGGCAGTCAACGTAGTAAAGCTTTAATTTTTTTCCAAGTACCTAATATTGTAAGCATATATCGTTACAAGAATAGTATTTTGAACTAAACAGAAGCATGGACGGTATCCGAATGGATGCCGTCTTTTCTTTTTCGCTTATTTCGTATATAATGTGCGCCATGAGAATGAATGCAAGAAAAACAAGCTTATATGGAATGCTGCTCGCCCTTGCCATGGTACTGAGCTATGTGGAAGCGATGATTCCCATCAATATCGGGGTGCCGGGGGTGAAGCTCGGGCTTCCGAATATCGTGACGATGATCGGACTCTATTCGATCGGTGGACTGCCGACCCTCATCATCAGCGTCCTGCGGATACTCCTCGTGAGCTTCATGTTCGGGAATACCATGACGCTGGCATACTCGTTTTCCGGCTTTGCGCTGAGCTTCCTTACCATGCTGCTTCTCCGAAGGATTGGGGGCTTTCACCGCACCGTGGTGAGTCTCATGGGAGGTGTGATGCACAATGTGGGTCAGCTTCTGGCTGCCATGGCACTCCTGCACAGTCCGGTGCTTCTGTACTATCTTCCGGTGCTGATGGTGGCCGGTGTTGTGGCGGGTGCATTGATCGGAGTGCTGGCCGGGCTCATTACGGAGCGTATTCTGCTCTTTCTTCGGAAGTGTTGAATATTATTTTAAAGCGTGATAAAATAATCCGACAAACAAGTGTTTGTCGGATTATTTTTTGAGGAGACAGTATGGGCAAGAATTATATCAAGATTCGGGGTGCCAGTGAGCACAATCTGAAGCATGTGGACGTCGACATTCCGCGGGATGAGCTGGTCGTCATGACCGGATTATCCGGATCTGGAAAGTCTTCGCTTGCCTTTGATACGATTTATGCAGAGGGTCAGCGACGCTACATGCAGTCCCTGTCCTCCTATGCACGACAGTTCCTGGGGCAGATGGAGAAGCCGGCCGTGGACCTGATCGAGGGCCTGAGCCCTGCGATTTCCATTGACCAGAAATCGACGAACCGAAATCCGCGTTCGACCGTTGGCACGGTAACGGAAATCTATGATTATATGCGTCTTCTGTATGCACGTATCGGTACGCCACACTGTCCGAAGTGTGGACGGGAGATCAAGCGTCAGACGGTGGATGAGATCGTGGATCAGCTGATGCTCATGCCGGAGGGCAGCCGCATCCAGCTGCTGGCTCCGATCGTTCGTGGAAAGAAGGGCATGCATGAGAAGGTGCTCGAGAGCGCACGTCGCTCCGGGTATGTGCGTGTCCGTATCGATGGAAATATGTATGAGCTGTCGGAGGAAATCTCGCTGGAGAAAAACGTCCGTCACACCATTGAGATTGTGGTGGATCGCCTTGTTGTGCGCGAGGGCGTGGAGAAGCGTCTCACGGAGTCCATTGAGCAGGTGATGAGTCTGACGGGCGGACAGCTGACGGTGGATGTCATTGGAGGGGAGCCGGTGAATTTTTCGACGAGCTTTGCCTGTCCGGACTGTGGCATCTCCATCGAGGAAATTGAGCCACGCAGCTTTTCCTTCAATAACCCGTTCGGCGCCTGCCCGGAGTGCAGTGGGATCGGCTACAAGATGGAGTTTGACCTTTCCCTGATGATTCCAGATGAGAGTCTGAGCATTAACGAAGGCGCCATTTCTGTCGTTGGCTGGCTGAATTCGAAGGACGAGGGCAGCTTTACGCATGCAATGCTGGTGGCACTCAGTGAGGCCTATCATTTCAGTCTGGACACGCCGTTCCGGGACTATCCGGCAGAGATTCGTGACATCCTTCTGTATGGTACGAGGGGTGAGAAGGTGACCGTCCATTATGAATCCCAGTTTGGCAAGGGAAATGTACATCATGTGCCGTTTGAAGGCCTGCTGGCCAATGTCAACCGCCGTTATCGTGAGTGCTTCTCGGAGCGGATGCGTGCCGACTATGAACAGTACATGCGAATCACACCATGTGCGGCCTGCAAGGGCGCTCGACTGAAGGCCTCGAGTCTCGCTGTCACCGTTGGGGATCTCAATATCTACCAGGCAACAGAGCTGTCCATTGAACGCTTTTATGACTGGATTGGGAAGCTGCAGCTCACCCCGATGCAGCATACGATTGCGGATGAGGTGGTGAAGGAGATTCGAAACCGCATCAAATTCATGCTGGATGTCGGACTCGATTATCTGACACTGAGCCGGGCAGCGGGGACCCTTTCCGGTGGCGAAGCACAGCGCATCCGTCTGGCCACCCAGATCGGCTCCGGCCTTGTAGGCGTGGCCTATATCCTGGATGAGCCGAGCATTGGCCTCCATCAGCGGGACAATGATCGACTGATTGCAACGCTCAAGCATCTTCGGGATCTCGGGAATACCGTGATCGTCGTGGAGCATGATGAGGATACCATGCGTGCTGCTGACTTCATTGTCGACATCGGCCCGGGCGCCGGATCCGAGGGTGGTGAGGTCGTTGCGACGGGAACTGCTGAAGAAATCATGGCGAATCCGCGGAGCATTACCGGACAGTATCTGAGCGGAAAGCGGAAGATTGCCGTACCGAAGAAACGGCGGAAGCCGACCGGCTGGCTTATGGTAAAGGGCGCATGCGAGCATAATCTGAAAAACATTGATGTGCGCTTTCCACTCGGGGTATTCACCTGCGTGACCGGTGTGTCAGGCTCAGGAAAGTCTTCCCTGGTGAACGAAATTCTGTATAAGACCCTGGCGAAGCGCTTAAATCGTGCACGTACGATTCCTGGACGCTTCCAGTCCATCGAGGGTCTGGAACAGCTCGACAAGGTCATTGCCATTGACCAGTCGCCGATTGGACGCACGCCACGTTCGAATCCGGCAACCTATACGGGCGTCTTTGATATGATCCGCGATCTTTTTGCGGGTACGCCGGATGCAAAAGCGCGTGGCTACAGCAAGGGACGCTTTTCCTTTAATGTAAAGGGTGGCCGCTGTGAGGCCTGTCAGGGGGACGGCATCGTGAAGATTGAGATGAATTTCCTTCCGGATGTCTATGTCCCGTGTGAGGTATGTAACGGAAAGCGCTTTAATCGTGAGACGCTGGAGGTGAAATATAAGGGGAAGAGCATCTACGATGTACTGGAGATGACCGTGGAAGAGGCGCTCGAGTTTTTTAAAAATGTGCCAAGCATTACACGAAAGATCCAGACCCTGTACGATGTTGGCCTCGGCTATGTGAAGCTCGGCCAGCCGAGCACCGAGCTCTCTGGTGGTGAGGCACAGCGCATCAAGCTGGCAACGGAGCTCAGCCGTCGACCGACGGGAAAGACGGTCTATGTGCTGGATGAGCCGACCACAGGGCTTCACTTCGCCGATGTGCATAAGCTGGTGGTGATGCTGGATCGTCTCGCAGAGAATGGCAACACGGTGATCGTGATTGAGCATAATCTCGATGTAATCAAGTGTGCGGATTATATCATTGACATCGGCCCGGAGGGCGGAGACCGTGGCGGGACTGTCATTGCGACAGGTACACCAGAGGAGGTTGCGAAGGTAAAGGAATCCTATACTGGTCATTACATCAAGCAGTATCTGAAAAAATAAATGGTAAAACTTAAAAAGGTCGGCGAACGGCTGGATCGAAGTCCAGTCATTCGCCGACCTGCCTTTTTTGAAGATGCTGATTACGGTGCCTGAGAGAAAACTCACTGCCGCGGCTTTCGTTCCGCCACCGCCTTCTCCTGCCAGGCTTTGAAGTAGAGCTTTTCCTGTGGGTCTCGCTTCTTCGAAGCAGATGCCTGAGACTCGTCATAGTGCGTGTAGAAATCCGACTGCTTCAGCATCAGACGAAATTCGTTGACGAGCTCTTCCACAGCCTGATCGCGCTCAGACATGGTCGGCATGGTGAGATTGCTTTCGAAGAGTGCATTGGCATCCACCTTCAGCGCATGGAGTATGCACACGAGCTGATCCTGATTCGGATGCTTCGGAGTACTCTGCTGCTTGCTCTGATAGGCATTTTCAAACTGAGAGATCATGGAACTGGAGATGCCGGTAATAGCCGCGAGATCGTCCTGTGTCAGCTGTGCCTCGAGGCGAAGTCGCTTCATGGTTTTTCCGAATCGCTCCCAGTCGAAGTGGTAATCGCGGTTGTTAAAGATCGGATCCTCGGTATACACCGTATTTTCTTTATGCTTTGCACGTGGCGAAGAATAATTTGCCATAGTTTCCACTGCTCCTTGCTTCGAGTCATGATGCTCTATAAGGAATTCTATAGGCTGGGCTCGAATAAAGTAACTTACGGAGCGGTATAGTACTATAGCTGTGAAATAAATATAGAAGAAAAAATGTGTACCAATTCATAAAAGATGGCGGCTTAACTTATTTACTGGTGATTTTAAGATTACTGGAAATGATTTTCAGAAACGGAAAAAGAGCCCTGAAAGCACATCATTCCGTGGAATTTGACGTATTTTCAAGGCTCTTTTGTTCATGGACCAGACGGGAGTCGAACCCGTGTCCGAAAATGAATTCCCTCTCCTTCTACTATCATAGTACACTTTAAGGATTCCCCACTGTAAAAGGATGTGCACGTCCTTTTACAGCCGGTATTCTCTGAATACGCCCGTGAAGAGGAGAAACTCTTCACGTCGTTTCTCACATAGATGAGGCCAGATTCTCAATGTGTGAGTGCATCAAGGCTGACCACACAGCGCTTAGGCTGCGTATGCTAATTCGTTATTGTTAGCGTTTATATTTAGGTTTGAAGTTTAACGCAACTGCCTTTCGGATAGCTTCTAAAGCTGCATCATCCCCGTCGAAACCGGTACTAGCCCATATTCACTTATCAAAGTGCTGCCAGACAAAGATCTGAACCGATACCAAAGAACCATGAAAACAGGTTTTCTTGACTGGTACACACATTCTATCGAATTTGGCCTTTTTTGTAAATAAACCAGCGCTTTATTTCACAGATAATTTACAAAGCTGTAACAAAAAAGATCAGCATGGATCCATTTCCCATGTGAATCGTATTGATTTCGCCGAAAATATGAAAACGTTTTCATTTTTCTTACAAATTAATGTAGCAGTGTGTTACACTAGAGCTGTTCTTTTTTTCAGGGGGAGATGGGTACTGTTTTAATTGCCAAACTACCAGCACCTGTCTTAGGTAACCAAAGGATGGCGGATGCAGTTTCAGCGCTGCACTGCTAAAAACAAGGAGGCTATTTTCGTATGGAAAAGTTTTTCAAGCTGAAAGAAAAGGGTACGGATGTTCGTACCGAAATGATTGCCGGTATTACGACATTCATGACCATGGCCTACATTCTGGCCGTAAACCCGAGCATTCTCGGTGCGACGGGCATGGACTCTGGCGCGATCTTCACAGCGACCGCACTGGCGTCTGCACTTGCATCCTTCTGCATGGCATTCTTCGCAAACCTTCCGTTTGTGCTGTCTGCAGGTATGGGACTCAATGCTTACTTCGCCTACACTGTCGTACTCGGTATGGGCTACTCATGGGAAGTGGCACTGACAGCGGTCTTCGGTGAGGGCCTGATCTTCATCCTTCTGTCTCTGACCAATGTGCGTGAAGCGATCTTCAATGCCATCCCACAGACACTGAAGTATGGTGTTTCCGTAGGTATCGGTCTGTTCATCTGCTTCATCGGTCTGCAGAATGCACACATTGCAGTGGATTCCTCGACACTCGTCACCATTTTCAGCTTTTCACAGTCGGTAAAGTCCGGCACCTTTAATTCAGAGGGTATCACGGTTCTGCTTGCACTGATCGGTATCATCATTACAGGATATCTCGTGATTAAGGGCGTCAAGGGCAATATTCTCATCGGAATTTTCGTCACCTGGTTCCTGGGTATTCTCTGCCAGCTCACGGGCCTCTATGTTCCAGATCCAGATGCCGGCTTCTATAGCCTGATTCCGTCTGGTGTTGTTTCGATGCCGGCTTCTCTGGCACCAACGCTGTTCAAGTTTGATTTCTCGATCATCCTGGAGCATCCACTGGATTTCTTCTCCGTACTGTTTGCGTTCCTGTTTGTGGATATCTTTGATACACTGGGAACCCTGATCGGCTGTGCATCGAAGGCGGATATGCTGGATAAGGACGGAAAGCTGCCTGGCATCAAGGGCGCACTGCTTGCGGATTCCGTCGGTACGATGGTCGGTGCCTGCCTTGGTACCTCAACCATTACCACCTTCGTTGAGTCCAGCTCCGGTATCGCCGAGGGTGGCCGCAGTGGTCTGACAGCCGTGGTTTCAGGTATCTTCTTCCTGCTTGCGCTGTTCTTCTCACCGATCTTCCTGTCGATTCCGAGCTTTGCAACGGCTCCGGCGCTGGTGATCGTTGGCTTCCTGATGATTCAGCAGGTGGTCAAGGTACAGTGGGATGATCTTCTCGAGGCTATTCCAGCCTACATTGCGATTTTTGCAATGCCGTTCCTGTATTCGATTTCAGAGGGTATCTCTCTCGGAATCATTTCCTATGTACTTCTGCACGTACTGGCAGGCAAGGCAAAGTCTGTCACACCGCTGATGTATGTACTGGCTGTGCTCTTTGTTCTGAAGTACATCATGCTGTAATTTGAATCATTCAAACCGTCGGGGATTTCCTCGACGGTTTTTTAGTGGGAAAATGACGCTGGAAATGATGAATTCGAGAAGGAGAGAGATACTGTAGGAGTGTAGCCAGAATGGAGAATCGTGCGTCGGTTTTACAAGAACTTTGCTTGAATGAAGATGAAGATGATGCTATAGTCAAGTGGCATTTTGACAAAGGAGGAAAAGTATATGGACAGTTGTGACGGTCAAAGTCGAAGTACATGGTACGATGGGACCAGGCTTATATACGGTCAGGCTGGGAATTGCTTTGCCTTCTTTGACAGAGGATTGTTCGTCGCCTGTATCGTGTAGAAGCCTTTACCATCGTCGAAACTGAAATCACAACTTCTTCGTGTGCACAGTTTTGTGACGGTGTTTTTTTGTGCCCTTTTTTCTGGGCGAAAGGAGGCTTCATAAGATGAAGGAAGTTTTAAAGGAACCAGTTTTTGCAGAGGAGATTGTAAATATCGTGCGCTCTTCCAGGACGCTGGAGGAAATGCGGGAGGAGCTCCGCGGCTATCATGCAAATGACATTGCTCAGAGCCTCGAGCTGATGAACCGTGCCGAGCGAAATCTTCTCTACAGTGCGCTGGATGCTGAGTGGATGGCGGACATCATTTCCTATATTGACAATCCATCTATCTATATTGAAGAAATCGGCATTGACAAACTGGCTGAGATTATCAACGAAATGGATGCCGACGACGTGTTTGATCTCTGGGAGGATATTGACGAGAGTGTAAAGGTCAAGCTGCGTCCGATGATCAATGATGAAACGAAGACCGAGATTCGTCTGATCGATTCCTACGATGAGGATGAGATCGGAAGTCTGATCACGACCAACTATATCCGCGTACGGAAGAATCTGACGATTCGTCAAGCCATGCATGAGCTGATCGAGCAGGCCGGAGAGAATGACAATATCTCCATCATCTATGTGGTGGATGATCGGAAGCGGTACTATGGCGCCATTCATCTGAAGGACCTCATCATTGCCCGAGACAATGTGTCGCTCGATTCCATCATCATTGATTCCTATCCGTACCTGATGGATCATGAAAAGATATCAGATAGCATTGAAAAGATCAAGGACTATGCGGAGGATTCCCTCCCGGTGCTGAACCAGGATCGGAAGATCATCGGTATCATTACAGCGCAGGATGTGACGGAAGCCGTGGATGATGAGATCAGCGAGGATTATGCAAAGCTGGCTGGTTTGTCCGCAGAAGAGGACCTCAATGAGACGACGAAGGACAGTGTGAAGAAGCGGCTCCCTTGGCTGATCATTCTGCTCTTCCTCGGGATGGTGGTGTCATCGGTAGTGGGCGCCTTCGAAGGCGTCGTGGCGATTCTGCCCATCGTGATCTGCTTCCAGTCCTTGATTCTCGATATGGCGGGCAATGTGGGCACGCAGTCACTTGCGGTGACGATTCGTGTGCTGATGGATGAGAATCTGGATGCCAAGGACAAACTTCATTTAATCGGAAAAGAAATGAAGATTGGATTTTGTAATGGCTCCATCCTGGGGGGTCTGGCGATTCTCTGTCTCGGTATCTACATTGTGATGTTTAAGGGATATGACTTCACCCATGCCTTTCTGATTTCAGGCTGTGTTGGCATCTCCCTTTTAGTGGCCATCGTGATCTCCAGTCTGATTGGTACGCTGGTCCCACTCTTCTTCCATAAGGTGAAGGTGGATCCAGCGGTGGCTTCGGGACCGCTGATCACGACCGTGAACGACCTCGTGGCGGTGGTGACCTACTATGGACTCGCGTGGATTCTGCTCATAGAGCTTCTGCATATCGTATAAGCAAAAAAGGACGTGAGAAAGCGGAGGACAGGACCGAAGATCCCGGCATGGCAGGGGTGGTTTTACGACGCATGCAAAAACCTGACTTGCGCATGCAGAGGAGGTCGCCTATAATAACGAGAAGACCATTTTCCCTGCTGACAGGCGGCAGGAGAGCAGAAGAACATAAAGGAGCGATCATGGCAAAAGAACTCGTCGTCGTACTGGACTTCGGTGGACAGTACAACCAGCTGATTGCAAGACGTATTCGTGACCTTGGGGTATATGCCGAGGTGCATCCGTCTTCCATCGGCCTCGATAAGCTGAAGGCTCTCAATCCAAAGGGCATCATCTTTACAGGCGGACCACAGTCGGTATATAAGGAAGAATCGCAGCATATTGATCCGGCCATCTTCTCGATGGGCATTCCGATTCTTGGCATTTGCTACGGTGCACAGCTCATTGCCTATGAGCTGGGGGGTGTTGTCAAGACCGCCCCGGTTTCAGAATATGGGCATACGAAGGTGCTGGTGGACCGACAGGATTCCGTGCTGAATGGGATTTCCGAGGAAACCACGATGTGGATGTCGCACACCGACTACATCGCCGAGGTCCCGAAGGGCTTCCAGATCACAGCGCATACGGCAAATTGTCCAGTGGCCGGGATGGAGGATGCGGCACGTCAGATTTATGCGGTGCAGTTCCATCCAGAGGTACAGCATTCTGTTGAGGGACCGAAGCTCTTCCATAACTTCCTTTACGAGGTATGTAAGTGTGCAGGCGACTGGAAGATGGAGACCTTCGTACAGGATAAGATTGCCGAGATTCGCGAGACCGTAAAGGATGGAAAGGTCCTGCTTGCACTGAGTGGCGGCGTGGATTCGTCTGTCGCCGCAACGCTCATGGCGAAGGCCATCGGCAAGCAGCTGACCTGTGTATTTGTAGACCATGGTCTTCTCCGGAAGAATGAAGGAGATGAGGTCGAGGCGATCTTTGGACCGAAGGGTCAGTATGATCTCAATTTCATTCGTGTGAATGCAGGACCAGAGTATTTTGAACGACTGCAGGGTGTCACAGAGCCAGAGAAAAAGAGAAAGATCATTGGTGAGCAGTTTATCCGTGTATTTGAACGCGAAGCGAAGAAAATTGGCGCAGTGGATTTCCTGTGCCAGGGTACCATTTATCCGGATGTGGTTGAGTCTGGACTCGGTAAGGGTGCAGTGATTAAGTCGCATCATAATGTCGGAGGTCTTCCGAAGGACATTGAGTTTAAGGAAATCATTGAACCGCTGCGTCTGCTCTTTAAGGATGAGGTGCGTCGTGTGGGCTTACAGCTGGGTCTTCCAGAGTATCTGGTCTATCGGCAGCCATTCCCAGGGCCAGGCCTCGGTGTGCGGATCATTGGTGAAGTGACGCCGGAAAAGGTGCGCATTGTACAGGATGCCGATGCCATCTATCGTGAAGAAATTGCCAGAGCAGGCTTGGATCGTCAGATCAGTCAGTATTTTGCTGCATTGACCAATGTTCGCTCCGTGGGTGTCATGGGCGATTTCCGCACCTATGATTATGCCGTCGTACTGCGCGCAGTTGAAACGGATGACTTTATGACCGCAGAGGTTACCAACATCCCATTTGAAGTATTGCAGAAATGCATGAACCGAATCATTAACGAGGTGAAGGGTGTGAATCGTGTATTCTATGATCTCACGAGTAAACCGCCTGGAACGATCGAACTCGAGTAAGCATAAGATCACCACAAGTCCCATAAACAAGGACTTGTGGTGATTTTTTGGTTCCAGCCAAAAAAA
>DJEQ01000124.1:0-6866 GCA_002431355.1 Oribacterium sp. UBA5894
GCTGAGGTGAAGGACTTCCATGTTGGCGAGATCGTCGCCGTATCCGCCATTACCCCGGACTGGAGCCAGCCGGATGTGGAGGAGAACTACGCGCACGCAGGCCATAACTTCAGCGCGCACATGCTCGGCAATACCATCGATGGCGCGTTTCAGGAGCTGTTTTATCTCCCTTATGCAGACCGAAACCTCGCCCATATCCCGGATGGTCTTTCGCTCGAGGACGCCCTCATGTGCGTAGATGTCGTGCAGACCGGCTTTACGGCCGTGGAGGAAGCCGGTGTGAAGCCGGGGGACACCGTCGTCGTCATGGGCATCGGTGCGATCGGCCTCGCGGCCATCCTTGGCGCGAGGCTTGCAGGGGCCCGCACCATCTATGCGGTCGGCTCTCGTCCGGACAATGTTCACATTGCGGAGCTTCTCGCAGAGGTACCGAGTGCGACAGCTTCGGACGAGGCCACGCCATGCGCGGCAGTGGCCTGCAAAGTGGCACAGGCGGTGAACCTGGCATCCGGAAGCACGTCGAGTGCGACAGCTGCAGCCGCGTCGTCGACCTTGGAGGAAGCAATCCATGCAAGGCAGGACTGCACCGCAGGCGCATCGTCGAACTCCTCTGTCGCAGGTTCATCCGAAGAAGAGTTAAGATCGCAGACCAGCTGTCACATCGAAGTGCTGAACTACCGAAGCCTGCATTGCCCACTGCCAGAGGGCATGCATCCGCTGGCAAACTCCACGGGATCCGCGGTTGTGAACTATGTCCTCACGAAAACGAAGACGAAGGGTTCCGATAAGGTCCTGATCTGCGGTGGCAGTGATTTAAGCTTCCCACAGGCCATCGATATGGTGAAGTACGGGACGGGCGTTGTGTCAAACGTCATGTATTACGGCGCAGAGCTGGATGCGCAGGACGCAGAGGTCGCGGCACTGGAGGCCATGAACCAGAGGGAGAAGTCCAACCTTCGCGTTGCGTGTGAGGACCAAGTGCACAATGACCTTTATGCTACCGCATGCGAGGAGCCGACACACGGTGGTACCCGCGAAACAGCTTCCAGCAGAGATGCCTATGCAACGCTGTCCGAGACGCCATCGCACGGCGGAATCCACGCCACCCCGCTGAACGCCTGCATTGACAGCATCCAGATCCCGAAGTTTTCCATCGGGCGTGGCATGGCGGGAAAGACCCTGAAATTTTCCCTGAGTAAGGGCGGGCGCGCGAATCTCGAGCGTGTCATGCATCTTGTGCAGACAGCCGGGGTTCATCCATCGATGTTTATCACGAAACGGTATCAAGGCATCGAACAGATCGCCCATGCCATCGAGGATATGAAAGAACGAAGGGCCATCAAAATTGCAGTGGAGATATAAGCGTACAGCAACACGTTCGTTTAAACTGCTCGGCCGCCCCTTTCGCAATCCTCCTTGCCACACCATTCTTTAGCGTGTAGAATAGATAAAATTCCGGTGGGATGCCCAGGCATCAGAGAAAGAACTGGTTATACATAGGAAAGTTGAAAATATAGGTATGGGACGCCCAGGCATCAGAGAAAGAACTCCGTGCGTCCCTTCACTCAGCACGGGACCAGGACCTGCGCCGAAAAGCCCACCCATTCCACCTCACATCAGGAGAGTACGATTTTGAAAACCATCAGCATTGTAATTCCATGCTATAACGAGCAGGAAAATGTCGTCCCGCTCTATGAAGCCCTTCGTAGCATGTTTGCGTCGAAGCTTCCTGCGTATCGATATGAACTTCTCTACATCGACAATGACTCCCACGACAGCACGCGGGAGCTGATCCGTGGCCTCTGTGCCCGCGACCCACAGGTGAAGGCCATCTTCAATGCAAAAAACTTCGGTCAGTTCAACAGCCCATACTATGCGATGCTGCAGTCGACCGGGGATGCAACCGTCCTCATGGCGGCCGACTTCCAGGATCCCGTCGAGATGATCCCAGAGTTTGTAAAGGCCTGGGAGGAGGGCTATAAGATCGCCATTGGCGTAAAGACGCATTCGAAGGAAAATCCGCTCATGTACGCCCTCCGTGGCCTCTACTATAAGCTCATTAAGAAAATGTCCTCCGTCGACCAGATCGCGCAGTTCACGGGCTTCGGCCTCTACGATCACGCCTTCATCGAGGTCATGCGGCAGCTCAATGATCCGACGCCGTTTCTCCGTGGCATCGTCGCGGAGCTCGGCTTCCATCGGAAGGAAATCCCATACACCCAGCCGAAGCGCCGCGCGGGCATTACGCACAACAACTTCTACACGCTCTACGACGCCGCAATGCTTGGCTTCACGAGCTACACGAAGGTCGGCCTCCGCATGGCCGTCTTCTTCGGCGCGATCTGCAGTGCCCTCAGCATGCTGATCGCGGTCGTTTACCTCATCATGAAGCTCATCTGGTGGGATCGCTTCCCGGCGGGCATGGCCCCGATGCTGATCGGCATGCTCTTCCTCGGCTCCGTGCAGATCTTCTTCATTGGCCTGCTCGGCGAGTACATCCTGAGCATCAACCAGCGCGTCATGCGCCGCCCGCTCGTCGTGGAGGAGGAGCGCCTGAACTTTACAGAAGACGCGATGATTGACGGCATGGCGGATGCCTCGAAGACCGAGGCCAATGCGGACAGGACGGACTCCGCGCAGGCTTAACGAACCGCGACAGGGCAGGAGTGAACTGCCCGCGACCCACGACGGCGGAGAGGCTCGATTTCGCACGGCTTTTCAGTATGCCGTGCGCATGACGCACGACGGCGTCGCATCTACATCAGAAGGAAATAGTATGTTACGTTATAAGATCGATATCGCGCTGGCGCGGGAGGGAGAACTCCTGCTTCAGGGCTGGGCCTTCGGCTCGAATCCAGAAGAAGAAGTGAAGCTCACGGTCGTGGATCCGAAGGGACAGCCTGTCCTAGGCACGACCGTGTCGTCTGTACGCCGTGATGAGGTGGTCAATGCCTTTTTCACAGATTATGTGAAGACCCACGGTGCCGTGCAGCGCGAGCTCGGGTTCGCCGTGCACACGCCATATAAAAAGGGAGATACCCGTGTGCTTCTCCTGCAGGCTGAAGGAAAGACCCGCCGTGTGAAGTTTACGGATGCGATCCTCGAGGAGTTCAACTCCGTGGCCCATCGAAAGCGCGAGAAGCTGCTGTCCCTGTTCCACTGGGAGACCGTGGAGGTGGCGTGGGACTACTTCCGAAAGCATGGTGTCCGTGCCCTTTATAAGAAATCCGTGCACAAGATCCAGAATATCCAGGAGGATTACGACTACAACGAGTGGTATAAAAAGGTACGCATGACGGAGGACGAGCTTCAGAAGCAGCGGAAAACCGCAGGAGACTTCGCCCTGCAGCCACTCTTTTCCATCGTGATTCCCGTCTATGCTACGCCGGAAAAGTTTCTTCGCCGCATGCTGGATTCCATCCGAAACCAGACCTATGGACGCTTCGAGGTCTGTCTTGTGGACGCGACGCCGTATGAGAACATTCAGCAGGACCCAGACAGCGGTCGTGCACCGAAGGAGGTGCTCGCAGAATATGCTGCGGCCGATCCTCGCTTCCACTACCAGCTGCTCACGGAAAACCTCGGCATTGCTGAAAACACCAATGCCGCCATCCGCATGGCAGGCGGCGATTTCATTGTCCTTGCAGACCATGACGACGAGCTCGAGCCGCAGGCCCTCTACGAGTGTGTCCGCGTGATCAATGCGCGTCCAGACGTCCAGATTCTTTATTCCGATGAGGATAAGATCGATTTCGAGGACAGCTATTACTTCGAGCCGCATTTTAAGACCGACTTTAATCCAGACCTGCTTCGCTCAGTGAATTATATCTGTCACCTCTTCGTCGCACGCCGCAGTCTGCTCGACGCGATTGCCGAGGCCAATGCAGACGGCCAGAAGGTTTATGAGCGAAAGGCCTACGACGGCGCCCAGGACTATGACCTCATTCTCCGCGCGACCGAGAAGGCGCAGGAAATGGAGAAGGAGGACCTTTCCGCCCTCGATGAGACCCTGCTTCGGCAGGGCCGCTTCACGAGCAGCAACATCATTCACATCCCGCAGGTGCTGTACCACTGGCGCGCCCATCAGGCGTCCACTGCGCAGCACCCGGAGGCGAAGCTGTATGCCTTCGAGGCCGGTGCGCGGGCGGTATATGACCACTGCAGACGCATTGGCCTCCCGATCGTGAAGGTCGAGCAGGGCATCACCTACGGCTTCTACCATCCGATTTATGCGAACACGCAGCCGCTGATCTCCGTCGTGATCCCGAACAAGGACCATACTGCGGACCTTGATAAGGCCATCACCTCACTGGCGGCCGGACACTATAAGAACCTCGAGTTCATCATCGTCGAGAACAACTCGGATCAGCCGGAGACCTGGACGTATTATGAGGGGCTGAAGCAGCACTTCCCTGAGGAACTGCCGGAAGGCTTCGCTGCGCAGGTGACTTCGGCAGCGCCTTCGGATACAGAAGCTGATTCCCTGTATCACAGCTCAGCATCCACGCTTCTGGAGAAACCGGTGGTGAAGGTCGTCAAGTGGGATGGCCCATTCAACTATTCGGCCATCAACAACGACGGCGTTCAGTTCACGCATGGAGAGTACCTCCTGTTCCTGAACAACGACATTGAAGAAATTGACCCGGATTCCCTTGATGAGATGATCGGCTACGTGCAGCGCGAGGACGTTGGCATTTGCGGCGCGCGGCTCCTGTACCCGGATGAGGATATCCAGCATGCCGGCGTCATCATGGGCATGGGTGGCATTGCCGGGGCAGCCTTCGTCCGCACCCACGACTCGGAGCTCAGTTACATGCACCGTGCAAAGTGCATCCAGGACTACTCCTGCGTCACCGCGGCCTGCCTCCTCACGAAGCGAAGCCTCTTCGATCAGGTCGGTGGCTTCACCGAGAAGCTCGCCGTCGCCTTTAACGACGTGGATTTCTGCATGAAGGTCCGGGCGCTCGGAAAGCTCGTGGTATATGACCCATATGCGAAGTTCTACCACTACGAATCGAAGTCCCGCGGCATGGAAGACACCCCGGAGAAGCTCGCTCGCTTCCACTCGGAAATCCTCACCTTCGGCACCACCTGGAAGGACATTCTCCGCGACGGCGACCCATACTACAGCCCGGCGCTCACCTTCCGAAAGGCCAACTTCGCCCTGAAGGACCTCACGGAAGAAAAGGTCGGCGAACCCATGCACTACGCCCTCCTGAAGGGCATCGTCTGGGACGGCCCCGACGCCGGAACACAGTAATTGCGTATATAATTGCGTATTTCTCTGAGTACGACGGAATACATGTTAGAAAACTACTATGATTAAAGATAACCAGCGTTTTTTAAATGAACTTCACGTCCTTCTCGACGTGCTCATCATCTGCGCGTCCTACGCCCTCGCGTGGCTTCTGACCATCGTGCGGCCGATCTTCCCGGTCGGCCATGGCGTACTTCCACCGCAGGTGTACTTCGCGGCGCTCCTTCCGATCGTCCCGGTGTACCTCCTTCTTTACTGGACCTTCCACCTGTACGAGCCGAAGCGGACCCACTCGAAGCGGGCTGAGCTCTGGCATATTTGTCAGGCCAATGCTGTCGGCCTCATGCTTTTGACCTCGGTCCTTTTCGCCTTTCGCCGCTCGGGGTACTTCGGAAACTTCTCCACCCGGATGCTCGTCGCCTTCTCGGTGATCGACATCACCCTGACGACGATCGAACGCTTCGGCATCCGCTTCATTCTGTCACGCCTTCGGCGCAAGGGCTTCAACCAGAAGCACGTCATGCTGGTCGGTTTCTCCGATGCCTCGGACCAGTTCATCGACGCCTGCCGCCGAAATCCAGACTGGGGCTATCACATTTACGGCATCGTGGATGACATTGCCGACGTCGGAGAAAGCTATAAGGGGGTCCGGGTGGTCGGACGCATCCATGACCTCGAGCAGATCCTCGCGCAGAACACCATCGATGAGATCGCGATTACGCTGCCACTCGCCGCATATGCGAAGCTCGATGGCATTGTCCACGTCTGTGAGAAATCCGGCGTGCATACGAAGTTCATTCCGGATTACAACAATATCATCCACTCGAAGCCGGTGACGGAGGACATGGACGGCCTCCCGGTCATCAATATCCGAAACGTGCCACTCACGGATCCGGTGAAGGCCACCGCGAAGCGAGCCGTCGACATCTGCGGTGCGCTCGTCGGCATTGTCCTCTTCAGCCCGGTGATGCTGGTGGTTGCCGTACTTATCAAGCTCACCTCACCCGGCCCGATCATCTTCAAGCAGGAGCGCGTCGGCCTGCATAACAAACCGTTTATGATGTACAAGTTCCGCTCGATGGTGCAGCAGACTGAAGCCGATGAAAAGAAGGGCTGGACGGTCCCAGGGGACCCACGCGTCACGCGAATCGGCCGCTTCATCCGGAAGACCTCCATCGACGAGCTTCCACAGTTTTTCAATGTCCTCGCCGGGAAAATGTCGCTCATCGGCCCACGCCCGGAGCGCACCCAGTTTGTCGAGATGTTTAAGGAGGAAATTCCCCGCTATATGATCAAGCACCAGGTCCGCCCGGGCATGACCGGCTGGGCTCAGGTCAACGGCCTTCGCGGTGACACCTCGATCTACGAACGCGTGAAGTATGACATCTGGTACATCGAAAACTGGACCATGTCCCTCGACGTAAAGATCCTTTTCCTCACCATTTTTAAAGGTTTCGTAAATAAAAATGCATATTAAATGAAGCACGATGGGGTATAGTATAGTTAACTTCATAGTGGCTTAAGGGTCCGGAGATGGCCGTCAGAAACCAGTACTCCGAGGCCGGAAAAATCTAAAATCGGACCTCAAGAAGCACTAGGCCCTCTGCAA
>DJEQ01000124.1:6943-7506 GCA_002431355.1 Oribacterium sp. UBA5894
AAAATTACTCCAAGTGCTTCTACGAGGTCCGATTTTGATTTTTGCACGTCCTCTCCGTGTGGTTTTTGACGGCCATCTCCGGGCCGCTTAACCGCCAGGACGTTATCTGATATCGTCCTTCATGCTTTTCATTACGGAATAAGTATGCTAGAATCGTCTGAGTTTTTTAGGAAAACAGTAAAAGAAAACTGCGCTTCGCAGTATGAGGATACATAGATGGCACTGGATAGTGGCAAGGAAACGCGTCGCCCGCATACGCAGGCGGAGGCGGAGGCAGAGCAGCGTGCTCTGGAAGATCGAATTGTAAATGATAAGGAGATGGCCGGGAAGTTCATGGATAAGGCCATGAGCCCGCAGGCCCCACATCATAGTAATCCATATCTGGCGGAGATGGAGGCGGAGCGTCGTGCTGCTGCCGAGGGGCGAGCAGCCAGTACGGGTGCGTCCACGGTATCGGCAGATGAGCGTGGTTCACGTTCGGCGGGTCCGAGGGCACCGCATACGGTGGCACATGAGGAGGATACAGGCGCTGTGCGCCGCACGGCAGCTTCGAGCAGTCGCTC